>JANPJC010000137.1:0-7325 GCA_031425315.1 Chitinophagales bacterium
GCTACAGCGTCATTGCGATACAATTTCATCTTCTCTTCAGCATAACGAATACCTCCGTGCCGGATAACCTGTTCAACAAGAAATTCCACACTTTCGGCATCGGTATTCTGATGTTTTACGATATGGATCAATTGTCTTCTCATTGCTGCGCTGCAATTATTGATCGTAAACAATAGTGGCAATGTTACTTTTTTCTCCTTAATATCATTCCGGGTTGGCTTGCCTATGTCGTTATCTGCATAATCAAGCAAATCATCTTTGATTTGAAATGCAATGCCGGTCTTTTCTCCGAAGTTATACATATCATGAATTGCAGACTCATCCTCAGTTGCCGATGCGGCACCTGCAGCACAGGAAGCGGCGAGTAAAGTAGCCGTCTTCCCTTTTATGATATCAAAATAAACATCCTCATTAAGATTCAACTTTTTAGATTTCTCAATCTGTACCAATTCACCTTTGATAATTTTATCAATCGAATCAGCATATATCTTCAGAATATTATGATCACCATGATCAAGTAAAAGTAAAATGCCTTTAGTGAACAGATTATCGCCCGTCCAGGTGGCTATCCGATTTTTCCAGAGGGCATTGATCGAAAATGCTCCACGCCTTTCATCAGCATCATCCACTATATCATCGTGGATAAGTGATGAATTGTGGATCATTTCAACAAATGTTGCAGCCCGAAAACTAGCCTTGTTGATATCGCCATGTAATGCAGCGCTCAGCAAAACAAAAGCAGGCCGCATTTGTTTTCCCTTTCTTTTTTCGATATAACCTAAAATTTTGTCCAGCAAAGGAATATCGCTTCGGAATTCTTCTTTAAAGTAATCTTCGAATTGTTTAATCTGTGGAGCGATAACCTGGATAATTTCATGCATTGCCGCGCAAAGGTAATCAACAGTGGCGATCTGAATTCAGACAAAATAATTAGCCTCATTCTTTAGTCAGATTTACGCATCATTTTCATTCCTCCAGTACAAAACTTATCGGCTGACGTAAAACATAAACAGCTTTTTTACCTGCGACTATCCCCGGAGTCCAGGGTTTAAGGATACTAAAAACGCGGGTCAATTCGGTATCTATCAGCGGGCTATAAGAGTCAATTATCTCCAACACATTTGTAATCCCGATTGTATCCACAGAAAATTTAACTGTCAGCCTTTTCTTCTTTAACAGGGAATCAGGTAAGGAATCAATATTAAAATGTTCATTAAAAAAAACGCTTAACGAACTGTCACCACCCGGATATTGAGGCTCCTGATAACCCATTATTCCACAAAGGAATAACTCTTCCTCCGAAAGTTTAATATCATCTGCTTTTTTGCAGTAACAGCTTATTATAAATATCAGCGAGGAAAAAAATATGCGTTTCGTCATCTCTTATCCTAAGAGAAAAAATATCCCCGGATTCCATAAAACAAACAATTTTGTTTGGTTCAGGATATAGCTATTTGATAACACTGTTCTTTTGCAGCTGGCACATTAGTTATTAAATCTGTGCAAATTTTTACTGCTTAATTTTACTGTGACCAGGATTCTTTCATCAGTTCCAAAAACAAAGCATTCAGCTTTGGCGTATCTGCCATTAAAGATTTAGGAAAAGCTTTTACCTGTTCAGCAAAGTATTTAATTCTCTCATCAAGAAAATTATTCAACACCTGGATACGGGGTTCCTCTTTCAATTCTTCCCCACTCATTTTTCTCTTTAGTAAATGTTGCACTTCCAATTTCACCATACCATCTTCCATCATCTCATCCAGCAATATATGAAATTCCATAGGTGGCATGGTCGCCCTTCGATGAATCCATTCGCAGGCCAGCACAGGTCGCAAAACATAGAAATATTTTTTCAACCTCACCATATCACCCTGAAGGTAATTTCTATAATTTCCTTCTGCCATATGCAGGTAATGATGCAGACATGATTTCGGCATAAAATATTCAGCAACCATTTCTATTAAATGCCTTCGAAGTGACGATTGCTTACTGTACACAATCGGGCTACTCAGCCACTCCAGTAAAGGGGGATTTGATTTTCTGAATAACTTTAATGCCTTTTTCAGTTCCCATCCTGCCATATCAATATCATTTGGCAGCATAATTTCAATACTGTCCTTCTTATCATCAATCTGCAGGTACCATTCCGTTGGATGAATATAAATAAATCGAACGTCCCAGTCGCTATCTACGGACTCAAAGCCCCAGGCCCTGCTACCGCTTTCAACAGCATATAATATCTTAATGCCTTTGTCCTGCTCCAGCTTTTTCAGCTGCACTTGTATTTCATCTCTTATATCATTCATATCTGGCAATTGCTTCAAGAAATTGCTTTTTATAATCTTCACTAAACTGTAAGCCGCCGAAAAACGGTTTGCGGATTTCCTTTCGGGCAATCCTGTTATCAAACCATTCTTCAATAAAATCGAGCGCATATCCACCCGTTCCAATAGCAGTATCTGAAAAAGCGATCAGCAGGGGATACACCTTCAAAAACTTTTCGCGCGACTGTAATTTCTGATGCCTGCTCAGCAAATAGAATTGTATATCATAACAAAGTCTTGACAGAAAATCATCATGCAATACAAAATATTTCTTTTCAGCAACAATATCGGCTAATAACTTTCGAAGAACCTTGTCAAAATCTATTGATTTTTCTTTAGCAATCAACTTTCTTAAAGGAGTTGAAAAATCTGCAGTTTCAAAAATATCAGCATTAAATAGCAGGAGTTCATCTTCATATACCGCATCATTCACCAATCCACGAATGAAAGTCTCAAAATTATTTGCAATCAATGTTTTCTTATAATCAAATTCCTGATCTACAAAAACAACTTCGGGTTCACCATTTTTTCCGCATTTACTATAATCGAGCAATACCAGATTATGGCCGCCGGTTGGCGTTGTACAAACATATACCCCATCATCAGGATATTCCCATTCATCAATCATAAATGAACTGCCTAGCTCTCCGCATATCGAATATGTGGCCCTGTAGCCGATACCCATGATCCCGTTAATTGAAACATGACTATCAGACCATGAAGTCCGTTCCTTCATAGGATGAGCTGTATTTTTGGGTATTCCCCCATTGCGGGTACGCATCAATGCCATATATGATGCCGGTAATTTGTATCCAAGATCATTTTCTACTTTGCGTATGGCATCATCGGTAAGTGGATTATCCTGATATTCTTTTTTTGCATAATCACTTTCTTCCCAAAAATCTGTAAGGTCGAAATCGTCAAATGGTTGGTTCACACTATTGTAAAATAAACTTATAAATATTTTGAAAGTAATGACCATTCAGGAAGATCCTACTATCTTTTTGCAGCCAGTACCTGCAGCAATAACAAAGCAACACAAACACCTGTAAAAACTAAGACAATTTTCCAGGGGGAACGTTTATCAAAATCCGGATAATTCGAGAGAAAACTGTTCCAGGCCAATGTTACCAGCAATGCTGCTGCCAGTGCATTGGATAGGAACAACTGAATCAAGGGATTTGGCACCCAAGCTTTCGTTATTTGATTCAACAATGCGGTCCACACAATACTGCCGATAATTAACAGGGGTGTAATTTTACCTTTTCCCACCTGCCGCAAATTGCCGGCAAATAAAATACAACCTAATATCGGTGTGAGAAAAACTGTGCCGATAGCGATGGCTTCTTTGGAATAAAATCTGGGTTTCATTTAGGTTAGTTTAGAGAGTAATACTCAAAATAACATTGGTAACTTACCAATTAAGCTGTGTAAAATAATAATAATATTAAATAAATTTATTTTAACTATATCAATAATCAATTGAATACTTTTCACGCTTGTTACTTACTTTCGCCCCATCAGTATGCAATTGCAATAACTGAAATTTAGCTAACCTGCAGCATTGTATACTTCAACTTTTTTTACTAAACTATTTATTCATGCCCGGAAAAGTTATTCGCAGGTACAGGGAAATGAGAAATTATACGCAGGAAAATGTGGCCCAGCAAATGGGTATCTCCCAGAATGCGTACAGCAAAATTGAAAATAATCAAACACAGTTGACGATCAGTCACCTGAAACTGATTTGCAAAATCCTTGATGTGCCTGTCAATGAATTACTTCGCGATGAATTTGAGATTCACAGGCCGTATTCCATTCAGGAAAGTATACAAAAAGAACATCTTATCGGGGCGCTAAAAGATCTGCAGCAAAGAATTGAAAAGCGTATTCCAGAGAAGCATAGTTATTATTCTATCCTTTTGTCTTTGCTTAATACAGTAAGCGCCTCGTTAAATCACCTTCATAAGTAAGAAAAATCATTCTATGCCTGGTAAACTGGTAAAACTATACAGAGAAAAGAAAAATCTTTCAGCAGCGGAGGTTGCAAAAAAGATGAGAATCTCAATGGAAGAATATACGCTGATAGAACTCAATCTGCTCCCTGTAACGATCGAACAGATTAAAAAACTGGCAGATATTCTTGAAGTTTCGATCATAGACTTGTTAAATGATGGTTTTGAAATACATCGACCTATCGATATATTCGAACACAGTGTATCTAAAAAAGAATTGCTCATCGCCGTTGCCGAACTTACTCAATTACTTGGTAGCGATAAACCCAAAAACCATCCCAATTATCCCGTATTGATGCGCATTATTCAAAATATGGATCAATTGGTTTCTGCAATTCATTAATTCAACTTCAGGAAAACATTTATTTAAAGTTCCAGCTGTACTATTTGCCTCTATAATTTAACTGTTTACCATTGTACGCTAACCGCTTTAAACCCTTTCCATCTTTCCACCAATCATATCCTGCTAACTGCTCTCAATATCACAATACCTGAAAGTATAGCTTGTAGCTATATCGGATTCCTTTGTTCGGTTTTGTTTAACGGCCAAATATTGTGAACGAGTCTGATCTGAAAGATATTTGTAAAAAAAGATGAATGCTCCTGAATTCGACCAGCTTATTTTGAACAATTATGATTCTCTAAAACCATACGCTATTCATTTTACAAAGAATGAAGATGCTGCTCACGACCTTGTTCAGGATACCTTGTTGCTGGCATTTCGTCATAAAAATAAATTTCGGGTTGGATCCAATATCAGCGCATGGCTGTTTACCATCATGCGCAATTTTTTTATCAATTCATACCGCAAAAATAAATCGAGAAAAAAACTTCTGTCGCAAATGGAAGTGTCCAGGGATGGATTATTTACATCCGAATTACCAGGCAGTGAATCGAGGTTGGCCGGTAAAGAAATCCATGATTTGATACTGGGATTACCACGCAGCTTTTCAGACCCGTTCATGCTTTATTTTGAAGGATATAAATATGATGAAATTGCCTCCATATTAAAGAAACCCACGGGTACAATAAAAAGCCGTATTCATTTTGCCCGTAAACTACTCAAAGACGAATTGATAGCAAAGGGATATGAAAGGCGTAAATAACTATTTTTTAATTTCACTAAAACAAGAAACAAATTACAATGAAATGCCCTAATTGTGATCAGGTATTAGCCATTGCAGAAAGAAATAATGTTGAAATAGACTACTGCCCCAATTGCAGAGGAGTATGGCTGGACAAAGGAGAACTTGATAAAATAATTTCCTATGTTGAACAAAAAATTCCTGAACTGAAATCAACTGATCAATATAATGCACCAATACAGGATGCCTTTGGTCACAATTATAAATCCTCATATCACACCAACCGACCTCACAAGAAGAAGTCATTCTTCGGTGAATTTTTCGATTTCGACTAGATGAATAATATTACAATGTCGCACATTCCAAAATAAACCATCATGGAAATTATGTTTTAAATCCAAGATGATTTGAGTAATTATTAAGCGACACAATTTCCATACTGTTGCAGGTTGGTAGTGGCCCTTAAATAAGCTACCAACCAATTTTACCTATAAGGGCTTCCCAGTATCTTTTCCACCAAACATTTTTTTCTTTAACTGTCGTTGCCAGTGTTTTGTATTGATCTGATCTTTCATAGGTCGTTTTCAAATCGGCAATATCCTGCAATATCCGATCATGTTTCTGCTGCCAATTCTCTTTTCGTTTGTATTCAGGAATATCGTACAAATCAAAAAATGAATTGATGGCAGACTTCAACTGTAATATGAACTTCTCTGCTGCTTTTTTGTCAACTTCAACATGGCTCCTTGCAAGCCATCCAAACAAATCAAAATTAACTGTATACGAACCGTCGGTTGTCTGTTTTTCAAGACTGATTCCCGCTCCATTGAAATTTGATATATCCAGTAATATCACGCCATTCGTATCGCTGACGGTGCCAATAGTTTTCCCTTTGCAATATTCGATCCAGTCAAAATTCATCAACTGAACAAATAAGGAAGTAGCCAGCATACGCAAAATAGAAAGTTCCATTTCAGTCGCTGCAATTTGGGAAGATGCATAAAGCCCTACTCCCTCTTCAGGTATAAAAAATAATACAAGGTCAGTCTCCTCAATTGTGAACTGCCAGAAAAGATGATCCCGTTTGTTTATTTTACCGGTGAAATCAATATGGAGTTTCGTTTCAATTACGTCTGCCACCTTGTAAAACTTATATACCTCACAACTGCTGTCAATTATTATTTCATTCCAACCCTTTACCGTTTGCTCCATCAATTCCATTGCTACCGTTTGAAAAAAAGATTTCGCTTTTGTCCCACCACACCCCCACCCTATAACACGCTAACACATTATTGCTAAAAATTTAATTGCGTCATTTCCTTTGATTCATCTATTCGAACCCTCAATGTGACGACTTAATCAAATCAGCGAGGCTGTTCGCAAAGGCCCCAAATATTCCCAAAAGGGTCGCGAAACTTTGCAGTTACTTCCGGCGCATCGGCACCTACCTCCTGCATTATACTGCCACCATGCGAAATTATTTTAAACATCGTCGTTTCTGCATTGTCAACCATTATATAAACCAAAATACCTTGCAACGGCGACGCTTTCTCTCCCAATGCCCATGTTCCACTCACTTGCCCCACACCGTCATCAAATGCCATGCTGCCATCGGTACGCTGTCTTACGGTCCATCCAAAAACCTTCTGATAAAAACTTACTGATACCCGCACATCATCTGACGGAACTTTCAAGTAACAGATCTTACCATTTCCTAAAGTTGGACCAGACATAATATCTAATTTAATTATTAAACAGAAATCACTAGCGTCTTGTTATAAAGTAACTCAGTTCTTTGAAAATATTGCTGGATAAGGGTTTCAGAGATTTTAAATTTCAAACGATTTGAAACAAATTCATTTTATTGTTTTATAATTACTTGTAAATCAAGTTGTTATGAA
>JANPJC010000138.1:0-3345 GCA_031425315.1 Chitinophagales bacterium
CGGCAACGGAGCATTAGTAAACTTCACGTATTTCGCATCAGTATAGGAAAGGGCGCCAAAGAATGTGAAATGTTTGCCTGCCTGTAGGTTGGCATCAATTTCCACACCGCGAACCCGCACCTTTTCTGCATTTGCAAGATATCCACGGTTAACGCCAATTTCCGGTGACTGGACCTGCGTCTGATAGTCTTCTATGTCTGAATTGTGGAATGTAATATTAAATGTAAAATCTTTCGTAAATGTTGTTTTAATGCCGACCTCATAATGTTTTACATATTCAGGTCTGATAACTGCCAAATCAAGAGCTGGACTTCCATTTACCGTTGGAAGGCCTGCCACGTTAACTCCAACAGGCTTAAAGCTGGTTGAATAGGTTGCAAAGGCATTAATTTTCTTATTCGGTTTGTAGGCTACCGTTAATTGATAAGTTAAATTATTCTCGCTCGCGTCGGTCTCATACGCCTGAGGGCTATACACCAATCTTTTTAACGCCAACAAATCGGGATCAGTGGTTTGTAATCCACCATAGGTTTGTCTGTCGTAAAACACATCTTTCTGATCGTAATTAAAACGCAGACCAGGTAGTACATGCAGGCCATTAAAAATCTCCCAATCCAGATTTGCAAATGCTGCTGCGCTGATAGATTTGATTGATGATTGCGTCCGGGTGCCGTAGCCTTCAAATAGTCCCGGCGTACTCCATTTTTCACTGGTAGTACTCTGAGAGAATCTCCATGTGGCAGTTCCGGATTCTTCCAAACCAAACGGATCAGATTGCACTTCCTGATCGATGAAGAACAAACCAACCACTCCACTTAATTTTGAAGAGAGCTCTCCTGCATAACGGATTTCCTGAGACCAGTTTGAATGTTTGGAATAATTAGCAGAGAGCGCCAGTGATTGTAATCCTGTAAAATCGCGGTCATTTGAAGGATTCCATTTCCAGTAGCGCCATGCAGTAGTTGAAGTTAGTGTTCCAGGTCCAATTTTAGCATCAAGGTTTACTGATATACCACCGAGGTCATTCCCTGAGTTCCACGGCGAGTCGTGATCTACCAATCTATCAAATGCGTTTAAACTTGGTAGCGCATAGTTCAGGTCAGCAATGATAGCATTAAATTGACGGTAGGGTGCGCG
Source organism: Chitinophagales bacterium (assembly GCA_031425315.1). GTDB lineage: Bacteria > Bacteroidota > Bacteroidia > Chitinophagales > Chitinophagaceae > Pollutibacter. Next base: position 1,138 of record JANPJC010000138.1, read on the forward strand.
TTTAGTCTGAACAACACCAGCTACAACCTGTGCATATCCGTTAGGTCGTTGGCGGCTGAAATCCCCGGACAAAGTAATAGCAACTTTATCAGAGACATTATATAAAAACTGGGCCTTTGCGCCTAAGTTATTCAGATCGTTTAAATGCTTCTGAGTACGCTGATTGTAAATGTTTCCATCGCGTTGAGTACCGGAAAAAGAGAATCGACCGGCTATCTTTTTTGTAAGTGCTCCGGTTATGGAAGCCTTGGCCTGAATAAACCCATAATTCCCGCCACTCACTTCAAAGGTTCCACCCGATTTAAAACTGGGTTTACGTGTGGTGATATTGAATGCGCCAGCGGTGGTGTTTTTGCCAAATAAAGTTCCCTGCGGACCACGTAAAACCTCAACCTGTTCGATATCCAAAAAGTCGAGCGTTGCGAATGCGGGGCGTGCGATGTAAACACCATCAACATAAATCCCTACACCGGGGTCAAGTCCATCATTAGTAAGCCCGAATGAAGAGCCCAGTCCACGGATACTTAGTCCTGTATTTCTTGGATTCGATGTATACAATTGCACTGAAGGAATCAGTTCTTTTATCCTGTTAACATTAAACGAACCAGAATAGACTATTTGTGTTCCACCAACTACGGTGATGGTAATGGGCACATCCTGCAATAACTCCCTTCGGCGTCGCGAAGTAATGACAATAGTGTCTCTCTGAAACAAAGCCTGCAGGCGGATAATGACATCATTGGCATTATCTTCCTTAATGATTTTCTCCTCCTGGTCGAAACCGGCGAAAGTTACTATCAAGGTAAATGGAAATTTAGTAATCCCAGTCAATGAAAAAAAGCCTGAGGAGTCAGCTGTTGTTCCGATGTTTGAATTTTTTACCTGCACACTGGCAAATGGAACACCTTTATTATCGCTACCTACCACACGCCCGGTAACCTGTGCTGATACAAAGAAAGGAAGAAAAAATACTGTCAGTAAAATCGATTGTTTCATTGAACAAGTTTTGGTTTTTTAATCATTAAGTCTATTAAAACAGTAGACTATTTACACAAATTTTTTTGTTAGCTGTTTTCTCTCATTAACAACATCGGTTTATTGATGTAAATGTGATACACTGAGTCTTTTAAGAGATTTGAGCATTTGGGTAAGCAAATTTCTACTTCAATTTCTTTTTCTGTTTCCATTAGTTTGAACCTGGTTTAAAATTAATAAGACGATATTTTTATTTGAAGCTGTTAATAAGCCTACGGTACCATAATTAGTTCTTAAGGCTGATTGTCGACATTTATTTGTTTAGTCTATTAAAATGGTAGACAAAACTATGGAAACGTTTAATCGCAACCAAATAATTCTAATAATTTTATTGAATTGCGCATTGAACTGTGTCAGTGGTTATAAAATTGCCATCAGCCCTTATACTTCCAGCTGAATTCGGAGAAAGTTGGATCAGCAGAAAATATTGAAAATCATTAATGAAGAGTAGTACCAAACCGAAGGCCGAGTTCCCGATATGGCACGTCGCACCTAAACACATAAAACCAAAACTATCAAGCAAATTACATTTGTAGTACACAACCGCCGCTACAAAAAAAGTAACACACGTCAGCCCGCAAAATTGAATGACGGATAGCTGCAGTTGGGTCAAAAAATGAATCACATTATACAATGCAGGCAGGCATTGCTGCCAATAACCTTTTGTATAACCGGCAGCGAACTATCATAAGGGTAGTGTTGGATACATCCAATTTGTTGATTAATGATACAACAATACCGGTCATTGTAATTCTGCTAAGAATAACTTTTAAATAAATAATTATGGATTATAGCTTTGTATTTTTTGTAAGACCATTTTTGATCAATGACTTTTCTTTGACAGGGGCAAATACTGAACAGGTTACGATAAAACGAAAGTTAGCCGCTTATTGTCATCGGGATAATGATTAAACTATAATCAAACGGGTCTGAATTTCTAACCTTAAAAATTTCATACCATAGATATCCAGCCTGACGTAAATAATTTAGAAAAAGTTCTGAGTGGATTCATAATCCATTAAAAGCTTATTTAAAATATCTATTTTCATTTAATAAATATTATCTCTTATTGCATCAGTTAAACCTCGTAACTAAGGATGAAAAAGGTAAGGTATTTAATTTTTGAAATATTCCTCATTTTGATGTTTTCATGCAGTCAACAAGAGGAGCCTT
>JANPJC010000139.1:0-20955 GCA_031425315.1 Chitinophagales bacterium
AATTATTATCATGTAATCACCAGCTCTTTAACGGTTGGTTTAGGAGGTTCTGCAGGATTAGAGTCTCCAATTGTTGCCACAGGTTCATCATTAGGGTCAACAGTCGGACGACTGAGTGGAATCAGTTACCAGGAAAGAACTTTGCTGATTGCTTGTGGTGCAGCAGCCGGTATAGCTGCGATTTTTAATGCACCAATAGCCGGGATCATTTTTGCGATAGAAATATTAATGGCAGAAACGATTGTCAGTTATTTTATTCCTCTGGTGGTTTCAGCTGTAGTAGGTGTGTTATGTTCAAAAATTATCCTGGCCGAAAGCACGTTGTTCAATTTTTACCTGAGTGAAACTTTTGATTTTAAAAATATTCCCGGCTACATATTGCTCGGCATATTATCAGGCTTTATTGCATTGTACTATGCCCGTGTTTTTAAATCAGTTGAAAACCGGTTGAAAGGGTGGAAGACCAACATTTATTTAAAAGCAATCACAGGTGGTTTGCTGCTGGTGCTGATGTATATCTTCCTCCCACCGCTGTTTGGTGAAGGATATGATACCATAAGATTTTTAGCTAATGGTAATCCTGAACAAATTCAGGCAAGAACGGGTTTACTCAAGAGCTTAACAGCAGAATGGCGACTGCTTGTACTGGCATTATTCATCATCCTGTTTAAACCAGTAGCTGCCGCCGTTACAATTGGAAGTGGTGGCAACGGCGGAAACTTTGCACCGTCGCTGTTTACAGGCGCCTATCTTGGTTTCTTTTTCGCGAGGTTACTCAATACCACAGGATGGTTCCGACTGCCTGAAAGTAATTTCAGTTTGGTAGGAATGGCAGGTGTATTGAGTGGAGTAATGTATGCTCCGTTAACAGCTGTGTTTTTGATTGCAGAAATAACGAATGGTTATGGCTTGATCATTCCATTAATGGTGGTATCAATAATGTCATACTTTATTGTAAAACACTTTGAGCCTTATTCGATGGAGCTGAAAAAACTTTCGAATGAAGGTGAAATATTCACGCAAAGCAAGGACAAGAATATTCTTTCCGTAATCGGTATGGAAACTGTTTTGGAAACGGATTTTATTGTGTTGAAGCCCGATCAGAAATTGCGCGACTTTGCTGAATTGATCCGTACCGGAAGCAGAAATATATTTGCTGTTACCGATGGGCAGGATAGATTGCTAGGTCTCATAGGATTGCAAGACGTGAGGCAGAATTTATTCAGACAGGATCTTTACGACGTATTGGCCATTGAAACGATGATGAAAAACCCCCCGGCGACTATTCAGCCTGGTGAATCAATAAAGAGCGTGATGAATAAAATGGATACCACCGGAAGCTGGTATCTCCCCGTGATTGATGCCAATAAAAAGCTCTATGGATTCGTTTCTAAAACCCGTATATATGAAAAGTATCGTGAAGTACTTTCTCAGCAGCAGGATTTATTTGATGAAGAAATTACGGATCACAATAAAAACAAATAACTGTCATTTGTATGATTACTATTTCCAATGAATGGATGAGTGCAACAATCAATCCTCTGGGTGCCGAGCTTTCTTCATTAATCAGAACCGATCTTAATCTCAACTATTTGTGGAGTGGTGATGCCAGGTGGTGGGCTAAACATTCGCCGGTTTTATTTCCTGTCGTTGGCTCGCTTATCAATAATACTTATTCGTATAAGGGCAATGAATACAATTTGCCTAGACATGGATTTGCACGGGAGAAGAATTTTGAAGTGGAAAAAAATGGTACTTCATGGGTAAGTTTGATTTTGCAGGAAGATGAAGCAAGTTTAAAAGTATTTCCATTCCCTTTTTTACTAAGACTTACTTACACGGTTGAAGATAAAAAACTTCGTTTAACCTATACCGTAACTAATACAGGTTTCGCAGAATTATTATTTTGCATCGGAGCTCATCCTGCTTTTGCAGTGCCGCTTATAGAGGACTCGGCATATGAAGACTACTATCTTGAGTTTAGTGATAATGAAACATTGCCGCGCTATGGACTGTCAAACGGATTAGTGAATGTTGTACCCGAAACATTTCTGGTTGATGAAAAAAGAATTCAGCTAAGCCCATCACTTTTTGAGCGGGATGCAATAGTTGTGAAACATCCGGCATCAGAAACGATTAGTTTACGCAGCGACGTTAATGAGCATGGATTTACTTTCAGCATAAAAAACTGGCCCCATTTGGGAATTTGGGCCGCAGCAGATGCGGCTCCTTTTGTTTGTATTGAACCATGGCAGGGGCATGCAGATACAACAGATCATAATGGAGAATTATCCCATAAACCAGGTGTTGTCTGTCTGGAACCTGGCGCTTCCTGGGCAAAAGATTGGTGGGTGGAATTGTTTTAGTTAGCGGAATTCATAACCGAAGCCCATTAGTTGAGTCAATAACTCCTGCGGCGCATCTGTTGCTGTACATCTTCCTTCAATCCGTGGTGATACTGGAGAATGTTTGGCGAGATATTCTTTCATAATATCATGAAGTGCCAAATCCAGTCTTTTAGGATTTGTAACGCCCTCGACTCTGCAAATCGTTGTATCGGGATCGCCTTCTCTTTCGCAGGCTACAAATGAGTACAACTTTTTAAAATCAACAGATTTGCCTTTCACTTTTATATACTGCACCCGCTTTCCTTTTTCATTGCCGATGGTAAATTTTACTTCCATTCCATTAAACCGAACCACCCATCCGCCAAATCTTTTTGCAGGATCTTTTGCAAATGCATTGTGCAGTTCCTGTTCCATCCAGTCCCATAATTTTTTTCCGCTGATAGAACCCGTCTTCGCATAACTGTCAACCGGAAGCATACTCCATAAAAAATCTTCTGTTATTTCAGCCACACCTGTTTTATGATCAGGCACTAATGGTGGACAAAACCTGAATCCATTACTTAGCGCAATATCAGGTGAATATTTCCACATGATTGCATCTGTAATCATATTATCCATTGGGGTTTCCAAAACATAATACCTAACCAATACCGACTTTGTTTTGCCTATTACTTTATCCAGCCTTTCTTTATAAGGAGCCCGTGCTTTCTGTAACAAATTTTTCATTTCTTCATCTTCCTTGTATAACGTAGGGTCAACATCGAGTAATTGATAGTTGTGTTCTTTTACTTCACCGTTTTCAACAACAATATCCAGCTTGGCAACAAAAGATCCGAATGCTCCTGGTTCCGTCACTTTAGCATATTTGCCTTCGATCGGAGTTCTCACTCTTTCGTGTGTATCTGCTCCTAAAATATAATCTGCTCCCTGAACCTGTGGAATAGATGATAGTCCAACCTGCTGCGCCAATCCCATATGGGTAAGGAGGAATATCATTTTACAACCTTCATATTCCTTTAAAATCCGGATATATCTTTCAAGATTGATTTCCGGCATGGTAAACTTTATGCCATCAGAATAAGCAGGCGATTGCCTCTTTGGTGTTAACGGATCATTGTAGCCAATAAATCCAATTTTGATACCAGCGATATACCTGATATAGTATGGTGGAAAAATCAGCTCTCCATTTTGAGGATCTGTAGTTTGATGAAACATATTTGCACATACTTTCACCCCATTGTATGCGAACATATCTTTCATCATCATCTCTTTTCCATAAACAACTTCCCAATTACCGGGCAGCATAATATCATACCCTATATTATTCATTAAGGGTACAATAGCCCTCCCTTCACTCAAAGCTGCCACTCCACCACCCTGAAAGCAGTCTCCACCGTCAATCACCAGCGTATTGAAAGGATTTTTTAATCGCAATTCGTTAATCATTGTTTTCAATACACTATAGCCGCCTCTTTTTTTATAAACCGGTTTGCCCTGCTCAATAAAAAATTCATCATGCGTAAAAAGTTGTGCATGGATGTCTGCAGTATGTAACAACGTAATGATTTCTGCTTTGCCTTTTTGAATGGATGGATTTCGTAGAATCTCTGCGTCACGGGCTGATGCATCCATATCATGCAATGCTGCTGCCGCCAATGGTTGTGCGATCAATCCGCCGCCAAAACCCATGCTGATTGCCAGTTTTCCGGATTTCGAAATAAAAGCTCTCCGGTTTTCTGATACTACCGAACGATGTTTTAGTTTTTCTTCTTCGCTGAATTTTTTTTCACCACATTGTGTGCAATTACATGATGATACAGTGGAATGGTTCATATGCATACAATCGGTTTAAAGTTATTGCGCCTGTTTATTTCTTGCAGCAATGATGGGTGGGAATGGCCCAAACTTGTGTTGTTTTTCTGAATACCTATCCGCATATGGACCAAAAGGATGATCAAATGGTTTCTTTGATATATCGGGCCAGTCGCTGCTCAGGTCTTTCTTTGGCCGGGGCCTGCTGTTGATATAAGCAGCCACATCCCATGCCTGTTCGTCAGTTAATACAGGTTTGTCATGAGTAGCTATATTAAAAGGCATATTATCTTTCACGTACCCTGCAAGCCTTGATAGTCGATATAATCCAGCTCCTGTATTGTAACTCGCTTCACCCCATAATGGCGGATAAACATAAACATCATCTGGTGTTTTAATTCCTTCGCCCATTTGTCCATGGCAACTTTTACACTGGTTTATATAAACAGTTTGTCCTGTTGCAGGATTGGCCGCCCGATCCGGGTAGGTTAGTTCATGTATGCCGGAACCCGAAGGTTTTGTTCCTTTTGGCACGTCTTTCCCTAATGATTGAATATATGAAACGATTGCATTCATTTCACGGCTATTGCTGTCCAGCGCATTTCCATTCAGTGATCTTTCAAAACAGTCATTTACCCGTTTAGGAATTGTTTCTATTGATCCGCTTCTGTCGCGGTATTTCGGATAGGTTGAGGCAACAGCTTTATAATTGTTTCCCCAGTCTCTGCTGCCTGCATCAAGGTGGCAGTTCTGGCAATTAAGTGTATTAGCCTTCTTACCAAGACTTCCCTTTGGTCCATAATATTTTGAAGTATTGGCGATCAACTCTTTTCCGTAAGCAATTAATTTTCCCTCTGCTGAATCAGCCATCAACTGTTCACTATCAGGAGACGAGTGTATTGCATTATCGTTCTTTTTTTCTTTTTGTTTATCCTTTACCTCAGAGCAGCCCGTTAACATACTTAATATCACTGCAGAAATCCCCACTCCTACATTCAAAAGCTGCCGGGTATTAAGGATTTTTTGTGTACTGTCTCTCACTGTTTGTGATTTAAATGTTTATCAGAATATCAAATATGACTGATTTTTATTTTTTCTATCGTGACTTTCATCACATGCGTCTGTTGTACAGTTGTATATCTTGGTTTCTGCTAAAAGGTACAATTTTTTGAATTCACGGATTGAATAGCCTGTCAACAAACCAACGCAATAAATACATCACAGTGTATATTATTGTATTCATTCGGATGAAAGCATATGAAAGAATTAAACGATTACTTATTTCGTTTTTCAGATGATATGAGGCAACAACTGGAAGAAGCCTCAACATTAATGGTGTTTGAAGAAAACACGGAAATCTTACATGAAGGGCAGTATATAAAAGTGATACCGCTGGTGTTGGAAGGAGTGGTGAAGGTGTTTACCCGTAGCGATGATAAAGAACTATTACTGTATTATATTGAAAGCGGTGAAAGCTGCATCATGTCATTTACTGCAATTATGAAAAACAGTCCCAGCAAGGTGTATGCAATGGCAGAGAAAAATGCTGTGATTGCTGCAATACCTTCCGAAAAACTCCGGCTCATGTTAAGGTCTTCACCGGCAATGAACGATTTGTTTTATGGATTATTCGATACACGTTATAACGACCTTTTGCACACTATCCAGGATTTGCTTTTTTCAAGGATGGACCAAAGGCTTTTTCATTACCTGCTTGATCAAAGCCGTAAAAAGGCAACCTCAGTTTTAAACCTGCGGCATCGCGAAATCGCTGCCGACTTGGGTTCTGCACGCGAAGTGATTACAAGAGTGTTGAAAAGACTGGAAAGTGAAGGGAAAATTTTACAGGTTGAAAACGGAATAAAAATTTTATAACGTGGTGACCGTAGTCACCGGCTTTCGATTTGAAATGATGTTTCTTTACAGAATAATAGTAGGCAATCCAATGAAATCAAAAATTATAAAATTGGTACTTGTCTGTACCATTTGTATTGGATTGATTGCAGGTATCATTATGATTTATCAATATTTTAAAAAATAGGCAATTATGAAAAAGAACATGGGTAACACCGATCGCATTCTTCGTGTTTTGCTGGCAGCAGTATTTGGTTATTTGTACTTCGCGGGTGTAGTGACTGGTACTTTGGGCGTGGTGCTGGCGGTATTAGGCGGAGTATTTCTGGCTACAAGTCTTATCGGCTTTTGTCCTTTGTATTCATTATTCGGATTGAATACCTGTCCAGCCAAAAAAGCTCATTAGATTTAAAATATATATGGCACTAATCTGTATGTAGACTTGCAATATTCCTGGTATTGGGGAAACTGCTTTTGCAATAAACGTTCTTCAAATATTGATTTGAATATGAGTACTGCAACAAGTAAAATGAAAATCAATTGTCTGTATACGCCTGATTGATTTCCAGTAAAACCAGCAGTGATAAGAATTACTGAAAGGTACATGGGGTGCCTGATCCATTTGTATATGCCCGATGTAACAAGTGTTGCATGTGGATCGGGAACCGGACTTACCCGCAGTTTACTTTTTCGCATCGATATTATTGCCCACGCTGCAATTGCAAAACCAGTAAGTATTGCTATTAGCTGCCAGCTTGACCATATATTCATTCGGCCTGCATAAATAATTAATGCTATCAAAAGAAATTGAAGCACTACCAATACTGTTCCTTTATGTCGATTGTGCATCAGCAAATATATATGCTTTAAAAAAATCAAACATTGTGATAGTTTTCCAATTGTTCAATACCCAACGATAGATGAAATTCAGTATTGAATGTAGAAATACTTGTTTTGGGGTAGTTATTGAATAAAGTTTTTAATTAGGGGAATTTCTGGCAACTTAACTGAGCTGGTTCGTAATTTACATTGGCATTTAAGTCATTGCAAATTGAATTTTCTACTGTCTGTTAAATATTGTTGCCATGAAAGAAATTATAACAATCTGGGTGATCTCTGCCCTCGCTTTCATTTCGCCCCTTACGAATTTTTCAGATCAGGACACTTCTTTTTCAGGGGCATGGGTGATGAAGGATGGTATTATAACTTATACCCTTGTTGTTGCGGATGATTATTTCAGCATCACAGCTTTTGATCTGTCTGGTAAAAAGTTTCTTAGTACTTATGGCGGCACGGCTAAAAAATCTGGTAAAAATATTGAAGGAATAATTGAATTTAATTCTGCCGATAAATCGATCGTAGGTAAAACATATAGTTACTCAATAGGTGACAAAGGAGGTATACTCACGTTGACCCGTAATGGAAAAAATGAAACCTGGCAGCAGACGGATGATGGGAAATCCTCACTTGCCGGTAATTGGAGAATTATCCGCAGAGATGAGAATGCTATGAACCCCGGTGCACGGAAAACGATCAAGCTGTTATCGGGCAAAAGATTTCAGTGGGCTGCCATCAATACAGCAACCGGTGATTTTTTCGGCACAGGCGGTGGTCATTACACTTTTGAAAACGGCAAGTATACTGAGCATATCGAATTCTTTTCGCGCGACAGCAGCAGGGTGGGTATGGCACTCAGCTTCGACGGCAAAGTCGACGGCAAGCAATGGTTTCATTCTGGTTTGAGTTCGAAAGGAGATAAGATTAATGAAGTATGGGCGAGGCAGTGAGCAGCGTCGCTGGTTGCCGGTTGAACAGCCGTTGAAGATTGTAAGTATTAGGTTATAAGTTTTAGATAGACAGCCAATACAAGTTATTTTGGTCCTGCCTTTCCCCCTCTTTGCGAAGCAGAGAGGGGTGTCTAACCGCAGGTGAGACGGGGTGAGTAAAAATCGTAGCTCGTATGAATAAGTTTCTCATATTTCTTAAAATTCTTATCGCAATTTTTGCCTGTTTAACTTTATTGTTGTGGTTGATGATACATGGAACCAGCCATAACATTCCATTGTCAACAGAAATTGCCTACGGCATTAGTTTGATTATTCTCGATTTGCTTTTTGCTGTTGTAGATCTATTTATAAAAAGATTGAAAGCAAAACACTCCGAAGATGTTTAATCTTGAAAACTCACAATTCAATTATTTTACTTAACAATGAGCCCCTTGCCTTTCCCCCCTCTTTGCGAAGCAGAGAGGGGTGTCTTGCCGCAGGCGAGACGGGGTGAGTCTCACTGCTGCGCCGCAAACGCCGCCTGCAAATTCTCTTCAATTTCACTGGGAGTATGCGGTTCCAGTTTCACCCGCGTACGATCTTCAAAAATATGACCGTCTTCATAACCCACCGAAACATACACACTCAATTGTTGTTTTGCCGGTCCTTTAAAAGAACCTTTGATCGGCGAACAGTCAGTGAAATTGCGGCCTACTGCCAGCATAATATGTTTGTTGGTTACCCATACATTATTAGTGGGATCAATGCCCGCCCAGCCATGCTGGGGTATCCATGCTTCCACCCATGCATGAGTAGCGCCTTCCCCGCGTAATCCATCTCTGTTCGGACAAATATATCCACTCACATACCTCGAAGGAATTTTCATGCTCCGCAATATTTGCAACATTACATGCGCAAAGTCCTGGCAAACTCCACTTCGATGCTGTAATATTTCATCTACAGTGGTTTCAATTGTGGTAATGCCTTTTATGTATTTGAAATATTGATTGATGTACTGGCTGCAATCCTGTACAATGCCAGCAATACTTTTCCAGGGCTGATCAATTTTTTGGATGATATCATTTATTTCTGATTGGGATTCAATCAGGTCGGCTTTGGTTAATTCAAGCAATTGCAATTGACTGCCAATATCAGTTTGCAGCGCTGATTTGCCGGTATTGAAGTTCATGTAATTTTCATTCGTGAGCGTTGTACGAACGATAATCTTATTCTCAATCACTAAAGATTGGTGCGGCTCATGAATGTTAAAAACCGCCACTTTGTTTTTCCAGTAATCATGAAAAATATGCATCTGCGGCTGCCCGGTGATGTTTAATTCATATTGCAGCAGTTCCTGCTCGCGGCATTCATAAGGGAATATGCGCATTTCATTCATACTCTCTTTTACCGGACGGTCATAATCGTATTGGGTAATATGATGTATTTTGTAAATCGACATACAAAAACTTCTTATGAATAAGAAAAGAAAACCTGTGTCAGTAATTTATTGAACTGTAATAACTGGCTGCGGATCAGGTCAAGAAATTTTTCGGGCGAAACAGCTTTTACCTGTTCTGTATCTGCATATTCTATCAGGCTCATCAATCTGCCAAACTCTTTAGACAACCGTTCTTTCTGCGGCGGATTATTTTTCCTGATCACATCTTTCAGGTAATGATTAATCTTGTCGATAGAATAATGTACTGATCTGGTAAATTCTCTGTTGAATAATACCTGTTCCAGCACGTTCATTGTATGCTTATTACTGCGGTAGGTTTTTAAATGCAGTTCATATCCTGAAAGGGATAATAACAGGTTTCTCCAGTATAAAATATCTCTTGTATCATCAAGATTGTATTCAATGTTTCTGAAATAGAGATTTGTCATTTCAAGTGTGATCAGGCATCTCTCCATATACTTGCCGATGTTCATGAAATTCCAACCCATACTACGAGGCATGGTACTGCCGGCAACGCCTTTATAAAGGGTGATCATTTCGGTCATACGGTCCAGTGAGGGCAATGCTTCGTGCGCCGATAACAGCAGGGAAAGACTGGGGGAGTTCACACTGTGATACATATGATTCACCTGTTCCCACACTTCTTTAGTAATATGATCCTGTGCACCGCGGGCATTTTCACGAGCTTTGTTCAATAATACTCTTAGAGAATTATTATTGCCTGCATCGGCAAAAAGATATTGTAAAACAAGTGTACTGTTGAATTCAATTTCTTCTATCTTCTCTTCGTCTGCATGACTGAAAATTTCAAGGACTGGGCGCCAGGAGGTAACATTTTCAGGTCCTTTGTCCAGCGAAAGAACATACTCTGTGCGAAGAATACGTAATATTCCATCGGTCCTTTCCATATATCTATCCAGCCAGTATAATGAGTCTGCAATTCTGCTGAGCATGCTTAAGGATTGGTTTAATCTGTGTTGTATTAATCAATTACCCATGTGTCTTTGCTGCCACCACCCTGCGATGAATTCACTACAAGTGAGCCTTCCCGTAAGGCCACCCTTGTTAATCCACCAGGTACAATATGTATACCATCTGCCCCCTGGAGTGCAAAAGGCCTGAGGTCAACATGGCGCGCTTTCAACTCACCATCAATAAAACATGGAACAGTCGAAAGCTGGATAATAGGTTGTGCAATAAAATTACGGGGGTCATTATCCACTTCTTTTCTGAACGTCTCGACTTCTTCATCGGTAGCCTTGTTTCCCATCAGCATGCCATATCCACCTGACTGATTCGTTCTTTTCAATACCATGTTATTGATATTTTTGAACACATGTTCTTTTGCATCAAGGTCACTCATCTGGTAGGTAGGAACGTTTGGTAATATCGGCTCTTCGTTAAGATAGTATCTAATCATGTCCGGAACATACACATAGGTGGCTTTATCATCGGCCACGCCATTTCCAATTGCATTCACCAGTGCCACATTTCCTTTTCGGTAAGCACTGATCAGTCCGGGAACACCCAATGCACTTTCTGCGCGGAATACGAGGGGATCAAGATAGTCGTCATCGATTCTCCTGTATATCACATCCACCTGTTGAAGGCCCATTGTTGTTTTCATATAAACCTTATGATTATCTACCATAAGATCGCGGCCTTCAACCAATGGAATACCCATCTGTCGGGCAAGGAAAGTATGTTCGTAGTAGGCAGAATTGTAAATACCAGGGGTAAGTAAAACCACAACGGGATTGGCGATCTGCCTGGTGGCCATCGACAATAGGATCTGATGTAGCATCAGCGGATAATTGCTTACCATCCTCGCTTTGTTGGTCGACAATAGATCAGGAAAAAGACGTTTTGTAACCTCTCTGTTCTCGAGCATGTACGATACTCCGGAAGGAGTTCGGAGATTATCTTCCAACACATAAAATGCACCATCGGCACCCCTGATCAGGTCAATACCTGCAATATGTACGAAAATATCATGGGCCACTTTAATGCCATGTACCTCGCGGGTATACTGCGGACAGGAAGCAATCAACTCAGCGGGGACAACATTGTCTTTAATAATCTGCTGATCACCATAGATATCATTCAGGAAAAGATTGAGTGTTTTCAAGCGCTGTTTAATGCCTCTTTCCACCTGGTCCCATGCCTCACTGGTAATGATACGTGGAATGATATCGAAGGGAAAAATTCTTTCAATACCGGCATTGTCGGAGTACACGGTGAACGTGATACCCTGGTTCATGAAAAGGTCACCAGCCAGTTTGTCTTTCTGGTTTAATAATTCTACTTCAGCAATGCGTAATGCCTCAAAGACATGACGGTATTCGGGGCGCAAATTGCCACTTTGCAGCATTTCGTCCCATTTCGCTGGATCTGTCTGGTATGCTTGTAATAACGCTTCACCGGTCATAGTTATAGATTAAAAATGACAGGCCGTTTTCACGGCCATTCGGCAGCCTAAGTTGGTCACCGAAAATAAGTAAAAATGGGAAGATATTGAAATACTAAAATACGTTGCTGGTTTTGCTGTTACAATTTCCTTTACAACTTTCGCTGAAGATAATGAGATTAAAGTAAACAGCCGTTGCCGGTTGGGGCGGGCTGGATGAACAGCCGATGAAAGTTGGTAGAGAGTAGAGGGTGGGGCAAAGTCGATAGGCTTGTAGTTTTTAAGATCGGAGCATAAACAATACTTCAGCTATCAATAGAGTAAATTTCTTGCACGTCATTATGATTTTAATTTATTAAAACCTCAATAATCTGAAACCTTGAAAAAGATAAGAATTATAGATCCCTGCCCCAATTTTATTTCAGAAAAAAGCTTCTTAAAACATCTAAAATTTTTTGAAGAAAATATCAACAGCATAAATTGTAAAAAATCAATACTGAAGCTTTCTAAAAAGTATTAAGAAAACCCCAAATAAATTTTATAGAATTATCCATTTTAGCCGCATCAGCTTGATGGGAGTGAAATCTAAATGTATTTTTACCGATTCTTCATTCCCGCTTTTTCCGTCTCGCCCGGGGCGAGACCGGCTAATACTTTTGAATAGCAGCGATCTTGAACCTCATAATACATAGCCGTCTCGCCCCAGGCGAAACGGAAAGAACGGAAAGAAACGGGAATGATTAAAAACAGTGAAAAGTTCACTCAAATGTTTAAATAGCTTTGACACTCGGGTAATATTTTTATAAACTTGAATACAGCTCCTGGTTGATTTTGAATCTTCAGTAAAACCAACCTAATGGCCAATATTCGTTTTGCGGTCTAAATGGGTATTCTCATAAATTAAATAGGTGATGGCTGGTAAGTCATACCATATCCAGTCAGTTGCTTAAATCTATGCGTTGACAGCAATAAAGATATTCAATATCGAAACTACAAATAGCAATTATAGAATTCATAGAATTTCCTAAAGAAAAGAGGACGAACTGACAATTATCATTTCGTTTTTTGCTGGACTTTTGACCTTAATCACTTTATTAAAAGTTATTTTTAGGTGCAGACTTCAAGGATGGCAAAAAAGAACCGGGTAATGTCCATGTAAATAGTATATTGAAAGACAATCTTCTGTGATTGAAAGAAGGGTTACTCATTGACAGGTACTTTTATTCAGGTTATAATTAGCAATTGAAATTGCCGTTAATTCAGGATTGGCAATAAAGATGTTGCGAATTGATGTTTGGATATTTTGCGTACTCTCTTTCGATTATGAAAATGAGTTCGCAGCTGCATTACCATCGAATTAATGAGATTCAATAGTTATGAACGACAACGTATTTGGGTTAATCAGAAAATTGATCGAGACATTAAATGGCTGGTGACTTTAAAGAGTTTAATAAAATTATTTTTAGCACTATTGATAGAAATTTTGCTGCAACAATTGTATTCAGTTGTTGATCAGGTCAGAAACGATACTTCATTGTTTTTGTTTCAAATAAAAAAGAATTGTCATGGCGTTTCGCTTTTGGAAAATATTTTTTTTGATTCATTTAATTGGGAAACCTTGAAGTGGGTGAGACAAGTGCGAGGCTTGACTAAACTTATAATCATTCTTCCAATAAAAGATAAAATTACTTTGAATACTTATTAATATACTCAACGAACCACATGCGTTTACTTCTAGCTGTTTATTTTTTATTGTTTATTGTCTCTGCTTTCGCACAAAACCGTATTTCTGTAACCACTCAGCACAACGACCTGAACCGAACTGGCTGGAACAGTAATGAAATCGTCTTAAATACTCAAAATGTGGCATCAGAAAAATTTGGATGTGTCGGTACTTTAAGTGTTGATGACCAAATATATGCTCAGCCATTGATCATCAACAAAGTCACGATTGGGAACTTTACAGGCAGTATTTTATATGTTGCTACCGTTAATAATTCTTTATATGCATTTAATGCAGACGAAGTATCGGCTGGCGCACCATTGTGGCAGGTAAATCTAAATCCTGCAGGTCAGCGGGCACCAGATGTTGCAGATCTTAAGGATGTAGTGCAAGGCGCACCTTGTGGTGGAGATTATAAAGATTTTTCTCTAAGGGTAGGTATTGTCGGCACCCCGGTGATCGATACAATATCACAGACGATTTATGTGGCATCAAAAACCATCGATGCCAATGGAAACTTTTATGACCATTTGAACGCGCTGGATATTAAAACCGGACAGCACCGGAGCGGTAGTCCGCATCTGATCAGTGCAACGACACCTGGCACAGGCGAAGGAAGTATAAATGGTACGGTAGCGTATCAGGCAAAATTTCAAAACCAACGCCCGGCATTACTGTTGTACAACAACACTGTTTATGTTGCAAGCGCCTCTTATTGCGATTGGGGGCCGTATCATGGCTGGGTGCTGGGCTTTGACGCTGCAACGCTCTCCCTTAAATATACCTACAACACAACACCCAATGGCTGGGCCGGTGGCATCTGGATGGCAGGCCAGGGTATTTCAGTAGGAGATGACGGAAATTTATACCTCGCTACAGGTAACGGCACTACCAATCCGGATAATTCCAATAATATAGGCGGGCGGAGCGAGAGTCTCATCAAACTTTCACCGCAGCTTAAGCAACTTGATTGGTTTACGCCTTCTAATTATGAATATCTCGACCAGTTCGATGTTGATTACGGTAGTGATGGTGTACTGATGATCCCTGACAGTAGGCTTACCGTGTCGGGTTCGAAAGAAGGTATTTCGTATGTGGTAGATTATGACGATATGGGAAAGTTCAATGCGACCAACAGCCAGGTAAAAGATACACTGGAGTTTAACCCGTCCCGGCAGGGTTATGTGCATGTGCATGGATCGCCGGTTTATGCAAAGTTGAGCACGGGTGAGTTCGTATATGCCTGGGCGGAAAGTTTTAAGATACGTCAGTTCACTTATAACAGAAGCACGGGAACTTTTTCGAAAGCCTATATGCAAGGGGTTAGAAATCTTGACAATGGTATGCCGGGTGCTATGCTTTCCCTTTCATCAAATGGAGAAGATACTTCTTCTGCACTTGTGTGGGCATGCTTTCCAACATCTGGTAACGCAAACCACCAGGTACGACCAGGAACAGTGGCCGTATACCGGGCGGGTAATGTTTCTGCTGGCGAACTTTGGAACAGTGATCTTACAAAAAGCGATGTGATTGGAAGTTTTGCCAAGTTTAATGCACCAACTATTGCCAATGGAAAAGTATATGTTCCCACGTTTTCGAAAGCCGTTAAAGTTTATGGAATTAAATGCGCGAGTGAGGGCACCAGGCTGCCATATGCAACCGGCAGTGGGCTAAAAGCCGAATATTTTAGCAACAGCATGCCGATAGATTCATTCCCCGCAAAGCCGGAGATCGTGCAACTTGATCCCGTTGTGAACTTTAATTGGGGTGCCGGAAGCCCGGCGCCTGCCATTAGTGATGATAATTTCAAAGTACGTTGGTCGGGTCAGCTGGCACCCTTAACAGATGACACTTACTCGCTCTATGTGATTGCAAATGATGGTGTACGGCTCTGGATCGACAACAAATTAGTAATTGATAGCTGGACGAATAAGCCGGTTACTACACACAGCATTACTGTTGTATTGCAAAAGGCCAATGTCTATGATATTAAGCTTGAATATAATGCCGCAAATAATGCCTCGTCTTGCATTTTGCAATGGAGTGCAGCAGGAGTTTGCAAACAAAATATCCCGGCTTCGCAATTGTTTGCCACTCCTATAAAATGCGAGGGTAACGGCAATGGCCTGAATACAGAATATTTTACCAATACACAACCTGCCGCCGGTTTTCCTTCCGCAGCTACATTAAAAAACGTACAGCCCACGGTAGATTTCGCCTGGGGGCAGGCCAGTCCGGCGGCCGGAATAAGCAACGACAATTTTAAAGCAAGGTTTACCGGATTTGTGCAAAGCCTCGATGCGGGCACCTATACATTTTATGTAACAGCCGACGATGGTATACGGCTGTGGGTAAATAACCAGCTCTTAATTGATAAATGGATTGACCAGGGCACAACAGAATATAGTGCTATGATTACGCTGGATGCATGCAGGAAAAACGCAATCAGGCTCGAGTATTATGAAAATGGTGGTGATGCTGTATGCAAATTGGAATGGAGAGGTCCGGTAACGGGCAGGCAGGTGATACCTAAAGCGCAATTGTATACAGAAGGTGACCCACAGTCTCTTACCAATGAATTTGTAATTTTCCCGAACCCAAATAGTGCTAGCACACTTTATATTTCAACAACGGCTTCATTGCAGGCAGGCGCGGAAGTGACGATATATAATGTGACTGGACAACTCGTGCAAAAAATATCACTCAAAGCCGGCACACTTAATAGTAGAATAACAATTCCACATCGTCTTCCGGCAGGTATGTATGTGTTGCGTTTACAGGCAGGGGCGAAACAATACACTGGAAAGTTTATAGTACTATGAACGTATACGTGCAAATATTTGTAGACTAAAGACTGCTGACTAATGCCTCGCGACTAACATTGGCCACAGAGGTAAGCGGAGGATTTGAGTTGAACGGAGAGTCGCTGCGCTGGCTGTTCCTCTGCTTATCTCAAAACCTCCATTCATCTCTGTGGCCGGAAAAAGTTGTAAGTAGTAGGTTACAAGTTTTAGGTAAGCGAGCTATGGCTGTTTATTCACGTTTCACGTTTCACGATTCACGTTTCACGATTCACGTTTCACGATTCACGAAGGAGTCGGCTGTTTACTTCCCACTTCACATTTCATACTTCCCACTTCAGCATTCACTCATTGACCCATTCACCCATTCACCTCACAGAGACTTACGACTAATGACTCAAGACTTCAGACTTATAAACAGTTCATCAAGCTGCTTGTCATCAATCGTCGCCGGCGCATCGAGCATTACATCACGGCCGCTATTATTTTTAGGGAAGGCAATAAAGTCGCGGATACTTTCGCTGCCGCCGAGGATGGCACAGAGGCGGTCGAAACCAAACGCAATACCACCATGCGGAGGCGCGCCATATTCGAAAGCTCCCAAAAGGAAACCAAATTTATGCATCGCTTCTTCTTCACTCATCCCCAAAGCAGCAAACATTTTTTCCTGCAGGCCGCGTTGGAAGATCCTGATTGATCCGCCACCGATTTCATTACCATTCAGCACCATGTCGTAGGCGTTGGCTTTAATCGAGGCATAAGGATGTTTCAGGTATTCGGCAGCGTTATCAATCACCGGACTGGTATTGATCATTGTGGCAATCTGGTCGGGCTTGGGAGAGGTAAAGGGATGATGGCGTGCCACCCAGCGGTTATCATCTTCGCTGTATTCAAACAATGGGAAATCGAGTACCCATAACAGCTTAAACTCATCTTTACGACGAAGCCCCAGCTTTTCACCCATCAGCAAACGCAGTTCACTGATCGCTTTGCGGGTGCGTTCTTCAGCACCTGCGAGAATTAATACAAGGTCGCCCTTTTGCGCACCGGCTGCATCAGCAATCGCCTTCAGTCTTTCTTCGCTATAAAATTTATCTACGCTGCTTTTATGTGTTCCATCGGTATTTACTTTGATAAATACCAACCCCTGCATACCTATCTGCGGACGTTTAACCCACTCCGTTAGTTCATCAGTTTGTTTACGGGTATATTCAGCAATGCCGGGTACGGCTATGGCCAACACCGTTTCTGCCTTGTCAAACACATTAAATCCTGCATCATTGATCAGCGCACTTTGATCCTGTTTTTCCGGGTACACTTCACCAGGTTTTTTCAGGTTGCAGAGCTGCATACCAAAACGGATATCCGGTTTGTCGTTACCGTAAGTCCACATGGCATCTTCCCAACTCATTCTCGCAACCGAATCAGAATACTCTATCCCTTTCACATCTTTGAAAATCCTTTTGATCAGGCCTTCAAACATGTTCAGGATGTCCTCCTGCTCCACAAAGCTCATCTCGCAGTCTATCTGCGTAAACTCAGGCTGGCGGTCGGCTCTCAGGTCTTCATCCCTGAAACATTTCACCACCTGGTAGTATCTGTCGTAACCACTCACCATCAACAATTGCTTAAAGGTTTGCGGTGATTGCGGCAATGCATAAAACTGTCCGGGATTCATCCTTGAAGGCACTACAAAATCTCTTGCTCCTTCCGGCGTGGATTTAATCAGGAATGGCGTTTCAATATCCATGAATTGATTTTCATGCAGATAATTCCGCGCACTTCTGTTCACTGAATATCTTAACTCAAGATTTTTTTTCACTGCATTCCTGCGGAGATCCAGGAAACGATATTTCATGCGGATATCATCACCGCCATCAGTTTCATCCTGTATGGTAAATGGAGGAACAACTGATTTATTCAGAATAGTAAATGCATTTACTGCAACTTCAATTTCGCCGGTGGGGATGTTAAGGTTTTTACTGCTTCTTTCAATCACCTTGCCTTTGGCCTGTAACACAAATTCTCTTCCCAACGGTTGTTCGTCAAGATCCTTGTTAAGGTTTTCGTTGAAAACCAACTGGGTTACGCCATACCGGTCGCGCAGATCCACAAATGTTATGGCTCCGAATTTCCTCACTGTTTGTACCCAGCCTGCCAGGGTCACTTCATTTCCGATATGTTCTTTGCGTAATGCTCCGCAGTCTTGTGTTCTGTACATATACTATGTATTGGCTAATCTTCTCCTGCCTTTTTTCAACAGGACGGCAAAGATAATCCAATACCTGCCTAAAAGCTCACGGACGTGGACTGTTTTTGTCGTTAGATTTGACCTCCTTTACGATAACCTCTTCAGATTTTTCGAACATTTTCTGTCTGAAGGTTTTGCTTGGCGCAAGGAAGATATAGTAATAGCCCAACACCACGAGCCCCAATGAAAAAGGTATTAAAGCGTATTGTCGCAAACCGTAACTATTGCCAATCTTATCATCCCACCCAAAAAATTCGCCTGTCATCCACATACAATTGGCAGTGATCCAAAATACCACCGCCAGGTTATGGAGCAGTTCCGACATAATCTGCCGGGTTTGCCAGGTTATATAAAGTGCCACAGCCAATGTCGGGATAATCATGATCATCCCGGGAATCTTAAAATTGAGCGCCCAAAATGAATCCTTAATCAGCCATAACAAAATATGAAGGTTTTCAATTCGCCGGTACCGCGCGGGAATAGAATAAATACTCTTTTCACTCATTAATCAAGGGTTTTCATGTAAACCCCAAAACTAGTGTTTCAATCCGAAATTTAATTGCCCTTCACTTTAATCCTGATGCCCTCACTATGCGCAGAGAACTCCGGAGCATACATGCATTGAGCAGTACTTACCCCCACCGAAAAGTTTCCCTCCTGGTTCACAAATAAGTTGTACTCGAATATATATGTGCCCTTTGGCAGATAGGAGATAAAGAAATTTGTTGCCGCATCACGAGTGCTTTGGTAAAAACCCAGTCCACCTTTCCATTGATAAGCGCTGATCACATCAACCGGTTCAGTGCCGGAAGCGCGCATATCTTTTACATGGATATATTCCATCGCCCTGTCGGAACTGAGCTGTACACGAACAGTAAGTTTATCGCCCATTTTCAAAGTTGTACCATCTTCGACTGGCGTTAATGTCGGCCCCTTCGCTGTATTCTTTTCAATCCACAAAGTTTTTTTGATACTTAATGGTGTGGTCGCTCCTGTAATCCTATCAAGATTTTCAAAATACTGCCAGTATACTGCGCCCCAGCTGATTTGCTGCGGATCAGGTTTTGTTCCCGAAGTGATATTCACTTTAATATTACCTAAATCAGGACGAACATCCGCACCTTGTACTACAGATTTAAAATATCCAGTTCCACTTTCTTTTGCTTCTCCGCCATCGAAAACAACATTCGATACATTCCCGAGGCTGATCGATGCTGACGGTGTTGCTGCCAGCCAGTTGTTGCCGCGAAGCAATAATGCATAACAGGCATCAGCAGTCGCTTTCGTCGTGCGCCAGTTGGTGGTTTGTTTTTGAAGAAGCAACCACTGCTTCAATTCACCCACTGCATTATTATCTCTTGCTACTTCATCAAATGCCTCTATCATCAATACTTGTGTTTCAACAGGTGCCTGGTACCAGTAGTAGGAAGGCTGTACATCTTTCCAATACCTGCCTAGTGATTCACTGATCACAGAACGTTCTTTCAATGACGCCATAATCGCTGTTGATACTTTTGTTTCCTTCTGTCGCTGCAAAACCAAAGCGATCATCGCCTGCGAATACTTACTGTTTTTCAGCCAGTATTTTTTAGCCTGTGCGGTATAATATTTTGCAGCTTCTGCAATTTTTGGCGTGTATTTTTTCTCCGGATAATAACTCATGGCATAGAGGTACTGCACATTCAAATCATCTGTAACGTAGGCAGCCAGATTCTTTGATCTCTTTTTGAGATTGTCATAATCTTTTCTCATTTGTTGATCAAGGTAATTGATGGCGCTATTGGCCATAGCATCCATCATCACTTTTTGTGAAGCCGGTATGGCGTTTAATTTTTTCAGCCTGCCGATACCTGTCACTATATATTGAGTGATATATCGGTCTTCCGGTCCGCCGCTGAACCAAACGAATCCGCCATTATCTGTTTGGGATTGTTTGAGTTTATTGATACTGGCTTCCAGTTCTTTGGCCTGTCGGGTTAAATCAAACAGCAGTGCAATATTTTTCTTCTGCTGCGATTCATTTTTCGCATCCATTACCCAGGGCGTCTCTTCGAGTAAGATCGATTTCAGTTCCTGGTTTTTTTCAAGATTGCTGAGTAAAGAACCGGCTTTTCCATTGGCACTGTCCTGCTGCCATTTTTCAAAGTATTGTTTGATTTTAGGATTGCTGTTGGCCACCGATGCAGCCAATGCATTCGCATAAAAACGATTGAATAATTGCTCCGCACATTCGTAAGGATAATCCGTAAGATAAGGCAGTGACTGCACCGCATACCAGGCAGGATTACTGCTGTACTCGATAGTTAAAGCATGATGCGTTAATGACGGGCTTTTTTCTGAGTGCAATAACTTATCGAAGGTGAAATTTTTTGCACCGCCACCTTTTACCTGTAACGGTAATGATTCTGTTACCAGCATTCTGTTGGTTAATACCGGCAGGGCCATTTCTTCCCCATCGCTATGGGTGCCTGCTTTAGCAACGATCCTGTACAACAACGGCCTGTTGAAATTGTAAGGGATGGTCATGGTGAATT
>JANPJC010000140.1:0-19941 GCA_031425315.1 Chitinophagales bacterium
TGATTTGCATATACACGGCCGCAGCAATGTAGAGCAGGAATACCAATTGCATGATGGAGTAACAACCGCATTGGAGTTAGAATGGGGTATCGAACATTTGGGTAAATGGTACGAATCCAGAAAAGGAAAAGCATTGATTAACTACGGTGCAAGTGTTAACTGGCCTTTTGAACGCTTTAAATCATTTGATAAATATCAACCTGGTGTAAGCGATTTGCTTGAAAAAATTGTAAAAGGGGAATCGGGTCTTGAAAGGATTATGAATGCAGTTAGTCCTGCTGTTAAAGACAATCAGACTGTGGAAGAAATCAAAAGAACACTGGCAAATATTAGCACCTCATTATCCGAAGGTGGAATTGGAATTGGTGTGCCGATTGGATATCTCCCCAATACCAAGTCAGCAGAAATGTTTAGTGTATTTAAGTTCGCAGGAGAAATAGATGCACTGGTTTTTACTCATGTCAGGCAGTCTAACATATTCTCTATTCAGGAAGTTATTGCAAATGCAGTACTAACGGGAGCCCCGCTCCATATAGTACATATTAATAGCATGGCCATGGGGCAAATACAAGTAGCACTTGATATGGTGCAGGATGCAAAGAAAAAAGGATTTGACATTTCACTTGAATTATACCCTTATACTGCAGGATCTACCCTGCTTCAAAGTGCCAGATTTAATGAAGGCTGGCAAGAGGATATGAGTATTTCTTACAATGATCTTCAATGGGTGGCAACAGGCGAACGGCTTACAAAAGAAACATTTGAAAGCTATCGGAAAACAGGTGGTGCCGTTATTATTCACTCAATGAAACCAGAATGGATAAAAATAGGAATAGCTTCACCCGGTGTTATGATTGCATCGGATGGAATGGCTTATGCGAAACTTGCCCATCCAAGAACGGCCGGAACTTTTTCAAGAGTACTCGGCAAATATGTTAGAGAAGATAAAGTGATTGATTTGAGTACCGCCATTGAAAAGATGACATTGCTTCCTGCAAAAAGATTAGAAGGCATTGCACCCATGATGCGCTTTAAAGGAAGAATACAGGTTGGCGCCGATGCTGACATTACCATATTCAATCCCAATACAATTATTGATAAAGCAACTTTTGAAAAAGGCCTCGAGTTTTCAGCAGGTGTTGAATATGTAATGGTGAATGGAAGTTTTGTTTTGAAGAATGGAAAATCAGTGAGCAATGTTTTTCCGGGACAGGCTGTATATGGAAAGTTTAAAAAGTAAATGCAACACAACATAGAAAATACCGGGAGCACAACTGTAATTATTCTATTAACAGAAGTCAAAAATTCAAACATGAAATTATTACCACTCTTTTTTTTAGCACTATGCATTTACGCATGCAATTCATCAACAAACCCTCCTGGAAAAAATGAAGAAGTAAACACAAGAGACACAACCTATGAAATAAAAACCGGTGGTGCTAAAATGATTCAGGTAGATGGCAAGTACAATGTATGGACAAAAAAAGTAGGCGATGGGAAAATAAAAGTTTTACTGCTGCATGGCGGCCCCGGATTTTCACACGACTACTTTGAATGTTTTGAAGATTTTTTGCCCAAAGAAGGAATTGAATTTTATTATTACGACCAGTTGGGATGTGGTTATTCTGATAAGCCTGCGGACACATCACTATGGACAATTGCTAGATACGTGGAAGAGATTGAGCAGGTGAGAAAGGGACTCGGACTTGAAAATTTTTATCTGTACGGGCAGTCGGCCGGAAGCATGCTGGTCATGGAATATTTAGACAAGTATCAAACCCATGTAAAAGCGGCGGTTTTATCAAATATGACGGCAAGCGCACAAAGTTACCTGGCATACACGACAAAGTTAAAAGGGCAAATTCTTTCACCGCAAGATGCAGCCACATACGATTCACTGGATAAACTAAAAGCATACGACACCCCTGAATTTCAAAACTTATTGATGAACAAATTATATACGAAAGTGGTATGCAGGCTTCCAATTGAACAATGGCCGGAACCATTGATGAGAGCATTTAAAAAAGCAAACACTGCTATCTATATTCAAATGCAGGGCGTAGATGAATTTCATGTGACAGGAAATATTAAGGATTGGGACATGTGGGACAGGTTGCCAAATATTAAAGTGCCAACCCTTGTGCTTGGCGGGATATATGACGAAATGGATCCGGAGGATATGAAGAGGGAAGGAAAACTCATACCCAACAGCCGCACATATTTATGCCCTAACGGAAGCCACTTGGGTATGTGGGATGACCAGCAGAATTATTTTACAAGTCTGACTGGATTTTTAAAAGATGTTGAAAAAAATAAATTCAAACCGGATGCGAAATAAAATTGCTTAAAGAAAATAACCCTTTAAAATATTATATAGAACCCCTATTTAATACTGATAAAATGAGTACAATTTTTATAAAAAATATCAGAATGAAAACAATACAAATAATAGTACTGTTCATCGCACTGATAAATCTTTTTTCTTTTCAGCTATTGGCGCGAAAGAAAAACCAACCGATTAAATTGGAGTCATTACTGGAGCAGTACTGAAAAGAATATTATGCTTTACATCCACTGGAAGCCACACAAGCGGGTATCAACGATTACAACAATCAAATTGAAATTACAATCAGCGAAGGGTATATTAACAAAGCAAAAGCACTCAATTAAAAATTTCTCAGCCAATTAGCTGTTATCAACAAAGCCGGCTTAACCGCATCAGAGTTATTAAGTATTGATGTCATGGCTTCAGGAAATCATTCGCCCCGAAGGCCGTATACATTTTGCCGGAGAGCACACTTCCATTTACTCAGGAAGTATGGAAGGTGCGATTGAATCAGGTGCCCGTGCAGCAAAGCAGATTATCGAAATATAGGAAAACACTTTCCGCCACTGTGGTTTTACTTTACGAAACATGGCTTAAGATTGAATAAAAAGAGTACTAAAAAAACCAACCACTATATGACTAAGAATAATCATCACCTGCATTCAAGAAGAGATTTTATTGGAATGTTTGCTGCTGCTGTTCCTTTATTATCATTCGGTAAAATAGAACCTGAAATTATTTTATACAATGGAGCTATTTTCACCGTTAACCCCAAAGAACCAACTGCACAGGCATTAGCAATAGCAGATGGAAGATTAATAGCTATTGGCAGTAATGCCGACATTCTAAGAATGGCAACTGCTAAAACAAAGAAAATTGATGTGGGCTATAAAACAGTGCTGCCTGGCTTTATAGACGCACATACACATCCTGCTTATTCAGGCCTGGCACATTTAAAAAAGGTTGACTGTGATTTGCGTTCTATCAGCGATATTAAAGAAGCCATCAGACAAAAAGCAACCAATACACCAAAAGGCAAATGGGTAGAAGGTTTTAAGTATGATGATACCAAAACCATTGAAGGTCGTAAAATAAATATGGCAGACTTAGACGATGCTGCACTGGAACATCCGGTGCGAATATCGCATCGTGGTGGCCATACAAACTTTTGTAATTCACTTGCTTTTAAAATGGCAAACGTGAATGAATCTACGCCAAATCCTGAGGGTGGAGAATTTGAAAAAACATCTGATGGAAAATTAACCGGCTGTGTAAAAGAGGCTGCTACCGATGTTTTTGACAATATCATTCCTAACGTAGATACCCGTAGTGAGAGACAGGAAGGCGTAAAGCTCATATCAAAGATGTTGGCAAAATCTGGTGTAACCTCAGCCACCGAAGCTTATGGAACACCTGATTATTTACAAGCTTACGAAGATGCCTACGAAGCAGGTGACTTACATACTCGTATTTATAGTATGATTTCATATAAGCACATAGATAAAATGATTGCTGCCGGTGTAAAAACAGGAATGGGAAATGAGTGGGTTAAGATTGGAGCTATGAAAATAACTTGTGATGGTTCTATTTCTGAACGCACTGCAAGATTATCGCAACCATATACAGGTCGCCCAAATGACTACGGTATTATTGTTATGGATGATGAACAAATGTATCCTTATGCAAAAAAGGCATACGATGCAGGTTGGCAAATTGGTATTCATGCCAATGGTGATGTAGGTATTGATATTACACTCAAATTATTCGAACGCCTTCATAAAGAAAGCCCCAGGAAAGACCCGAGGTTCAGGATTGAACACTGTACAATGATAAACGATAGTCTTATACAACGGATGAAAGCATTAGGTGTTATTCCTATGCCCTTCTCTACCTATGTTTATTATCACGGCGAAAAAATGAAAGCTTATGGGGAAGACCGTTTGAAAAATATGTTTGCATTAAGAAGTTTTCTTGATGCAGGTATTCGTCCAACCATTGGGTCTGATTATCCACCGGGTCCTTTTGAGCCAATGATGTTTTTGCAATCAAGTGTTACAAGAACTGACATGAAGGGAAATGTTTGGGGCGCAAACCAAAAAGTTACGGTAGAAGAAGCCATTAAAATTGGCACCATCAACGGAGCCTATGCTTCATTTGAAGAAAAGATTAAAGGTTCCTTAGAAGCCGGTAAACTTGCAGACCTTGTAATACTTGGCCGCAATCCATTTAAAGAAAACCCATCCACATTAATTACAATTCCCATTGAGCGTACAATGGTAGGAGGTAAGTGGGTGTATGAAAGTTAAAATAGGTAACAATCAACTATGCCACGAAGCAGACTTCGCAATTATAAACAAACAGTTTCCAACCGTTGAACAGCAGAATGTATTTTAGTATGAAATGAGTCGAATAAAACACTCAATATGCTCAGAAACTGGAAGTACTCGAGCAAAATAATTTTTACAATGAACAAAACATATGTATGCAACGCAGAAACTTCATTCAACAATCATCGCTCACCGTTATCGGCATGGGTGTATTTGGTTCCCTACTTTCCAACAATAAAAAAGCAGGAGCCGCTTTAACCGTAAACGGCAAACGCATTGAAAGCCGCATTTTTGAATTGGCAAAATTTGGTGTGGATGAAAAAGGCCGTGGTTATCGTGTTGCTTATACCAAAGGCGATATAGAAGGCCGTGCATGGTTTATGGAGTTGATGAAAAAAGCTGGTCTTGACCCCACCATTGATGCAGCAGGTAATATCATTGGTAAACGCAAAGGAAAAAATGCGTTACTCAAACCCATTGCTTTTGGTTCTCATATTGATATGGTACCCGATGGCGGTAACTATGATGGTACATTGGGTTCTATCAGTGCATTGGAAGTAATTGAGATCCTTAATGAAAACAATGTTGCTACAGAACATCCGTTGGAACTGATCATTTTTGCCAATGAAGAAGGCGGTACTATTGGCAGCATGGCAATGGCGGGAAATTTAACTGCAGAAGGTCTCAAACAAAAAAGTCAAAGTGGATTAACACAGGCAGAAGGCATCAAAGCTCTTGGGGGCAATCCTGATAACATACAATCAGCGAAGCGTACGAAAGGCGAACTCCATGCATGGATTGAATTGCATATTGAACAAGGCGGTATTTTAGAAAGAGAAAAGATACAGATCGGTGTAGTGGAGGGTATTGTGGGTATTGTGCATTGGGAAGTAACCGTTGAAGGTTTCGCCAATCATGCAGGTGCTACACCAATGAATCTTCGACAGGATGCGTTGCTGGCTGCATCAAAATTTGTTATTGCAGTAAACGAAGTGGTGAACAGTGTAAAAGGAACGCAGGTAGGTACTGTCGGAAAAATTGCAATACAACCCGGTGCGTATAATGTGATTCCCGGCAAAGTTATGTTGGGCTTAGAGATTCGTGATTTAAATGCTGCAAAAATTGAAATGCTCTTTGCAGCAATCGAGAAGCGTGCAGCAACGATTGCAACATCTACCAAAACAAAGATCAGTTTTGAACGACAGGCCAATGAATCAAAGCCTGCATTAACTAGTAAAAAATTACAGCAGGTGATCAACAGCGCTGCAAATTCATTAGGCTTTAGTACTAAGTTTATGCAAAGCGGTGCAGGTCATGATTCACAGGAAATTGCAGAGATAACACCCGCTGCGATGATCTTTATTCCAAGTATCGGCGGGATCAGTCATTCACCCAAAGAATTCTCCACAGCAACAGATATGGCCAATGGAGCAAATGTGTTATTACAAACCATTTTAAAAATTGATAAAGAATAATAAAAAATTAATGAGCGGCCTGTTATCAAAAAATCTACCGGCTCTAACAGAAAATAAAACGTTACGTTATTTCTGTTTTGCGATACTCTATGTTGCACAGGGCATTCCGGAAGGGATGACTTATTTTGGAATACCTGCATGGCTGGCAATGAATGGAAAGAGTGCGGCAGATATTGGTGCATATGTTGCAGTTATTGGTATACCCTGGAGTTTTAAAATGCTGATTGCACCATTGATGGATCGCTTTAGTTTTTTGCCAATGGGTAGAAGGAGGCCATGGATCATTTTTGGTCAGCTTGGATTATTAGTTGCTTTTATTGGATTGGCATTGGTGCCACAACCGCTCACTCATTTTTCATTACTAATGGCCGCAGGTTTTTGTGTAAGCTTGTTCAGCGCTTTTCAGGATGTAGCAGTAGATGGAATGGCCATTGATATTGTGCCAGTACATCAGCAGGCAAGAGCCAATGGTTTTATGTGGGGCGCAAGAATTATGGGTGTGTCTGCATCACTTGCGGCCGGCAGCTGGATACTGAACCGTTATGGTTTCCGGGCATCTATTTTATCACTCTCTGCCGCAATCTGTGTCATCATGTTTGTTCCATTACTTTTCAGGGAGCGGCCGGGAGAAAAATTATTACCCTGGACAGAAGGTGTTATTTCTGAGAACTCAGTACAACTTCAATTGCATAGCTGGGCAACTATTTTTAAGTCCCTATGGTCGGTGTTTATTTTACCTTTTAGTTTATTAATGGCTGTGATTAGTTTTTGTGTTGGTACCACAGTAAGTTATATGAATACGTTGCTCCCGGTTTTTACAGTGCAAGCCTTAGGATGGACGAATGAAATGTATTCAAACATCAATGCGGTGTCTTCCATAATCGGCGGGGTGCTTGGCATGTTGGTAGGTGGTACATTGGTTGATCTGTTTGGTAAAAAGAGAATGTTGAGTGTGTATTTGCTTGCTGCCATAGTTATAACTACCATCATGTGTTTTTCTAAAATGTACTGGAGCCATTACTGGTTCAGTGCAGGTTTTGTTGTGTTGTACAATGTTGTTTATGTATTTATAATGGTCGGGTTTCTTGCTATTGGCATGGAGCTATGCTGGAAAAAGATTTCAGCATCACAATTCACACTGTATATGGCTATTTCAAATTTTGGATGGATTACAGGTTCGGCTATCATTGGGACAGTAAGAACCCAATTTGGCTGGCAATATAGCATTTTGGCTTTTGCATTCTTTGCTGCCATTGCTTTGCTTCCGCTCCAGTTTATGAATACAAAAAAACACCTGGAGCAATTAAATAGAGTTGATGCAAATGATAAAATTAAAATAGTAGCTTAAAATGATGGCAAAGTCGCTGCGATTATAATATATGATATTGATATAAATATGCACGAAGAAGAAAACAAAAAACCAGCACCTGCTGCAGGTGATGCACAACAACAGTTGAACACCCCTTCAACTGATGAACCCATTGTGCCTGTTGCTGAAACAACCACCGAAGCTGAACAACAACCTTCAACCTTAAACCCCGTCCGACCCGGTCATCCGGGCGGGCTTCAACCTTTAAACCCTGACATGGAAGTACATCACCACGCCCACGACCCTGCGGCACCTCATCACAAGAAAAACTGGAAAAGTTATTTCTGGGAATTTCTCATGTTGTTTCTGGCAGTATTATGCGGCTTCTTTGCAGAGTATCAGTTAGAGCATAAAATTGAACGGGACAGAGAGAAACAGTTTATGCAAACAATGATTGAAGATTTGAAAACAGATTCAGCTCAATTAAGCAGATTGATTGCTTCCAGGAAGAAACGCATCCGTGAACTGGATACATTGTTTAACCTGATTGCGTCTGATGAATATTTAACGAACGGAAAAAAAGTATATATGCTTTATGAAATTCCATATTGGGATGTTTTACGTTTTTTCCCATCAGACAGAACCATGTTACAATTAAAGAATGGCGGTAATCTGCGTTTGATACGGAAAAGAAATGTATCGAATGCGCTCATAAAATATGATGTATGGATACGCAACCGGAAAGAATATGAACCATTGCAATCTGAAGTAGCTGGTCAGTTTAATCTGCACATTGAAAAATTGTTGGATCCTGTTGTACTTAATGAAGCCAGCAGTGCATTTACAAAGAAACAGCTGCAGTCAGATACAAATGTGACTGGTTTTGAGAGAAGGAACCTGCCCTCTGAAATTAAGATGCAGTCATTGACAGCAGCCGATAAGAAAATTTTCCTGAAATATATTTACGAGATAAAAACTTTGTATCTCGCATTACGCAGGGATAATTTATTGGAAAGGGAACTGGCTGAAGAAACACTTGCTTTAATAATAAAAGAATATCATCTTAATTGAGTATGGAAGACAATAAACCCATCCACAACGAAGAAGAAGTAAAGCCGCCAAACAATGAGCAACAGTTGAACAACCCTTCAACTGATGAACCCATTGTACCTGCTGCTGAAATATCAGACCTGCCTACCGGACTGGCAGGCATCATAAATCCACCATCAGACATAAAAGAAATGGAAGTACATCATCACGCACACGACCCTGCTGCACCGCATCACAAGAAAAACTGGAAATCTTATTTCTGGGAATTTTTAATGTTATTCCTTGCTGTGTTCTGTGGGTTTTTGGCGGAGTATCAGCTGGAGCTGACCGTTGAGCGGCATCGGGAAAAAGAGTATGCTACGTTATTAATTCAAGATCTTGAAAATGATACAATAAATACTAATTCAGCTATTGAACAAGTACAAAAGGTATCAGCTAGCATAGACAGTATCGGTTCTTTTTTATATAAAGGTGTTTCAGGAAACAAGGTTTCCGGTTCCTTTTATTATCATTCGCAAATTGGCGCTTTTTCGCCTCTGATGGTTTGGAATGATGCCACGCTTATCCAGCTAACGCAATCGGGTAATTTGCGGTATTTTAGAAATCATAAACTGGTTAATAAACTCAGTGCCTATTATTCAATGCAGAGTTATGTGCGTAGTTTGAATACTGGTGACCGGGAACGGCGTGATATAACGCTTGCTATTAGAAGCAGAATCTTGAACAATCACTATTACAAGTACTATTCAAAAGTGACGCCTACTGATTCATTACCTTTTCCTGATTCATTAATGATAAATATGATTCCTATTCAAAGCAACGACCCTCAGTTACTAAATGAATATGCCAATAGCTGCGAAAACAGACGAGGAATCATAAACCTCATTTTAACCAAAACCTACCCAAATGCTATATCAGATGCCCGGGAATTAATTTTTCTTTTAAAAAAAGAATTTGACCTGAAGTAATATGAACGAAGAACAAAATAAAGAAAGCCCACAGTTGAACGATAACAATCAACCGCAAGAAACGCAGTTGAATACTCCCGCAACTGATGAATCCATTGTTCCTGCTGCTGAAACATCCGACCTGCCTACCGGACAGGCAGGCATCATAAATCCACCATCAGACATAAAAGATATGGAAGTACATCATCACTCACATCAAAGTCATGGAAAGAAAAACTGGAAATCTTATTTCTGGGAATTTCTTATGTTATTTCTCGCTGTGTTTTGCGGGTTTTTGGCAGAGTATCAGTTGGAGCATGTAATAGAAAACAGCAGGGAGAAACAGTTCATCATATCTTATATTGAAGATCTGAAAACAGATACGGCTTCCATCAATAGAAATCTTGTTTACCAAATATCAAGAAAAGTACAGTTGGATTCCATGATGAAGTTTTTAGAAACACAAACGATCAGAGGCAATGAGGGTGAATTTTATTATTTGGGAAGAGTTCTGATAAGAACCAGGCGTTTTCAACCAAGTGACAGAACCATTACACAGTTAAAAAATTCAGGAGCATTACGACTCATCCGGAATGAACAGGCAGCAGACAGCATCATCAGTTATCAAAAATTGATTGAAACAATTCTTACCAATATTTCAGACGAACGGGATGAGCGAAGAGATGTTGATCCTTTAATGTCACTCACGTTTGATCCCTATGTTTTTGATAAAATGCTGGACGATAACAACATCATCCATAAACCTGCCGGTAATCCGCCGTTGCGTTCTTATGACGCCTCGTTGCACAAAAATTTAGCTTATCGTATTCATCAATTAAAAGGGAGTAACAGAATTCTTTTTACAAGGCTCACACAATTGAATAAAAAGGCGGCAGATATCATTGCATTTTTGCAAAAAGAATATCATCTAAAAAATGAGTGAAGAACATAAACAAGAAGCACAGCCAACAAATAATGGGTTTAGTTGAAAGAAAAAAGGAAAGTAGAAAACACATCAGCACAAATAATTAAGCAATAAAATAAATATTTGAAATGAATAATAAACAAATAACCCTTCTCTTTATCGTATTGATACCTCTTTTTTCTTTTCAGCTATTGGCACAAAAGAAAAACCTACCGGTTCAATTGGAGTCATTACTGGAGCAGTATTCAAAAGAATACTATGCTTTACATCCACTGGAAGCCACACAGGCAGGAATCAACGATTACAACAATCAAATTGAAATTACTATCAGCGAAGAGTATATTAAAAAATCAAAAGCACTCAATCAAAAATACCTCAGCCAATTAGCTGTCATCAACAAAGCAGGTTTAACAGCATCTGAATTATTAAGTATTGATGTACTTGCTTACAAACTCAAATCAGAAAACGAACGGCTAAATAATTCGTTGGGGTTATACAGACCTGTTGACCAATTCGTATTTAGTTTTTCAACACGGTTTGCAACGTTAGGTTCGGGAGCGGGCCCTATTCCTTTTAATACCGAAGAAGATTACCGGAATTTTATCAGCCGTATGAAAGGTTTCCAGATATGGGTGGACCAGGCCATAGCAAATATGAAAAAGGGTGTTGAACAAAACAATACAAATCCAAGGGCTTCGATGGAAAAAGTGCCGGCACAATTAAAACCATTATTTGAAGGTGCCGTAGAGGAGAATGTTTTTTATAAACCATTACTGAAACTACCAGGCGACTTAGATAGTGCTGCATCGATTCAATTAAAAAAAGATTATTCGGCGGCTATCGAAACGATCATTAAACCAGCCTATAAAAAATTACATGATTATATAGTTACGGACTATATTCCAAAAGCAAGAAAAACTTCGGGCTTATTAGATAATGATAAAGGAAAGAAAGAATATGAATTGTGGTTAAAGTATTACACTACTACAAACATCACCGCAGAACAAATTTTCAATTTAGGGCTCAGTGAAGTTGCCCGTATTCGCAAAGAAATGGATGTTATAAAAACACAAGTGGGCTTTAAAGGTGATTTAAAGTCCTTTTTTAAATATGTAAAAACCGATCCTAAATTTTTTCCATTTAAAACCGAAGAGGAAGTATTGAATAGATTCAGGAGTTTTCTTGATATAATGTCGCCACAACTAAACAACCTTTTTAATTTAACACCCAAAGCAACGTTTGAAGTAAGGGCTACTGAAAAGTTTCGGGCCGCTGGTGCAAATGCTCAATACATGCAGCCATCAAGAGATGGAAAAAGGCCGGGCATTTTTTATGAAGTAATCCTTGACCCGGCTACATACAATTATTTTTCGATGGAAGATTTATTTATACACGAAGCTATTCCCGGTCACCACTACCAGGTAGCCATTCAACAGGAAGCCAATATTCCGGAATTTAGAAAAGTGTATTGGACAAGTGCTTTTGGTGAAGGTTGGGCATTGTATGCCGAAAGCTTAGGCAAGGAATTAGGTTTGTTCACAGACCCCTATCAATATTTGGGCAGACTAAATGGTGAAATTGAACGGGCTGTTCGCTTAGTGGTAGATGCAGGCATTCATTATAAAGGATGGAGCCGTGAAAAAGCCATTGCTTATGTGTTGGAGAACCAACCGGTATCAGCTGTTGAAGCTGAGCAACGGATAGAACGGTATATGGTTACAGCAGGACAGGCAGTAAGTTATAAAGTGGGGGAGTTAAAAATTATTGAACTGCGTGAAAAAGCAAAGAAAAAATTGGGGAACAGGTTTGACATTAAAGAATTCCACGATGAAGTGTTGAAAGATGGCTGTTTACCGCTGATTATTTTAGAAACAAAAATTAATAAGTGGATAGAAAGTAAAGCAGCAGAAAATTAATAAATACATGCGCAATCAAATTTTTAAAATGAAAAAAGTAAAGCCAGCTCTTTTAGTATTCGCATTGCTGAATGTATTTTATTCTCAGCTTTTAGCACAAAATACTGTAATAAAAGCCGGGCACATTTTTGATGCCCGAAGTGGCAAAATGATAGATAATCAAATGATTATCATTAAAGACGGGAAGATAAAAGAAGTTGGGACAAATTTGAAAATTAATAAAACAGATGCGATTATCGATCTTTCAAACTCGTATGTATTACCCGGACTGATGGACTGCCATGTTCATATCACAACAAATCTTTCCTATAGAAAAAGAGATTGGAATGATAAATATGTTACCGAAAGTAACGCTTTACGAGCCATTAGAGGTGTAGTAATAGCGGAACAATTTCTCGACAATGGATTTACAACAATAAAGGATATAGGGAATGACGGCAATTATGCAACTGCAGATGTAATGAAATCAATAAAAAAAGGATGGACAAAAGGCCCAACAATTATTTATGCAGGTAAAATTATTGCACCTTATGGTGGTCAATCTCGGGGAATTAATCCTGAAAACGAACACTTTTGGGATTGGGAGTATATAGATGCAGATACACCTGACGAAATTAAAAAAGCTATAAGGAAAAATATTTATTATGGGGCTACGGCAATAAAAATGGTAACTGGTGATAATGGGATTTATAATACCGAAGATATTAAAGGGGCAGTTGACGAAGCTAAAAAATACAACTTAAAAGTTACAGTTCACGCACAGGGAGGTATAGCAGCAACAAATGTAATTTCAGGTGGTGCGGCAGCCATTGAACATGGCTTTGAATTGAACAATGAACAGCTACAACTAATGAAAGACAAAGGAATATTTTTAGTTGGTACTGACTTTTCTTTTGATAACTGGTATGGATATGGATTTGATACAATCACTTGCAAAAAAAGAACTGATGGGATAGTGGATAGACTTAAAAGAGCTTATAAAATTGGAACACCAATGGCTTTTGGAACTGATATCGTTATTGACCTCCCAGAATTAAACCGGGTGCAATCAAGTCTTAAAGTGTTAGAAACATGGAAGGCAGCAGGAATACCAGCTTCTTACATTTTGCAAACAATGACAATCAATGCCGCAGAATTATTAGGTATAGAAAAAGAGAGAGGCGTAATAGAACAATTATACTATGCAGATATTATTGCACTAAAAACCAATCCGCTTATAGACATTGAAGCAATTAAGACTGTCCATTTTGTAATGAAAGAAGGTAAGGTCATTAGATGATAAAATGACTATGTACAACAAAGCGTATAATCGATGGCGGAGTTCAGTTTAAGTTTTCAAAATTCATTTTGTTTCGTGGGATAATGATGCGCTTCGAATGCGCAGGTTTAAGAAGAGTAATGATTTAAAGAAGTTATGGAGAAATGGTGAAGATTTTCAGACTTCAAAATTGTTGGTGGCTTGGTATAAAGAGAATAGGTATTAATGAATCTAAACATTGATTAAAAAATGAAGATCTTTTTAAGAAGTATTAGCATACTGCTACTTTTTTGTTTCCCTGGTATAATTAATGCACAGCATGTTCCCCTTGGACAAGAGCCACTTGTTGCTGGTCTGGATCAAGAATTATCCGGAGAAGTAGCTAAACGAAATCTGGAATACATAAGCCGCCTGCATCGAATGAGAGGATCTGATGACTATAATCAGGCGATTGCTTTTATCTCTGCAAAGCTCAAAGACTATGGGTTGGAATCTATTGAAGTGATCAAGATTCCTGTTGATGGAACAACTATGTACGGCACTCAAAAATCAAGACCGGCCTGGAATGTTGAGTTCGCTGAATTATGGGAGGAAGCAGAACAAAATGGCAAATGGATCAAGAAAACCAAAATTGCAGACTGGGAGTCCATACCACTGGTGGTAGCGCAAGATAGTAAAAGCGGAGAAGTATCGGCAGCGTTGGTTGATATAGGAGTTGGAACAAAAGAGGCTGATTATGCAAATAAAGATGTCAAAGGAAAGCTTGTACTTACTTCGTCTCAACCGGGGAATGTTGTTTCTTTAGCCATTGCCAAATATGGCGCTGCCGGTATTGTAAGCTATGCGCAAAATCAACCTTCGGCATGGTATAAAGAAAACGAAAACCTGATACGTTGGGGGCACTTCGATTATTTTGCGAATACGCAATCTTTCGCGTTTATGGTTTCGTTGAAACAGGCTAGAAATTTTCAAGAAAGGATTTCCAATGGAGAAAAAATAAAACTACATGCAAAAGTTATGGCCGAAACAACTGCTGGTCACTGGGAAATACTTACAGCTGTCATCAAAGGATCAGATTCTAAACTGAGCAATGAAGAAATTTTGTTCACCTGCCACCTTGATCATCCAAGACCTGGAGCAAATGATAATGCAAGTGGATGCGTAGCGATTCTGGAAGTTGCCCGCACGTTAAAAAAATTAGTTGACGAAAAGAGGATCGAAAGGCCAAAACGCACCATTCGATTTTTATGGTCACCTGAAATCGAGGGTACCACAGCCCTACTTAGTTACAGCCCAGAATTGGCCGTAAAAACGAAATTTAATATTCATATGGATATGGTCGGAGGTGGTCTTGAAACCAAAGGCATCTACCAAGTGTCAAGAGGTCCGCAAAGTTTGCCGAGTTTTATGAATGATATCGGAGAATCATTTGGAGAATTTCTGAACCAAACGAGTATAGCTTACGCTAGTGGAGATCCTACAAAGTTTCCTATGGTTTCAAAAGAAGGAGGTAAAGAACCATTTCACGCGATTATTGGTAATTTCCAATTGGGTAGCGACTTCGAAGTGTTTACCGAAGGGTCTTTCAAAATTCCATCAATATATTTACATCAATATCCCGATAGATACATTCATACCAATTTAGATATACCGGCAAATATTGATCCGACTATATTGAAACGCTCTGCCTTCATTGGTGCAGCTTCGGGTTATTATCTTGCCAATTTTCAAAGCAATGATTTAGTTGCTCTCTGCAACCTTATGAAACAGCAAATGCTGAAACGAGCTTATCTGATGTTGAATTTTTGCAATGCTTTAGCACCGAATGAACAAGAGAATACTAAATATTATTTTTGGCTTCAAGAATTAGGGGCGCTTTATTCCATAAACCCGTATGCAGCTCTTACCCCAGAAATAGAAAAGGATTATAAAGCATATATCAAAGGCCTACAGTCAACTATTGGTTCGGGCAATCCGGTGGATAATTCAGATGAAAAGAATTTAGTTGTTTACAGTAGAAATGAAAAATTAAAAGGTGGAATGGTAGATTTCAGTTACAATTATTTCCGTGCGCATTATGATGTTAAAAAGGATCGACCTCAAATATTTGATTTTTTAGGTATTCGTGGCAGTGGTTCGGAATATACCTATGAGGCCTTAAATCTGGTAAATGGTAAAAGCAATATATCCGACATCCGAAATACATTATCTGCTGAATTTGGACCAATCCCGATATCGTATGTGAGCGAATATCTAGAAGCCCTCGAAAGTATTGGTGTCATTCAACGCCTGAGAGAATAAAATTTTAGAATTATCCATTTTAGCCGCATCAGCTGGATGGGCGTAAAATCTAAATGTATTTTTACCGATTGTTCATTCCCGCTTTTTCCGGCTTACCGGCTACTACTTTTGAATTACAGCGATCTCGAATCTCATAATACATAGCCGGTAAGCCGGAAGGAACGGAAAGAAACGAGAAAGCTTCAAAACAGTGAAAAGTTCACTCAAATGTTTCAATAGCTTTAACAGTCGTGTAATATGTTAATGAATATAAATACAGATCCTCGTTGATTTTAAATCTTCAGGAAAACCAAACCACTGGCCAGTATTCGGTTTGCGGTCTAAATGGATATTCCTATAAAATTTATTTAAAAAACCTTTTGAAACAATCATTATTATAATCGATAAAGATTTGGCTAATTAAAAATCCATAACGCCGATAAAGTCTTGAATGTCTTTTTTTATTAACGTTTCTGACCAAATTCTTTTCGAAGATGATTTGCGTAGATCCGAATGTTATGGGCAAGCAGTAAAAAACACGATTAACAAAATATTATTCAATGAAATACAAAATAACTTATTTAATAGCGCTACTTTTTTGTGCAGTAACTATTCAGGCTCAAACCAAAGAAGTTAAAGGCAATGCAAGACCAAAGGTATTTGTGATACTTGATATTACAGTAAATGATTCATCAATGTATGAGCAGTATAGAATAAATGTTGAACCAGTTATTCAAAAGTATGGCGGAAAATATTTAGTCCGTTCAGGTGGAATGACATTTGACAAAGACCCAGATGTGAAAGTTATTCCAGTAGAAGGAAGTTGGAATCCGAACAGACTAATAATTATTGAATGGAAATCAATGGAAGACCTTCAAATATTTACGAATTCTGAAGAGTATAAAAATATTGCGGTGTTAAGAGTAAAATCTGCAAAGACAAAATCGATTATTGTTAAGGAATATTTAAAGAACTGAATTCCCTGAACTCAAAGAAATTGAAAAAAGCAGCAGAAAATACCGAACTCATTGACGGCAGAGGGAAAGCATCTAACAAAACTATATACTCAACATGTTCACCAAGGCATATAATTTATTGTACATAGTTTAGGTATAATAAAATTGAACTCCCGAAATGAAATTTGCCCTATGCTAAAAATTAAAGTTCTGTTTATAGTGTTGCTTTTCTCTGCAAGAGCCCGTGCGCAAACGACTATATCTGAACAGGAAGCGGTGCATGAAACTGCTGAAAATCTATTTGCAGCTTTGACCAATGCAGATTCCGTTGCGATGTAAACATTTACTACCAGTAATTTTCGCTTTAATGAATACGTAAAAATTTGGCTGATGGATACTTTGATTCATAAATTCATGCAGAGCAAATCAATTCCGGATTTTAAACGGACGAACAAATTTGAGTTTGTTAGCACTACCATCAAGAAAGAAACAGCTTGGGTTACTTACTATCTAAACTCCATCATCACCCGAAATGGAAAAGAAGAAATTGTAAAATGGATGGAAACTGTTGTGCTGATAAAAGATAACAAGCAATGGAAAATAGAGGTATTGCGCTCCAGTCGACTTACAAACAATTAGACTGAGTTAGTGAAGACACCAAGCAATGGCAGAAGTTTAAAATAGATAAATAACAATACACGGTAAAAGAAAATTTCAGTCCCTTTTTTTTGGCTTTCCTTCTTCGATTTCTTTGTTTAATCGTGAATTTGGTATCGTCCTACACTTGAAATAATTGGTATGCAAAGCGGTGATACAGCAGCAGAGGGACATGCAAATATTATTCCGGGTAATGCCACGGCAAGAATTACTTGCAGGTTAGTAAACAATCAATCGAGGAAAGAAATTATTGATTTGATTGTGATGCACATCAAAAAAAATTTCCGATGGGGGCGGCTGCAACTTATAAATTTAGTAATAGCTACACAAGACATATGAAATTTCCTGCTGATACTAAAGCGTATAATTATGTATCAGATGCTTTGTTTAAAATATATGGTACTCAACCATTACAAATTGGACATGGAGGTAGCATTGGTCCATTGATAGATATAAACGAAACTTTGGGAATCTATACCTATTCGTTAGGGATGTAACAAGCAGACGAAAGAAAGCATGCTGCCAATGAATATTTCAGACTATCAAGCATTCGTAAAGGACAACTATTGTATTGCTACCTCAAACACCTCTGATTCCTCCTGAGTGTTTTCATCCTTGCTGTAGAAAGTTGTGGTTTTGAATACAACAGGTGCCGGAGGATCCGCTTCTCTTATTATCATCATAGTTAAAATATACAAAAACAAAAGCACATATCATTGTGGTTGAGTCTTTGAATCCGTTGTAAATTGAATATTCCTGTCATGCACCTAGCTAATTGGATCGCTTAGCTAACTGGAATGGGTAGGCCAGTACTGTTTGTAATTCTGATCCGGCTTCAGTATCTTGAACTGGCAGACTTTGTATTTAATTACCTAGGCCGTGCCCGGCCAACCGGACGACACTAACACGGAAGTCCCTGCCTTTCATAAAGCCTTTAGCGTTATAGGCAAATGGAGGTTCTGCAATTAGAATTTTATCAAAATAACTTTGTAGTTTTATAGTATCACAGACCTGTTGAAACAAGATTTTTCTTCACCTTTCTATTATTGTTTTACAACTTAACCATGACATATGAAAAGTAAGGTTCTCAACTATGGTGGCTGGGTAATTATATGGCTTCTTGCATTCTATTTTATTTACACTAATGCATTGCGCTACTTTAATCCTAATTTTTCCATTTATACGCCTGATTTCAAACACTTTGCACCTTTCATAGTCCTGCACGTGGCTGGAGGTATGATTGCCTTAGTTATTGGCCCCCTTCAGTTTTTTACCGCTTTAAGAACAAAATATCCTCGTATGCACAGAACCATAGGAAGAATATACCTGACTGTAATTCTTCTCTCTGGCATAGCAGCTGTTCACCTTGCCATTTTTGATAACCTATTACGTAAAGGCGAGTTCATGTTTGGAACAGGTGTATTGGGAATGGCACTTGCTTGGTTTATCACCGGAGGAATGGCTTTTTGGGCAATCAGGAATAAAAATATAATGCAACACAAAGAATGGATGATTAGGAATTATGTCTTAACAGCTAACTTCATCATCTTCCGTTTGATTTTTTATCCTTTGTTAGGCATTGATAGCTTTCCTTTCAAAGATGACGTAGGAGGATTTACTGCTTGGGCCAGTTGGTCTATTCCATTGTTATTAACAGAGTGGATACTTCAAGCAAGAAAAATAAAGCATATACATAACAAGAAAGCAGCGCAGGGATCCCTTTAATTACCTGCCCATAACAAGGGCATTTGCAATAGCAGGGCACGGCTGTGTTAGCTTTGGCTTTTATTTGCTGTTGTGCAAGATATCCGGGCTTGACGTTATCTATTTGGTTTTTAAACATATTTTGTACATTAGTTTCCCAATCACTATTTGTTTCGGCGGACGGAACTCGGAAGCCCCTGCCATCGCAAATACCTGTTCGTTATGCGCGACTTTGTACATCATCCATTCCAAATTTCGCGAGTATAAATCCAGACGAATGAAAAGTGTGTAGTGAAGATTTTTACAGCGTGATATTCGCGAAGGAAACATAAATTGAAATAATTTTATTTAGAAGAATATTTTGCGGGTTAGGCGTGAGGGGGGGAATGAAGAAGAATATCATTTGCCCAATGGGAATGATGAAGTGCGAGATCAGTGCGGAGATGAATGTTTGAGACCGGTGCAGTTTTGTACTTACACTTATTTTCAACCAGACCTTCATGCTGGGCTCTCCTAACGCGCACAACAATTGGCTTTATGCAATCCGGGCTGACGGAACAGGCCATCGGCATTTGTAATTCTGACCCAGCTGTAGTAATTTGGCCTTGCAGACTTTATATTTAATCACCCAAGCGAGTGCCCGGCCAACCTGACGACATTAACACGGAAATCCCGGCCAGCATAAAGCCCTGGAACGTGTGTGTCTTGAACTGATTCGGATAAATATCCAGATCAGGTGCTGTACAAAAACATGGAAGCCTTTTTAAAGTAGTTTATGTTGAAGTGCGGAGGTCAAGCGAACCGACCGGCC
>JANPJC010000141.1:0-2160 GCA_031425315.1 Chitinophagales bacterium
TGAAAGCGGGCTATCCATGAATCTGGGCTCAAGTCTTTCCCCGGTTATTCGTCCACTCAAACTAACGTATAATGAATGGGTTATTTGATAACCCGCAGAAATATTTATCTGGTGTTCTGGCCGGCGAAATAGATTATTATACACTGTATCTCCTGCAGGTACATATATAAAATTTGCTGCGTCATAATCATACTTTACTGTGTTCACTTTGCCTTTCAGGTAAGTATAATTGAAGCCAGCATTCCAGCGTTTTTCCTGATACCGGCTTTCGAGTTCAAACCCAAAATCTTTTTGCACATTGTTATTAAAATATTTATAGTCTACATAACTGTATTCGATTCCATCGTTGATATTACGGTGAAAGAATACCAGCCTGCTGTTCAGTTTTTGCTTCGCCGATATGTATTGTACTCCGGCTTCTGCAGTTAGCGACTTTTCGGGCTTTAATTGTTGGTTCCCGGCACCTGCGTCATAAAGTTGGTACAACGACGGTGCTTTGAATGCAGATGAAACATTGGCAAATAGTTTAAATCGCTGCAGGTTTATTGATGGGTTTATTGTGAATGTGGCATTGCTGCCAAACATAGAATGCCTGTTAAACCTTGCGCCACCTTCAAGATTAAATTTTTTCCCAACTTTGAGAAATCCTGAAGCATATACGCTGAAAATTTGCGCCCTTGCACTATCAGAAGATAAGTTTGATCGATACGGGCCAAAATCGCTTATTGATAAAAAGTCCTGATCAGTCTTCTGCCAGCGATAATCTATCCCGGCAATCATATTGAATTTTTCACTGAAACTATGTGTGGCAAACAGCTCAGCATACGAAGTATAGCCAGTATAGTCCTGCCTGCTGAATTTTGCAAAACCACCAACAAAAACAGAGTCGTCAGTATAAAAACGTTTGCTGGTATTGGTATTAAAGTTTGCCTGTATTGAACCCTTATCAAACTTGTATTTCAAACCCGTGCCTAGCTGGTAGTTTTTATTATCACCCTCAAAGTCTTTTTCATCTTTAAAAGCAGAAGCATCAAGGCCATACCGATAGCTTCCCATTTGTCCATTTAGATTCCATTCAAGTTTTTCGGTTATCCTATATTGATAGTTAGCCGAAATAATGGTTTGGCTAAAA
The DNA here is from genome assembly GCA_031425315.1 of Chitinophagales bacterium. Lineage (GTDB taxonomy): Bacteria > Bacteroidota > Bacteroidia > Chitinophagales > Chitinophagaceae > Pollutibacter. Next base: position 1,133 of record JANPJC010000141.1, read on the forward strand.
TTATCTTTATCATAGTTGTTCTTACCGGTAGTGTCCAATGCAGCTGATAATCCTCCCGATTTCAAAAACTGGTATTGTACCTGGTAAGAACTTTTTCCCGATCGGCCGTTAATCCCTGACGCAACTTTGTATGTATTATAAGAACCTGCCGCTACCAATATATTAGCTTCCAGCGGTTTGCCGGATTGCTTCCTTGTAATTAAATTGATTACGCCAGCCACTGCATCTGAACCATAGATGGTTGACTGTGCGCCTTTAAGAATTTCAATTCGTTCGTACTGCTCCAGTGCGAGGTGGTTGATATCGAAAGTTGATGAGATATTGGATGGATCATAAGCCGGCACACCATCGATCAGTATCAGAACATTTCCTGTTGCTGAACCGCGCATATAAATATCCTGATTGGTGCCTAACGTATTGTTTGCACCAACTATAGTTATGCCTGCCTGCTGGATCAATAATTCTCCAAGCGTGCGGCCAGCATTTTTTTCTATCATAGACCTGTTGATTACAGTCACTACTTTTCCCGTTGTGTTTTGTTTTTGCGGAAAGCGATTGGCAGTAACAATTATCTCGTCCAGATCTTTGCCTGCGCTGTCTTGCTGTGCCAATAATGAGAAACAAAAAGATAATGCCGTCAGAAAGAAGATACAAAATTTGCTCATAGTAGTTCGTTGAATGGTTACACTATGAACTTTCGATTGGTAAATAAATTAGAAATGCAAAATGCCTGTGCATTTTAAAACATCTCCTGCCTTTCACCCGAAAGCCCGATGATAAAAATTCATGCGGCAGGTCTTCTGGCTCACTTCTTTGTTTATTGCCTTCCCGTCCTGGTTTTGGCAAGACAGTGGCATGTGGTATAAACAATTTTTATTGAAGCTTACAGCTACGGGGATAGCGCCGGACTTACACCGGACTTCCCTTTTAATGACGGAGTGTTTGGCATTCCGTCAACCGAATGAGCGGCAAAGGTGTTGGAAAATTAGCTAATTGAAAAATTCTTTAGTGAGTATTATAATAGTTGA
>JANPJC010000142.1:0-4389 GCA_031425315.1 Chitinophagales bacterium
GGCGAAAGATGTAGACCAGGCTTCTGCTGCACTGGTGATGGATCTTAAACAACGTGGTCTGCTGGATGAAACGCTGGTGATATGGGGTGGAGAGTTTGGCCGCACAAGTTACACACAGGGCACTCTTACAAAAGATAATTATGGACGCGATCATCATCCGCGATGTTTTTCGATCTGGATGGCGGGCGGCGGTATCAAACCAGGAATTGTATATGGCGAAACAGATGAACTGGGATATAATATCATTAAAGATCCTGTTCATGTGCACGATTTTCAGGCGACTGTTTTACATCAGCTGGGCTTGGATCACGAGAAACTTATTTTTAAACACCTGGGTCGTCGCTACAGGCTCACTGATGTTTCCGGCAAAGTAGTGCGCGATATAATCAGCTAGATTATCACAACCCATTACACAGGTTTCAAATATTTTGATGAACTCTACAACCAGGCGAATCGGGGAACAGGCTTTAATTGTCTTCAATATATTCATTGCGTTCCTTTTAATTTTTGCAGATCAACTGGTGCTGCCTTTCTGGCTGCAACCTGCCGGTAGATTGCATACACTGATGCTGCACTTTCCGATTGTGATTTTGATCCTCGCCGTAGTGATGGAGATATTCAGGTTCAGTGCCAACAATAAAACGAATGCCTTTTATACCAATACTTCGCGTTCCCTTTTGCTGGGAGGTACGCTGCTGGCAGGTTTTACAGTGATCATGGGTGTTTTTTTATCTACGGAAGAAGGCTATGAAGGAGAGACATTGCAATGGCACAAATGGTCCGGCGCAGCACTATTTTTTATTGCATCTGTTATCTACTGGTTAGGGAATACAAAATGGTTTAATAAATCTATTGCGGTGGTCAGCGCTTTGGTTATTACGGGTGCGTTGATCATCACCGGACATTATGGCGCCACATTAACGCATGGAGAAAACTTTATTCTGCAGCCTATCGCCGCATCATTTACAAAGCCTCCTGTGCCATTGGAAGAGGCTGTCATATTCGCCGATGTAATTCAGCCGATTCTCGAAAAAAAATGTATGAGCTGTCATAACACGCGCAAACAAAAGGGTGAACTAACGCTGGCGGATACTCTGAGTATAATGAAGGGTGGGAAAACAGGTCCATTGTTTGTGCCCGGCAATGTGGCGTTGAGCTTAATGATGGAGCGTGTGCATCTTTCACCGGAAGAAAAAAAACATATGCCACCGTCCGGCAAACCACAGCTTACCAAAGACGAGATCAATTTGCTTGCGTTGTGGATCAGTGAAGGTGCATCGTTTAATAAAAAGGTAATCGCTTTGCCGGAAGATGATTCATTGAGGGTGATGGCCGCTGTCTTGTTACAACCCGCTGTTGATTCTTCCAATATCTTTGATTTTTCCGCGGCATCAGAAAAAACGATTGCCAAACTCAATACCAATTATCGCACCATCACTCAATTTGCAAAAAAATCACCTGCGCTTGAAGTGAGTATATATAACAGCAATGCGTACTCGAAAAAACAATTGGAAGAACTAAAAGACATTCAGCAACAGGTCATTTCCCTCAATCTGAATAAGCTTCCGGTAAAAGACGAGGATCTGAAGATTATCAGTCAGTTTGAAAACCTGCGCCGGCTCGATCTTAATTTCTCCGATATCACCGACAATGGATTGAAATCACTGACTCTTTTGAAACATCTGCAAAGTCTTTCCCTTTCCGGAACAAAAATTACTTATAACGGACTGAAGGAAAATCTAAGTGCATTAAAGAAATTGAGAAATGTTTCCATCTGGAACACTGCGATGTCAGCGCAGGAAGTAATTTCATTGCAGGGTGATTTCAAATCTATCTTATTCATAGAAGGATATAACAATAATGGCAAGGATACATTAAAATTGAATCCACCGCAGGTGAAAAACAATACTTTGGTTTTTGGAGAAACCATCCCGGTATTGTTGAGTCATCCGGTGCGGGGTGTGCAGATACGGTACACGATGGATGGCAAGGAACCTGATAGTTTGCAGTCGCCGGTATTTGACAATAAGACCGTCATCACTAATGCAACCAAAATAAAAGCGAAGGCCTATAAAGCAGGATGGTTCAGCAGTGATGTGGTTGAGTTTGATTTTTTAAAGAATACATTTATTCCTGATAGTGTGCGATTGTTGTATCCTTTAAACAGTGTACACCTGGCGGAAGGTGCGAAAACTTTTTTTGATACGCGGCTCGGAGTGATTGGCGCGAACAATCCTGCATGGGCGAATTTCTGGGCGGGTGCGCGCAACAATGATATGGGGCTTGTAGCTATGTTTAAAAAACCTATCACACTATCATCATTTGGATTGCATTATATGGTCGAAGAAGAGACGGGTATTTTTCCTCCTGCTGTTATTGAAATATGGGGTGGTGAAAAGGAAGATCAATTAAAATTATTGGCGACCATTAAACCGCCGCTTTCTAAAAAAGGCGATAAACTGTTGAAGATAGCTGAGACATCTTTTAAGCCACATACAGTTTCCCGTTTGAAGATCATTGCCAGACCGCACATTATTAAAAAAGATAAAAAGCTTTTGCTGGTGGATGAAATGTTTTTGAATTGATTGTTGAGGCCTTCGGCCTTGCGCGGTGAGGTTTTGCCGGGGAGGCTGGGGGACGGGAAGAAAATTTATACAATAATAATTAATTGCTTTTTGATTAAGCTATCTACTTCTTTTCTTCAAAGCGAAGCGTCTTTCCTACACTTCTTTCCCGCCTACACGCCTCCCCGGCAGATAAAAAAAGCAAAGCGTCCCCTTCCACGCGAAGCGTCTTTTCAAATCTCCTTTTCCCGCCTACACGTCTCCCCGGCAAAATAAAAAAAGCGCGAAGCGCCATTACAAAACTTCTTTCCTGCCTCGCCTTGCCGGTAAAGAATAAAGAAACGGGGATTTCTAGTGGACTGCTGAATTGTGAGGGAATGCACAAATGGCAATTTTTAATCACACCCATAAAAGTAAAAATGTACAGCTTCGGGATATTCGGGCGGCCCGGGTAAATTCCCTTTTGTCGTACGTTTAGCCACCCTCCCTTTGCTGTCCAATTCGTAGGTGTAAGAAAGATCGGAGTTCCGCTTATTATTTGCAACATCCCAGGTTGTAACTCTGGAGATATGATTTTTACTGGGTATAGTCTTAGTAACCAGCAATAACGCATCATTAGTTAGTCTGTCCGAAAATGGAATATTCGTGTATTCGAGACTGTCAATAAAATCCAGACTTCCATTATAAATATATTCGGTTTTAATCCTGTTTTCGTTCTGGTAGTAATTGATGATTTTCGAAATTGTATCTCCGTCTTCGACAATACTGGAAATAAAACGATTGGTTTCATAATTGAAGAAAACAGTATCATAGGAAATGCCACCTGCCGTATAGGATTTTGGTGTCATCGCGATTAATTTATCTTGGTTGTCATATATTCCTATGAATTCAGTAGTTTTTTGACCAAGCTGATCGAGATAGGCCCATGACGTAAGCTTCTTTTGCGTATTATACTTGAATTCCATTCCCACGAGTATCTGTTGATTCATATATATTATCTCTTTTGTTATCAATTCGTTGTCGTCATGTGTAAATTTCGATGTTAAAAAATTTCCTGTTGGGTCCTGAAGATATCTCATTGAATCAAGACCGCAGTATGGATCTATTTGATCTGGCTGCTCCGATGATTTGCTGCAGGAATACATTGTAAAACATAAAACCGCGGTTGCGAAAATGATTAGTTTGATTGGTGATTGTCTTAGGTAAGTCACGATTTAAAATTTATAGTTAGAAAATAGTCCGTGTTTTTATAGAAGGGAATAAACTAAAAACCGGCAACAATAAAGAATGGTCAGTCGAACGCTCATAGGTGGAAAATTGCTAATATCAGGTGTTTAGTCAGCAAGTTGCAAAAAAAACGAAACAAACGTTGTCGTATTGCTTTCGGGAAAGTTATATTATTCCATGAAATAAATGTGATGACATTATTGTAACTAGGACGACAACCTAATTGCTGATATGGAGACGAGGAAAATTTACAGTCTTTCATAATTAATCAGCAAGGTTAACACCATTAACTGCGCCGTTTTCTCCCCCGGCGCTTTGTAGCCGGAAAGGCATAAAAGCGGGAGGATATTTATACTATGGGTTACTGATTGATTTATCATTCGAGGAATCCCATTTCGTTCCAATTTGTTCAAAGCAAAGCATCTTTCACAAACTTCTTTGCCGACGCTCCTCTCGCCGGACGCGAGACGGCAAATAAAAGAAAGCGAAGCGCCTTCCAATTTTCCTTTACCTCCGTCAGATAAAATGCCACCGAAGTTTATTCATTCATCCATTATTTCAATAAATTCACCAGTTCGCTCTTGCCAAATACCGGAGA
>JANPJC010000143.1:0-25833 GCA_031425315.1 Chitinophagales bacterium
AATTGACCAGGCAGCTGAACATTTTGAAGAGGTTGAAATCGCTGCATTAAAACCTCTGCTGGAATTACAGCAGGAGTTATCTATAGTACCACGAAAAGATGAGTTCCTCATTGAACAGATTGAAACCCGCGACGGCTTTCACTTGTTTGTACATACATTTGAAGGCAGACTGGTTAATGAAGCTATGGCTGCCATACTGGCTTTCAGGATTGGGCAAATTATGCCAATCACTTTTTCAATCGCAATGAATGATTATAGTTTTGAATTGTTAAGTGATCAACCTATACCTATTGATGACAGCAATGTATATGAACTGTTTTCACCTGAAAACCTTTTCCAGGATATACAACGCAGTGTGAACTCCACTGAAATGGCTAAACGAAAATTCAGAGACATAGCAGTGATCGGAGGATTGGTATTCCAGGGAATGCCGGGCGAACAAAAAAAAGCCCGCCACCTGCAGTCCTCTGCTTCTTTACTGTTCCAGGTTTTCCAGGAGTATGACAGCAATAATCTTTTACTGCGCCAGGCTTACCAGGAAGTATTTGATCAGCAAATGGAAGAAGTGCGTTTGCGGGATATGCTCAACAGGATTCAACAATCGAAAATAATAATTACGTTTCCTTCACGACTCACGCCATTTAGTTTTCCGGTTAAAGTGGATAGTCTGCGGGAAAATTTATCATCGGAAAAATTGGAAGATAGAGTGAGGAGGATGCAAGCACAGTTAAGTAAGTAGGCAGTAGGCAATAGGCAGTAGGCAGTAGGCAGTAGGCAGTAGGCAGTAGGGAACAGCCAATACACAGACAGTAGACAGTAGACGGTAGAGAACAGCCGGTTCGAAATGTTGAGAATATAATAAGTAAATCTAAAATTTGGGGTGAGTGTTTTTGATATTCAAAAACACTCACCGCGTATCTCCTGTATTATTCTCCTTGAATCTCCGTGTCTTGCTGTTCAATAAATGCACCAAAATAATTTTGTGAAAACTTCAGCAAACTAAAATTATAATGTACACTTTTGAAATACTTTTGTTTACTTCCTGCTCAGCATTTTTCACTTCCCACTTCCCATTTCATACTTCGCACTTCAAAATATATCTTTGCCACTTAATCTTACAAGAATCCATTCATGAAAAATAAATTACTGCTGATATTACTTTGTTTTTTTGTTTCCGTCACATTCGCTCAAAAGTCTAATCTTTATGTGAAAGGCGGATTGAACCTTTCGAATATCTCCAGTATCAATCAGTCGAATTTTGATGATACTAAAACAATCGCCACCTATCACCTTGGTGTAATGGCGTCCATACCCATCCGCAGCACTGTTTTTGTACAACCCGGATTATTTATCTCTCAAAAAGGTTCCAAAATGACATTCGGCGAATCAACAGATGCAACATATTTTGATATGACAGCAAAGCCGGTTTATCTCGAGCTGCCGGTAAGTCTCGTTTCGACGATACCTATGCAGAATCCAAACATTTCATTCTATGTTGGTGGGGGCTTTTATGGAGCGGTTGGCATTGGTGGAAATAACAAAGGGACATATAAGGTAGCGGGAACAGCAGTTCAATCCGACGAAAAAATTGAATTTAGTGAGGATGTTACCACGCCACCCGATAATGCGTGGGCTGGACTTGGCTACATGAAAGCTTTTGACATGGGGTTTATCTCTTCCGCAGGAATGCTGGCCGGCAGGTTTCGGATCAGTCTTGAATATAGTTTCGGATTTATCCCTGTTGCACGCGAAAAAGACACCGACGACAAAAATAGGAATCGTGTATTCAGCTTAGGTATTGGATACCGTATTTTATAAATAAATATCTTTGCGCCTTAAATCCTATGCATGACTGATATACTGAGCCAGATTGAATCCTTTTTCCGAACATGGAAAGATAGTGGGGACGTGGAGATTGAAACTTTAAAACAGGCAGGAAGCAACCGCCAGTATTTCAGGGTTCGTCATCTCGGTCAACGATTTATCGTTACACACAATCCCAATAATATTCCCGAGAATCATGCCTTTATAGAATTTTCAAAACACTTCTCCCGTACCCAACTGCCGGTTCCGGAAATTTTGCATGTGAGTAAGGATAAAGCTACTTACCTCCAGTCAGATCTGGGTGAAATTTCCCTTTTTCACATCATGCAACAGGAAGGATATTCCCCTCATGTATTTGATTTGTTTAAAAAAACGCTTTCTCAATTGGCAAGGTTGCAAATTGATGGAGGAAAAAATTTCGATTATAATAATTGTATCGCAACAAAATCATTCGACAAACAGGCTATCTATTCTGATCTGCTTTATTTCCTTTATTATTTTGTCCGTGCATTTGATCTGCCATATGATAAAAACTTATTGTTGAATGATTTTGAATTACTCAGTAATTACCTGATGCAGGAAAATCAGAGTTATTTCATGCACCGCGATTGTCAGAGCAGGAATGTGATGGTAAAAGACGAGCGTGTATATTTTATCGATTATCAGGGAGGGATGCAGGGCGCATTGCAATATGATGTGGCAGCGATGTTATGGCAGGCACGTGCGGCATTACCTTACGAATGGCGCGAAGAGCTGTTGAATTATTATTTCGACCAGGCCAATACTTTGATGAACCATTCGCTCGATCGCGGGCACTTTATGGAAAGCTATGATGGCTTTGTTTTGATCAGGATGCTGCAAACACTCGGTGCCTATGGTTTCCGTGGATTGTTCGAACGCAAACCACATTTTATATCGAGTATCCCATTTGCACTACGCAATCTGAGGTGGTTTATGGATAATAAGAAATTCCCTATCCGGTTACCCGAACTGCAAAAAGTACTGAAGATGCTGGTGACAGACGAAATGATTAATAAATACGACACTATTAAAGCTAATCCTGATACACCGCTTGTAGTGGAAGTCAGGAGCTTTTCATATCGCAAAGGCATACCCGAAGATCATTTTGGAAACGGTGGTGGCTATGTTTTTGATTGCCGGGGAATATTGAATCCCGGCAGGATAGAAAAATATAAAACACAAACGGGCAGAGATAAAGAAGTACAGGAATTTCTTTTGCATAAAACCGATATGCCTGCCTATCTGCAACATGTTTATGGCATAGTCGACATTTCAGTACAGGATTATATCCGCCGGGGATTTGAATCACTTACTGTTAATTTTGGGTGTACCGGCGGGCAGCACCGCAGTGTATTTGCAGCCGACAGGCTTGCGGAACATCTCAAAGAAAAATTCCAGGTAAATGTGAAAGTGAATCATATAGAACAGGAACTTAAAAACTGGGTGAACGCGAGCTATTAATTTATAAACTGTATGAATGTAATGAATGTGCAAAGGCCTGAGGGTACTAAAGTAACCAAAGCAATGATATTTGCTGCAGGAATGGGAACCCGGCTGAAACCTTTTACCGATCATCATCCCAAAGCGCTTGCAATGGTCAATGGTAAAACGCTGTTACAAAGAAATATAGAATATCTCGCGGGCTATGGTATCACCAATATCATTGTTAATGCTCATCACTTCGCCGAGCAGATCAGCGATTTTATTACACACAACCGGTTTCCAGGTTTAAGAGTTTCACTATCATATGAAAAAACCCAACCACTGGAAACAGGTGGAGGGTTAAAATTTGCTTCCTGGTTTTTTGAAGATGAAAGAGAGCCATTTATTGTGATGAATGCAGATATTCTCACCAATTTGAATATCCACAATATTGTTACTGATCATTATCGAAATCAGCCGTTGGTAACAATCGCTGTCACCGATCGTAAAAGCTCCAGAAGTTTTTTGTTTAATGACCAGAATATTCTAACCGGCTGGAGAAATAATAATACCGGTGAAGAAAAGATTGCGAGAACTGATGAAAAAATTCAGATTCCTGCATCTTTTAGCGGCCTGCATGTCATTGAACCCGGGATGTTACAATTGATGGAGCAAAGGGGAAAATTTTCAATCATTGACACTTACCTGCAATTGGCCAAAAGTTACAGGATCATGGGATACTGGCATAATGATGATACTGTGATAGACGTGGGCAAACCTGAATCAATTGCTGAAGCGGAGAAATTTTTTGTCTGATATTTTATGCACACTTATTTCTGCCGCTCAATATTCTGTATTTTTGTTCTCCGATGAATCCTCCTGTGTTGTTCGAATTAGCGGGTCAAAAATGTTGGCTGAGTGCTGAAAGATGCCTGTACTGGGAACAGCAGTCCACTTTAATTCTTTCCGATCTTCATTTCGGGAAAACAGGACATTTCCGTAAATCAGGTATTGCGGTACCGCAGGAAGTTTACAAAGAAGATCTCCATCGTTTATTTGAACAGATACAATATTTCCAACCTAAAGAAATAATCATCACGGGTGATTTGTTTCACAGCAGGGCTAACCAGGAATTTGAATGGTTTGCAAAATGGAGGGCAGATATCCCTCACATTAAAATTCATTTGGTAAAGGGGAATCATGATGCACTTCATAACAGGGTGTATTATGATTTAAATCTGGATGTTCATGAAAATGAATACATCCTGGAGCCATTCCGTTTTATTCATAATCCATACGACCTGTCGGAAGCAATTAATAATTACTATACTATTTCAGGACATATACATCCTGGCGTAAGGGTTTCGGGAACAGGTAAACAATCGTTAAGTTTCCCCTGTTTTTATTTTTCTGAATCGGTTGCTATTTTACCTGCTTTCAGCAAATTCACTGGTTTTATATTAGTGGAGACCATCCGCACCGATAGAGTTTTTGCTATTGTAAAAGGTAATCCGGCCCGAAAGGAACGTTGTTCGATTGTTCAGATACAATAATTTCATTTGATAAGAATTGCCTACGATCCTATCTACGCACATCCGCTGCCTGAGGGCCATCGTTTTCCGATGTTGAAATATGAGCTCATTCCTGGTCAGCTATTACATGAAGGCACATTTATGCAGGACAATTTTTTTTCGCCGGCAATTTGTCCCGACGAAATTATTCTCCTTACTCATGATATTGAATACCTCACTAAACTTAATCATCAAACCTTGAGTGTGCGGGAGCAAAGAAAAATTGGCTTTCCTCAATCGCCTGAACTTACACTGAGGGAAAAAATTATCACACAGGGTACCATCGACTGTTGCAGATTTGCAATGGAAAACGGAGTCGCATTTAATGTTGCAGGTGGTACGCATCATGCGTATGCAGATAAGGGTGAAGGGTTTTGTTTACTGAATGATTTTGCAATAGCGGCCAATTATTTGCTGCAGCAACAAATTGTACAACAAATATTAATTATTGATCTCGATGTACACCAGGGTAATGGCAGTGCAAAAATTTTCAGCAACAATAAAAATGTTTTCACTTTCAGTATGCATGGCGCACATAATTATCCCTTTCATAAAGAGCAGTCTGACCTCGACGTTCCACTGGCAGATGGTACAGATACCACAACATACCTTACGTTACTAAAATCTCATCTTGAAAAATTACTGGAAAATCAGAACCCAGATTTTGTTTTCTACTTATCGGGAGTGGATATTCTTGACACAGACAAATTCGGCAAACTCAAAGTAACAATTGAAGGCTGCAAGGAACGCGACAGAATGGTATTTACAGCGTTAAAAGAAAAAAATATCCCCTGCGCCGTTTCCATGGGCGGAGGGTATAGTCCTGATGTAAAAATTATTGTTGAGGCACACTGTAACACTTTAAGAGTAGCTAAAGATATTTTCGACTAGGCGTTACTGGTTGCGGGTTGCGGGTTGAACAGCCAATACAGGTTGTAAGTTTTAAGTTATAGATTCCAGGTAAATACAATGGCTGTTAATTATCCTATTGACCCATTCACTCATTCACATTACCGTAACTGGCTGTTCATTCACGATTGACGATTGACGATTCACGATTCACGACTGACGATTCACGCAGGAAACGGCTGTTACTTCGTACTTCGCACTTCGTACTTCTCACTTCAATTCATTCTCTTCTTCAAACTACTCACCTGTTCCTGTAAATTATTTACCAGGTTTGTTAGCTGCCCCATGTCCCAACGCTGGTGGGAGGCAATTTTACTGATAACCATCTGCGCCTGCCAGATTTCGAGTACATCTTCAGCATTCATCTGGTATGGCTGAAATGTAGGATTATCACTTACCATTGTAAGCTTGTTTTTAGCACGGTTGTTTTTCACTACCCTCTTATAAACAATCCCTTCGTTGCGACTCAGCACGATGTAAGCGTTGTTACTTTTAACCTCTTCTATATTATCCATTTTTTGTCCAACAATCACTGAGCCACTCGGTGTTGGCAACATGCTGTCTCCAATAATTTCAAATGCCCTGTAATGCCCACCTCCCAGCATAGGTAAAGTGAAAGTATTCAGTTCGTCAATAAATTCTTCATCAGCATAACCTGCCAGATAACCTGCTGCTGCCTTTACCGGAACAAAATGAATGAGATTGTTTTCTGCGAGTAATTTCTGCTGACGTCTTTTCGCAAGATAACTTCCCTTCACTTCGCTGATATCCCTTCTTAATAAATCATCCAGCGAAACCTTAAAAAGGTCACTGATGGTTTCAAGTACATCAAGCCTGGGTTCGGCCCTCTCCTCTTCATATGCACCGAGCAAAGACCTTTTAATACCAAGCTTTGTCGCAAATTCTTCCTGTGTGAGCCCCCTCAGCTTACGCAGGTATTTTAAATTCTGACCGGCAAATGATTGTGGCATACTAATGAATTTGGTTGCAATATACTAAATTATTTAGTTTAACAAATTTCTGTAGTAATTTTTTTTCATACAACAAACTGGTAATCTTAACGATATATATGTAAGAGCGGGCGAAAGGATTTTGGAGCCTGCCGATAATTCCCCAACTTTACAACGATTATGGCCAAAACTAAAAAAGCCCCTAAAACCGCAAAAAAGGAAAAACCTGTTATACTGGTCACCAATGATGATGGAGTGATGGCCCCGGGAATCAGGCACCTCATTGAAGCTGTAAAAGACCTCGGCAAAATTGTGGTGGTGGCGCCAGATAAACCCCAGTCGGGAATGGGACATGCGATTACAATTGGATTTCCCCTACGCCTGCAGTCTGTTAAACTGATTGATGGCGTTGAAGCCTGGAGCTGCAGCGGTACACCCGTCGATTGCGTTAAGCTGGCAGTAGATAAAATCCTTCACCGGAAACCAGATATCTGCTTAAGCGGTATTAATCATGGCGCCAATCATTCTATCAACGTCATCTATTCGGGCACTATGAGTGCTGCCATTGAAGCATCCATTGAAAATATCCCTTCTATCGGATTTTCATTACTTGACTATAGTCTTGAAGCTGATTTTACTGCAGCCAAAAAATACGCAAGAATCATTGTTGAGAAAATCCTCGCACTGAAATCTGATAATCATCTTTGCCTGAATGTAAATTTTCCTGCTGTTACCGACAGCCTGGTACAAGGAATTAAAATCTGCAGGCAGGCCTATGCGAAATATGAAGAAGACTTTAATGAAAGAAAAGATCCCACCGGTAAAAATTATTTCTGGCTTACAGGTGAGTTTGTGAATATGGATAAAGGAAAAGATACTGATGTATGGGCTTTGCAAAATAACTTTGTCTCTGTTGTTCCCGTTCAATTTGACCTTACAAATTATACCCTTAAAACCAAACTGGAAAAAACGCTGAAATGGTAATTTTTAAAAGAGACAATTTAAAATTCGGACTGCTTATTGGATTACTGCTTCCACTGTTGAGTATCTTTGGATACTATTGGTGGAAGTTTAGTTTATATACCTTCAATGAATTTTTATACGCTTTGCGTACAAACAAACCTTTAATCACTGCGATTACCATTCCGTGTTTGTTGCTTAATGTTGTTTTGTTTACGATATATATAAATACCAAAAGAGATCAAACTGCAAAAGGTATTTTTATCTCCACAATTATTTATGCTTTAGCATCACTGCTTTTTAAATATCTGGGGTGAAATATTATATTATTGCCGGCGAAGCTTCGGGTGACCTGCATGGTAGTAACCTGATTAAAGAAATTCGAAAATTAGATACTGCTGCTGATATCAGGTGCTGGGGCGGAGATATGATGCAGTCTGCAGGTGCCAACGTAGTTAAACATTACCGAGACCTCGCATTTATGGGTTTTGCTGAAGTGGTGAGTAACCTCGGCACTATCATGCGGAATATGCGCTTCTGCAAAAAAGACATCGTTGCATTCTCGCCTGATGTTATTGTTTTTATTGACTATCCTGGTTTTAATATTCCCATTGCAAAATTTGCCAGTCAGCGGGGTTTCAAAACAGTTTACTATATCTCACCGCAGGTATGGGCATGGAAAGAAGGAAGGGTAAAAACCATCAGGAAAGTTGTGGATAAAATGCTGGTCATTCTTCCTTTTGAAAAAGAATTTTACAATAAGTGGAATTACGAGGTTGAGTATGTGGGACACCCTTTGGTGCAGGTATTGGACGACTTCAAGGCTCAATTTGTTTTACCTGAAAAAAAGAAAAAAATTATCGCGTTATTACCCGGATCAAGGAAACAGGAAGTGGCAAAAAAATTACCAATAATGTTGTCGGTAAGCCCATTTTTTCCTGACTACCAATTTGCCATAGCGCAGGCGCCGGGTTTAGATGATTCATTCATGCAACCTTTTGTTTCTAATTATCCTAATGTTGAAATGGTAAAAGGTAAAACCTACGAACTGTTGCTTCAAGCTGATGCAGCAATGGTGACCTCTGGAACTGCCACGCTTGAAACAGCATTGCTGGGAATTCCTGAAGTGGTATGTTACAAAGGAAGCCCGATATCTTACGAAATTGCAAAGCGGGTTATTAAAGTCAAATACATTTCACTTGTTAATTTGATAATGGACAAATTGATTGTAAAAGAATTGATACAACAAGATCTTACTACCGAAAATCTACATGCCGAATTAAAAGATCTGTTATACAACGAAGCACGCAAACAACAGTTAAAAGAAGATTATGCAGCTTTGTATACATTGTTGAGTAAAGGCGGACTGGCTTCTGCTACTGCAGCACAACATATCGTCGGAATGCTGAATTAAAAATAGTCTCTCACTCCACTTACTAATTTCCATTTAATTTTTTTGATCAAACCCTTCGCAAGAATCCTCTTTCCTAATTGATAAGTAATGAGTGATTCAAATACAATTAGATCCGGATATGCATTCAATGCACATATCGATGATACAAACCCTTCATAGTAAGATAACAGTTATTTTCCTAACTTGATGTTGTTACCAGGCCTCGCAACAATATCGTACTACCCTTTGATGATGAAAATCTCTTTACGTTTAACACTGTCAACGATTGTATATGAGTAAACTTCGCCCGATTGCGATAGCAGTAATTCTTTTAATTATTATATCACCTGTATTTGCTCAAACCAACTCTACTCATCCATTATATGAAGGATTTAGAAATCCACCTCCATCAGCACGACCCATAACATGGTGGCATTGGACAGGCGGCAATGTAACCAAAGAAGGCATCACCAAAGATCTGGAGTGGATGAAAAGATCGGGCATCGGAGGATTTCATGCTTTTGATATCAGTTTTGGAGCGGGCCATGTTATTGACAAGAAAGTGAGCTTCATGAGTCCTGAATGGTTTGAGCTGATTCGCCACACCGCAGCTGAGGCTGAAAGGTTAGGATTAGACATGACCATGGCAACTTCTGCAGGGTGGAGTGAAACCGGTGGTCCCTGGGTCAAACCTTTTGAAGCGATTAAAAAAATTGTTTGGAGAGATACCACCATAAATGGCGGTAAAACATTTTCAGCTTTTCTACCGCAACCGCCAAAAATAAATGGACCGTATAGAGATATAAAAAAAGCAGGAAGTATTTTAACGCCTGTTGGTAATGACCCTACCTTTTATGCAGACGAAGCCATTCTTGCCTTCCGCACACCAACTGCCGAAAATAATATTCAGGCTGCAAAACCAAAAATTACAAATAGCAATGGAGAAGTGATCAACGCAATTCCTCTGCTGGATAATAATCTCAATACCAAAATTGATTTACTGGTTCCACAAAAAGAAGAAAACACATGGTTACAATTTGAATTTGCGCAGCCCTATAAAACACAGGCATTCACATTGGGCATTGTTTCCACAGGTACTTTTCCGAGCAGCAGTTGGCGCACTGGTTCTATACAAGGAAGCAATGACGGAAAAAACTTTGTCACACTTGGTTCTGTACCTGGTGCGCAACATGATATAAGGGCATTACAGGTTCGTACTTTCTCTTTTCCTGAAGTTGCTTTCAAATATTACAGAGTTGTATTCACCAAAGGCCATGGATTATCGACTGTCGGCGGTCCTGATGATTTTGGCGGCTTCGGACAGGCATCAAAACCGCCAACAAGTTTTGGAATTACTGAAGCAATATTTCATTCCGGTGCAAGGGTAAACCGTTTTGAAGACAAAGCGAATTTTGCACCGATGTTTGAATATGAAACGATATCCACTCCTGCCGTCAATAAAAATTCGGTTATTCCTTCCGGTGAAGTTATTAACCTGAGCAATAAAATGGATAAAAACGGAAAGCTGACCTGGCAGATGCCGGCAGGAAAATGGACAATCATGAGAATCGGTTATTCATTAACGGGAGCTAAGAATGGACCTGCAATTCCATCGGGTACAGGGTATGAAGTCGATAAACTCAATGCCGCACACGTTGAATCTTATTACAACGGATATGTCAATCCAATCAAAAACGCACTCGGCCCATTATTTGGAAAGAGCATGAAATATTTCCTGGCAGATAGCTACGAAGCTGATGCGCAGAACTGGACCGATGATATGTCTGCGGAATTCAAAAAAAGAAGAGGCTACGATCCAACTCCCTACCTTCCCACACTCACTGGAAGAATTATTACCAGCGCTGAAGTCAGTGACCGTTTTCTCTGGGATTTTCGCCGAACTATTGCCGACCTGCTTGCCGATGAGCATTATGCTAAACTCGCTGAATTATCGCACAAAGATGGTGTTCGGTTATATTCGGAGGCAGCAGGCATCTCTCTTCCGGTTATCCAGGATGCATTGCTGAATAAAAGTAAGGTTGATATTCCAATGGGAGAATTCAGGATGGAAGTTCCATGGATCACACCGCGCGATCTGGAAAAATCTTATCCATGGAAAGGAGCTTCGGACAGATTAAATGCACATCAGGCAGATATACGGGAAGCGGCATCAGCATCTCATATCTATAACAAAAAAATTACAGGGGCTGAGGCATGGACATTCGGCGGGTACGAATCGCCCGCGGCAATGAAGCCGATTGGTGATTATTGGAATACACAAGGTATCAATCAATTTATATTTCATACATCGGTTCACCAGCCGCTGGATACGAAGCCCGGAAACAAAATGGTAGGTACACATATTAACAGGCATATCACCTGGGCAGAATTGGCCTTGCCATATTTTAATTACATCGCACGCAATCAGTTTTTACTGCAACAGGGACAATTCGTGAGTGACATTGCTATATTCCTCGGCGAAAGTATTCCATCAGCTGTTCCATACTGGGAAAAATCTGTTCCTGAAATACCGGAAGGATATGATTATGATTATATCAACACAGAAATTTTATTGGACAGCTTAACTGTTTCGGACGGCAGATTGAAACTACCAAATGGAATGAGCTACCGTTTGCTGATTTTACCGTCATCAACTAAAATGACTATCCATGTACTGAATAAAATAAAACAACTGATTGCCGACGGCGCTTTGGTGTTAGGTCCTAAACCCACGCAATCTCCTTCACTTACTGGCTATCCAAAATCAGACGTTGATATTAAACTAATTGCCAATGAAGTTTGGGGAAATACAGACGGCAAAATGGTTACAGAAAATGCCTATCGGAAAGGAAAAATATATTGGGGCACACCGGTTCAAAATATTTTATCAGAATTCAAAATCAGAAAAGATTTTGATTACAACAGGCCACATTCCGACACTTACATTTCATATATTCACAGGCGTACAGCTGATGCAGAAATCTATTTTATCTCCAATCAAAGAAATCAGAAAGAAGATATTCGTATATTCCTAAACGTTAGTGGAAAAGTGCCTGAAATATGGTATCCTGACAATGCTTTGATTAAACTGCCATCCTATTCTGTTATTGATGGAATTACTCAGGTGGAAGCATCTATAGAACCATTTGAATCTTACTTCATCGTACTGCATAAAAAATCAACGAGTACTCAGTTTAAAGCACCTGAAGTAGATTTGAAAGAGTTGCAGAAATTAACCGGAACATGGAGCATCAATTTCCCGGAGAAATCCGGTGCACCACCCTCCGCAATATTTGACTCCCTGTTTTCATGGCACATTTCTCCGGAGGGGGGCATTAAATATTTCAGCGGCACAGCAACTTATTCAAAAACATTACAGGCCGGTGAAAACTGGTTTGCTGCGGGCAATTCTATCATTCTTGACCTTGGTCGGGTAAAAGATATTGCTGAAGTACTTGTAAATGGAAAGGTCGTTGAAGTGCTGTGGAAATTTCCCTACAAAACAGACATCACAAAGTTCATTACGAAAGGGTCAAATCAAATAGAAATAAAGGTAACGAATCAGTGGACGAACAGGATAGTTGGAGATATGAAGTCGCCTGCAGATAAAAAAGTTTTACCACCTGGTACTTCAATGGGTTTTGGTCGTCCAGCATCAGAGCCCGAAGAATCTGGTTTGTTGGGACCTGTAATTATTTATTCAGAAAAAAAGGGACTTGATTAACTATTTGCCCTGATTAATTTGACGGCAAGAATAATCATGGCAACGATAAACAACATTAGTGATATCCTGTTGATACCGTGCATATATCTCACCCACTGCGTATTGGGTGCGTTGGGATCTCTCTTTTTGATGTAAAGATATTCTGCCAGCTGCCTCATGATACCCATAACAATGATTTTCGACTTGTAACAAATATATGTTTTGAAGGTTCATCTGTTTCAATGAAAAATACTGGCGGCAAGATAATAAGCCATAACAAAGGCGGTAACCAGCTTTATCAGTGTACCGAAAAGAAATCCTGCGAATGATCCGATTGCAGCTTTGGTTGCCTGCTTTGAATCTCTGTTAGCAATAAATTCCCCTATGAATGCCCCGATAAAAGGTCCAAAGATAATACCCCATGGTCCCAACCAGAATGCAGCAAGGAAACCGATCGTGCAGCCCCAGATTCCATATTTACTTCCGCCCATTTTTTTTGTTCCGTAAATTGGTACCAGGTAATCAAGTAAAACCACCAGCCCAACAATTACACCCCAGATGATCATGAATTGGACTGAAAAAGGTTTGTCTGTTCTGAACTGCTGAATGAGAAGTGCAATGTAACACAATGGCGTGCCGGGTAATACAGGCAAAATGCTTCCTGCAATACCGACCAGCATTAATAAAACGCCAAGTATGATCCAGAAAGAATCCATATATAAACTAAATGTACAAATGAAAAGCAAATCAGCTGTAATCGTAAACAACTTATCTTCAGCCTTGATTTTGACTATACTTTATACGTACTGCTATAAACGTTTACAGCATAATTTATGGAAAATGACCGCCCGGCAATAGACTATAATACAATCCTTGCGGTTGAAAGAACCGAACTGGCGTACAAGCGGACACAATTGGCCTGGGTAAGGACCGTTTTCACATTAATTACTGCAGGAATTGCGTTGGACCAGGTATTAAGAGTGATTCATAAACCAAATGTCAGCTTTGGTGAAATATGGATCAGAAATGGCAACCTCATCAGCATTCTCCTTGCTTCTGTGGGATCGCTACTTTTAATTGTGGAAACTTTGCTGTATGTCAGAAGGATTAGAAAACTAATGAATAGCAGGAATGCCATACCTGATAAAATCTCAAGTACTGTTATGTTGTCTGTTTTTGTAATTTTTCTCGGGGTATTAGTGACCTTTCTGATGATTGCGTACGGGTAGTGCGTCTTTCAATAATTACCTGGCCTGAAGTTCTGCCATGTATAAACGAATAGTTGCAGGACTCATATATCTTTCACTGTAATTACTCTTCACACCAGCAACATTGAGTTGTTCGGGGTCGGGAGCATTAAATGTTCTCCTCGCAAATATGGCGCAGGCCAGAAGATAATCTCCCATCCCCTGAGCAATGCACAAGCTGTCGGTACGAAATTCAAAACGGTTCATGTAAGATGTTGAAACGTGATTAATGCCAAGGCCTATCAAACTGATGCCGCTCATTTTTGCAAAGTTTTTTACATGACTTAACTCGTGCCCGAGTACTCCTATTCTGGCGTCGGTGGGTGTATTTTTAAACGTGAATTTATCCCATTCGCCTTTGATGCCGCTGCTGATAAAAACCTTGTATTTCCTTTTACGTGCCTTGCTGAAGATCCCCATGAAGGTTGGTTGCGCCGAGAGTGGTGCATGCCCCTTCCTGATTACAAAATGGATTCGGTTATTTTTTAATTCCGGAAAAAATGAAAGTGCTTTTAAAATTTCCGGCTCAAATTCAGCGGGAATTTTTTTATTTAACCTATAATTTTCGCGTAGTGAGTTTAGTTCGGTGAGGGAATCGGCATCAGGCGGTTGCGCGAAACTGTTAGTATCTCCAAATACAAACATGACTACTATCAATATAAAAAATTTGCGAAAGTTGTAGATCATTTTAAAATTAAAGGTTGAGCAATCAATTTAAATATTCTTAAAGATTAGTCGACAAAAAAAATGAGCATATAATCTTGTAGTGTAATGTATTCCTGTACGCGTGTCTTTCATTTTGAAATGTCTCCATATCATTGAAATAAATCCATTTTGAGTGTAGGGTTTTAAAAACGATTGCTGTTTATTCACCCATTGACCAATTCACCTATTCACATTTCAAAGTAACGAATTCCCAATATTAAAAAAGGAGGGAATTCTCCCTCCTTTTTTTAATTAAGATTTTATTTACAATTACGGTAATGTAACATCATAGTTTTTATTTCCGATAGACAAAACAGCTTTATTATCACACTCACCATTTCCGTAATCAAGCACGCCATTGATACTGTTGTAAGTAAGATTCAGCTTACCGGAAACAATATTGTAACAGTTATATTTTCTTACCAAAAAATCCTGCGACTCTGCGCTCAAAGTATTACCGTCAGAAGAGGTAACTGTTCCCGAACCGCTCAGATTAAATACATCATCAGAAAGATCAGCAGGGGTAAAAGAGCCTGCCGCATATACCCAGGTAACATTGCTGGTTTTGGTGTACCATTTGCCATCGGGATAAGTGATTTTACCATTTTCCAGCGTCGTGTTGAATTGTATACTCGCGAGTGTTCCCGTATTTTTGATGGTATACATCCCTTCCAGTTTATGGCCGTTGACACTGTAATTATCAAACGAAATTGCAAGAGTGGATCCGGTCTTTATCAGCTTATCACTGATGGTATAAATAATCTTCCCTTTTCTTACAAAACCATTATCTCCTGTACAGCCTGTAGTTCCAAAATTGACAGTTACTGTTTTAGGAAACACACCGGGTGTAGACGGTGAAACACTTACTTCAGCGCATGCCTGAACATCCGCCTGCCTGAGCACCAGTCCATTTTCAGCATTAACAGTCAATACTTCCTGTGATACATCATCAAAAAATACATCTGAACTTGCCTTTACGGCAGCCAGGGAACGCTCTCCCTCATTATCTGATGGTGTATCATTTTTTTCCTTAGTACAAGCCTGGAAGATCAGCAAAGCGCTTACTGAAAGCACCAGCATCCTTAGTCCAATAGTTTTCATAATCATAGTGATTTTTTGTTTCTGAATAGATGTAAACGTTTAGATAAGCCGGTCATTGCATCACTCTCCCAAATCGAATGTTAATTTCGTTTTTAGCAAACTGCTTATTATCATCTGAAATCAATAAAACATTGATTTACAATTTTTTGTCAAATAAATAGCTTATCAATAGACAATTTGTTCAACAAAAAAGGGGAGAATGTGCTGTTATAGGTTCACTCACCCTATCTTGCCATGCCGTTGCCATTTAATACAACCAAGCTGATTAATGCCTGCTGGCAGAACATTAAAGCGCTCCAAATGTATTAATAACTGCATATCAGTCGATCAAGGCAACAGAGATCTTTAGGTGATTTCCTATGCGATGCTTCCTTTCTTATTGAAGGTGCACTTAAACAGGAGAACTAATATAATCCGCGCCGGGAAGACGGGGTAGATATAGCTTGAGACTTCGGGAAACCTGGAAATGGCCGTGGGGTTTTCGCGAAAGGGAATTATCTCTTAAAATTGAGCTTTTGTTTTACCATTTAGGCTGATTAATGTTGATAATAGGCAAACATTTCGGAATTTTACAGATTCAAACCAATGAGGCAGTATGTACGAAGAAAATGACAATATTTTAGACCAGGTAACCTCTTCGGAGTATAAATACGGTTTTGTAAGCAATTTTGAGACCGATGACGCTCCAAAAGGGTTAACGGAGGACACTATCAGGTTTATTTCTGCCAAAAAAAATGAACCGGAATGGATGCTGGCTTACAGGCTGAAAGCATACCGAAACTGGCTCACGTTGGAAGAACCGACCTGGCCAAATGTTCACTATCCTAAAATTAACTACCAGGATATTATATACTATTCTGCTCCAAAACAGAAGATCAGCCCCAACAGTCTGGACGAAATTGACCCGGAAATGAGGAGAACATTTGAAAAACTGGGGATATCACTGCAGGAGCAAAAAAGGCTTACGGGCATAGCGGTGGATGCTGTAATTGACAGCATTTCGGTTACTACGACTTTCAAAGCAGAACTGGCGGAGCTGGGTATCGTTTTCTGTTCGATGAGCGAAGCAGTTCAGGAACATCCTGAATTGGTAAAAAAACATCTTGGATCAGTGGTTCCTGCCACGGACAACTATTTTGCAGCGTTGAACGCTGCAGTATTCAGTGATGGCTCTTTTTGCTATATCCCAAAAGGCGTTCGCTGCCCGATGGAATTATCAACATATTTCAGAATCAATGCCGCCAATACCGGCCAATTTGAAAGGACATTGATAGTTGCGGAAGAGGGAAGCTATGTAAGTTATCTCGAAGGATGTACCGCACCGATGCGGGATGAGAACCAATTGCATGCGGCTGTTGTGGAACTCATTGCTTTCGCAAATGCAGAAATTAAATACTCGACGGTGCAGAACTGGTACCCCGGCGACAAAGAGGGCAAAGGAGGAATTTATAATTTTGTGACGAAGAGGGGAATATGTGCTGGTAACAATTCTAAAATCAGTTGGACGCAGGTAGAAACAGGCTCATCCATTACCTGGAAATATCCGAGCGTGATTTTGAAAGGAGATAACAGCACCGGTGAATTTTATTCGGTTGCGGTGACCAATAATTTCCAGCAGGCTGATACGGGAACGAAAATGATTCATCTTGGCAAAAATACCAGAAGCAGGATCGTTTCTAAAGGGATATCTGCAGGCAGGAGTAATAACAGTTACAGGGGATTAGTTCAGGTGGCAAAAAACGCGAGTGCTGCGCGTAACTTCTCACAATGTGACTCTTTGTTGTTGGGTGATAAATGCGGTGCGCATACGTTCCCTTACATTGAAGTGAAAAACAACACGGCCATTGTAGAACATGAAGCCACCACTTCCAAAATAGGGGAAGACCAGATTTTCTATTGCAACCAGCGCGGAATTGATACTGAAACAGCCGTAGCGCTGATCATTAATGGCTTTGCCAAGGAAGTAATGAACCAGTTACCCATGGAATTTGCAGTTGAGGCTCAAAAATTGTTGGCCATCAGTCTGGAAGGAAGTGTGGGATAAAATAGAAAACGAATTATTAAAAGGATGCGGGGATAGCAGAAAGCATATTGTAATTTTGCAGCCTGAAAATAAAACACAGACAAAAAAGTATACATGTTAAAGATTACGAATTTACATGCCGGGATTGAAGGAAAGAAAATCTTAAACGGAATCAACCTCGAAATAAAGGCTGGGGAAGTGCATGCGATCATGGGACCTAATGGCTCTGGCAAAAGTACTTTGGCTTCTGTACTCGCCGGCCGTACGAACTTTGAAGTACTTGAAGGAACGGTGGAATTTTTTGGGAAAGATTTACTCGACATGACTCCCGAAGAAAGAGCAAGGGAAGGCATGTTTCTCGCATTTCAATATCCGATTGAAATTCCGGGTGTGAGCACCACTAATTTTATCAAAACTGCGGTGAACGAAGGTCGTAAGCACCGGGGGCAGGAGCCTTTGGATGCGGTGGCGTTTTTGAAGATGATGAAAGAAAGGATGAAGCTGGTACATATTGAACAATCGCTGCTCAGCAGGTCGCTTAATGAAGGATTTTCGGGCGGAGAAAAAAAGAGAAACGAAATTTTCCAGATGACCATGCTTGAACCCAAACTGGCAATTCTGGATGAAACAGATTCAGGGCTAGACATTGATGCGTTGAGAATTGTTGCCGGTGGTGTAAATGCATACAGAAACAGTGAAAACGGATTTCTTGTTGTTACCCACTATCAGCGTCTACTTGATTATATCGTTCCGGATTATGTACACGTACTTTTTAACGGAAGAATTGTAAAATCAGGCACTAAAGATCTGGCTCTTGAACTGGAAGAGAAAGGGTATGACTTTATTCGCAATGAGGTGGAATTGGCAGAGCAGTTATAAGCAGGCAGATTGACTGAAATATTTAATAGCCTGCGCTTAAAACCGCAGGCTAAGTTTTACTACAAAGAACAAAATGATGAACGAAGCGATACCATTTTTCACTGAAAAATTCCGGGAACAACAAAATACTGCATCAGCGCTGGCGGGATTCAGACAAAAAGGTCTTGATAGATTCAGCGCACTCGGCTTACCGCCTGTTAAACACGAAGAATGGAAATATACCCGTGTAAGTGCATTATTTAACAGGGATTTCGACAAGCAGTTAGATACCGGAAATGTAACCGTAAACGACCTCGACAATTACCGGTTACCCCATACCGGCAGTGCAACTGAATTGGTTTTTGTAAACGGAAGATATAGCGCCGAGTTGTCGGTTACTCGCCACTCTGATAAAGAATTAGCAGTTATGCCGCTCGATAAAGCTGCCGTCAATGGTTATGGGTTGATCGTGGAAAACAACCTCGGTCATAGTGCCCAATACCACCCGGATGGCATCAATGCTTTAAATACAGCATTTTCAGCTGGCGGAATATTTATACATGCAAAAAGATCTATTGCTGGTGATTCACCCGTATACATTTATCATGTTACAGATAGCAGGAATGGTTTCCGTTTTTCGCAACCGAGATCATTGGTTTATGTAGACAGTGGTGCTTCTTTTCAACTGGTGGAATATTATGTGACTTTGGGAAAAGATGGCAGCTTCACAAATGAAGTGATAGAGATTGCTGCAGAAAAAGATGCTGTCGTGCATTATTATAAAATTCAGCATGAGGGGCCTGAAGCCAATCATGTTGGTACAACTCATTTCAGGCAATTGGGTAAATGTTTAACAAATGCCGTTACCATTACTCTCAGCGGAGGATTGATCAGGAACAATCTGAATATGATTATGGAATCAGAACATGGCGAGTCGCATATGTACGGACTTTACCTGCTGAACGGCAAAACACATGTTGACAACCATACTATAGTTGACAATGTAAAACCGCATTGTTTCAGCAACGAGCTATATAAAGGCATTATGGATGAAAAATCCACGGGAGTTTTCAATGGTAAGATATTTGTTCGCAACGATGCGCAAAAAACGAATGCTTATCAATCAAACAAAAATATTTTGATCGGTGATAGCTCCACCATTAATACAAAACCGCAGCTGGAAATATATGCAGATGATGTGAAGTGTTCACACGGATGTACCATCGGGCGGTTAGATGAAGATGCATTATTTTATTTAAGGGCAAGAGGTATATCTGAGAAAAACGCAGTGTCGTTATTGCTGCATGCATTTGCGGTTGACATTCTTGAAAATATCAAACCGGAGCCACTGAAAATGTATGTTGATGAGTTGATTTCAGAACGTCTCGAATTTAATTTCTGATTATGGAAACGATGATAAAGGAAAAACAGCTGGATGTGTATGCGATCAGGGAACAGTTCCCTGTATTGAATAGAAAAGTAAAAGGGAATCCCCTGGTCTATCTTGATAATGCTGCCACTTCGCAAAAACCACAAGTGGTCATTGATGCATTGGTATCGTACTATTCTGGCTACAATGCAAACATCCATCGTGGCATTCATACATTGGCCGAAGAAGCAACAGCAGCATTTGAACAAACGAGGGAAACTGTCAGGCAATTCATTGGTGCAGCCTCGACCGATGAAATCATTTTTACTAAGGGTACGACCGAAAGCATTAACCTCGTTGCTTCAAGCTGGGGCAGAACCAATCTTGAACCTGGTGACGAAATTATAATTTCATCCCTTGAACACCATTCGAATATCGTTCCATGGCATATGATTGCCAGCGAGCGTGGGGCAGAAATTAAAGTGATTCCCGTTAGTGACGAAGGTGTATTGGACTATGATGCTTTTTTAAAGTTGTTGACGGCCCGTACTAAATTTGTATCTATTATTCATGCATCGAATGCGCTCGGTGTAATTAACCCGATTGAAAAAGTGATAAAGGCAGCCCATGATGCCGGCGCTTTGGTATTAGTAGACGGAGCGCAATCAACAGTACACCTTGACATAGATGTAAAAGCACTGGGCTGCGATTTCTTTGCGTTTTCAGGACACAAAGTATATGCACCAACAGGTATTGGTGTATTGTATGGCAAACGCGAGTTACTGGAAGTAATGCCTCCCTACCAGGGTGGTGGAGAAATGATAAAAGATGTGACTTATGAAAGTACAACCTATAATGATCTGCCATATAAATTCGAAGCAGGAACGCCCAATATTGCAGATACGATTGCACTAAAAACAGCACTTGATTTTGTACAGCAAACAGGCAAGGGCTTGATTCGCGCGCATGAGAATGAAGTGCTGGCGTATGCTACCGATCAATTAAAGCAAATACAAGGATTAAAAATCATTGGGGATGTCGAAAATAAACTGAGTGTGGTTTCATTTATCATAGATGGTATTCATCCGCAGGACATCGGCATATTGTTAGACAACCAGGGAATAGCTGTTCGCACAGGTCATCATTGTACACAACCTTTAATGAATAGGTTATGCATTCCGGGAACCAGCCGCGCTTCCTTTGCAATGTACAATACAATGGAAGAAGTAGACAGCCTGGTAAAGGGTTTGCATAAAGTGATCAAAATGCTGAAATAAAATGAGTGATCAATCACAAAACATTTCCGCAATAGAAGAAGAGATTGTCGAAGAATTTTCATTATTCGATAACTGGGAGGACAAGTATGAATACCTGATCGACATTGGCAAAAAGCTTTCGCCATTGGAAGATGAATTTAAGAAGGAAGAAAATAAAATAAAAGGTTGTCAGTCCACAGTGTGGTTGGTATCTGAAGCCAAAGATGGAAGGATTTTTTATAAAGCAGATAGTGACGCTGTTATTGTAAAGGGATTGATCAGTATGCTTATCCGTGTTTTATCAGGTCAGAAACCAGCTGATATTGTAAAAGCTGATATGCAGTTCATAGACAAAATCGGAATGAATACGCATCTGGCGCAAACAAGGTCAAACGGGTTGCGGTCAATGATTAAGCAAATGAAATTAGAAGCGCTGGGGCGGTCAGTAAGCTGACGGAATAGGTCAGTTTGTGGAAATAATTTAATATATGGACAACGAAGCATTAAAACAAAAAGTAACAGAAAAACTGTACGAAATATTTGACCCGGAAATTCCGGTGAATATTTACGACCTGGGATTAATATATGAGATTTCGATACTTCCGATCAATAATGTGCAGGTGGTAATGACATTGACTGCACCCAGTTGCCCGGCCGCACAATCTCTTCCGCATGAAGTGGATCAGAAAATCCGTGAAATTGAAGGGGTTAATGATGTGCATGTAGAAGTGACCTGGACTCCTGCCTGGACAAAAGATCTGATGAGTGAAGTGGCTAAATTGGAGCTCGGATTTATGTGATTTAGATTTATTAGATTAATGGATTATTGGATTTGCGAAACTGCAATGGATTTCTGGATTTTGATTCAAAAAATATTTTTCTTTTAATATATTACTCTTTCCCTTTTCAGTCTGCCTCAGATCAGATTCTTATTTGTGAAGCAAAATACGTCTGGCTTCGACTAAATGAACTACAATTCAATAATTGTAGTTTGCTATTTCTACTAAATATTTGATAGTTTATTTGCCCAGAAATTTCAATTGAATTTGAAGATACTTTTCGAATGCCTCTCATAATTAACTCACCCTTTTCCTATTACTCGATTTCACCCATTCATCTTTTTTGCATGTTGAACAAATTACCCGTTCAACAGGTTCCAGCTTTTGTGTATAACCGCAAAAGATACATGAATAATGAGCAGTCTCACTAATCTTTTTTATACTCTTTT
Source organism: Chitinophagales bacterium (assembly GCA_031425315.1). GTDB lineage: Bacteria > Bacteroidota > Bacteroidia > Chitinophagales > Chitinophagaceae > Pollutibacter. Next base: position 22,541 of record JANPJC010000143.1, read on the forward strand.
TTAAGCTATCCGGCATTACAGGTAGTCCGTATTTCACTTCTTCATCGGCATAATAGAATATGCTGATATTTCCGGAGGTCTCCACTATCGCCTGTTCAATTTGTCCAAGATGCGAAATGCTGTTCATACGCAATTCTGCGAAAAATTCATCTTCACCTAATGGCTCTTTCTTAAAATTATCAAGGGCAAACACTCCATCTTTAATCAGGCAAACCGATTTCCCTTCAATCAAAATTTCAAACTTCTTATTCTTTCCGATGAAATAAGTTACCAGTCTGTACAGAATAATGATCATTGCAAAAACGATAAATGCCGGCAAAACACCTACATCTTTATAAAACATTGGATCACCGGCAGCGGAACCCAACCCGATAATGACTACCAGTTCAAATACTGACAACTGCTTTACTCCTCTCTTCCCGAGTAGTCGTAAACCAATTACTATCACAACAAACATAATAACCGTTCTCAGGGAAGTTTCAAAAAGAAAACCGAAATTCTCTTCGCCCAATAAAATAGACTTCCATTTCAGGTCCTCGAAAATTTGCAACAGCATTGTCGGTAGTTAAAATATAGAGGTTATTCCCCCTGCAGACTGTAAAAATTTCATGCCAGATTGGGATTTATCGGATTAGGGGATTATAGTATTGCGGGAAATTCAAACAAAAAATCAAAGACAATTGAATTTCAGATAGCTGTTTCACAGATTCTTACAAACTGCTGTTTTTGTTATTCCCTTCTTACTTCTTATTCCTTACTCGTCACTCAACCGGAAGCGTTTCTTCTTTATCACCAAACACATAATGATTAAACCATAGCCAATTATGCCAAACTGCAGCGAGCCGCTCTTTAGGTTTATTGATCCCATGACCAAATCCTTTGTACACTATCAATTTAGAGGCGACCCCTCTGTCCTGTAAACCTCGATATAATTCATAGGCATTCGGAATAGGAACCCGCTTATCAAATTCACCATGCTGTATCAATGTTGGCGTAGAAGCTTTATTGATATTCGTCATTGGTGACGTTTTCAGATAAACATTCATATCCTGCCAGGGTGTAGCTTTCAGGTACTGACGGGTAAAGGGCGTGATATCAGTATTAACATAATAGGTAACCCAATTAGAAATACCCGCTCCCACAGAAATTGCTTTAAACACATGAGTATTGGTTGTGAGAAACGCTGAAATATATCCTCCCTGGCTCCAACCCATACAACCCATTTTTGAAGTATCAATCATTTTTTTACTATGGAGATATTCCACCCCGCTCATTACATCCCACATATCCCCCACTCCAAGATTCGTAACATTTAATGACCGGAATTTGGCACCATATCCCGCACTACCGCGATAGTTCACCCGAAGTACCAGTGCGCCTTTTTCCACCCATTGCATGATAGGATAAACATAAGTCGGAACCGGATCCGGCAAATCAATTCCGGTAGGACCACCATGGATCACAACAAGCAATGGATACTTTTTTGATGCATCATAATTTTTCGGCTTCAGTAAAATGCCTTCGATCATCGCGCCATCTTTGCTCTTCCATTGAATCACTTCATTAACAGGTGTATTCCACGAACTGATCTGCGACGATAGTTTTGTAAGCTGTTGAAGAGGCTGATTTAGTTTCCATAGATATATTTCATTCAATCCATTATAATTTCTTCCGCTTACAACAATTGCATCCGACTTTTTACTGAAACTGATAGCAGCCGGAAGATCAAGCGCCAAACTGATCGATTTGGAAGCTCCGGTTTTCACGTCGACAGCAAAGAGCATGCGTTTTGTTTTTTCAAATGCTGATAAAAATAAACCCGCATTTGTCCAATCTATCACTGATTTATCTTCATCAATATCTTTTGCAATTTCAACGCTCTTTTTCAACGACAATTCATAGATGAAAAGTCTGTTGTTGGTAAAAAAACTGGTTATTGAATCATTGACATCACTACTGTATACAAATGATTTGGAATCAGGACTCCAGCATTCGAAAAAATCACCGGTGGGATTGCTTACAACGTTTATTTTTTCCTTTGTATCTACATTCATCAATACTATGTCAGCACTGACACTGGACAGAATCAACGGGTTTGCCTGGCGATTAAATGCAATATATTTTCCATCAGGACTCCACGAAAAACCTGCCACCGAAAAATTCCCTTCTGTTATTTGTTTTGCTTTTGGCAATGCAACGCAATCGGATACCTTAGGTACATTGGAAGCCAAACTGTCTTTCTTCTCTGAATAACATGGCAATTGTCCGGCTAAGAAAACAGAGTCATAATGAAATGGTAACATCCAAATATGATTTTGACGGTATTCCTCCCCTTCAACTGCAAAAGCGCCATACCTTTCTTTTGTGCCCTTTTCAGTTTTACTTTCCGGCTCAGATTTACTGTAAGCTATTTTTGTTCCATCCGGACTCCATTCATAGCTTCCTACTCCATCAGGATCATTGGTAACCTGGATGGCTTCTCCGCCTGCCACTGCGATAATATATAGTTGATTTTTCTCTCCCCTGTTAGCCAAAAAACTTACAAAATTACCATCTGGAGTAAACAAGGCACCTGTACTTGAAGATTTGAAGGTCCTGGTGAGTTGAATTGGCTTTTCATTATTCCGTACCATCCAAAGTTCAGTATCATAGGTATTATTCGCCCAATCGGTACTTGTAACAGCATACACTATCGTTTTACCGTCAGGAGAAATAATGGGACTGCCTGCGTTCCTGAGACTGATCCATTTTTCAAACGAAACGGAGGCGTTTTTCTGCGCATATAGACTACAGGTGAAAAACATCATTGTAAACAGAAAGCTGTACCGCATAAATGTATTTAAGATGATAGAAGTTAGTACAAAAAATACAGACTGAAAGAGTTGCCCAAAGAATGCAACAGTTGACACAATAGAAACACCTATTGAAAACATATGGAGCAATGAAAGCCTAAATACAGAGAAAAGAGCCTTCCGGTTGTTGTAAAACCTTTCAGATTATAATTATAATTACATCGAATCAGGATCCAGATCATTAGGAGATTGCTGGATTCGTAGCTAAGCCAATGTTTTCAAAATATTCTTCAGGGTATCAGTTACCTGAATATAATTGCCAGACTGAATGACATCTTTAGAAAACAACTGGCTACCTACACCCGCGGCAAAAACACCAGCATCCAACCATGTTTTAATAGATGCTGCATTTACCTGTACGCCCCCGGTAACTACAATTTTCAAATGTGGCAAAGGACCACGAATATGTTTAATATAATCAGGTCCAACTGTACCTGCCGG
>JANPJC010000144.1:0-15563 GCA_031425315.1 Chitinophagales bacterium
AACTCTTTTATCCACCGCCACATATTTCGCAAAGCCCAGCAGCGCACCGGTGACCATAATGTTCCGGAATACATTCACCATCTCGAGTTCTCGTTCTCTTTGGATATCTGCCGTCATCATCATCGCGCTGGTATCAGCACCGATAGCTGCCGGCAAATGAACCAGGAAAGCCATCAGAACCACATACACAGCCATCAGCGTATAAGCCAGCTTGTCGTACCTGCGCGTAAGTGCACTAATGATAAATGCTACGATACATATTGCAGTGAAATAATTCCAGAAAAGTGGAAACGGTAGAAATTTCGGTACAAATGCTGCGCCGGTTTCCGGTTTACCCAAATGCAATCCCACGTACAGTAAAAAGGAAAGTGGAAATATCCACCTTCCAGGATTTAAGATCTTATTCATGAATTGGCATTTAATTAGTTGGAAAAGGAATGATCGGCCTGATTTCCACACTGCCGCTTTTGTATTTTAAAATGGGACAAGTCTTACTCCACAGCTTTACTTCTTCGATATTATCAGCTTTACAAATCAGGTAACCTGCAACAAGAATATTATCACCATCTTTTGCTGGTCCTCTATGAATACCATTGTTATCTACTATTTCGCCTGCATATTCAATGGGCTGTGTACTCACCAATTTCCCCTGTCCGGCGATACTGCCGATCCATTGTTGCCAGGCAGGCATATCTTCTGCCATGTCTTTTGAACTGGTGATATAGCCATCTGTACCGCTGACATTCCTGAATAATAAAAGAAACTCTTTCATGTGTAATATTTTTGATGATGAATGATGGGTCAAAAATCGATCATCAAAAATTCCTGAATCTTGACATATGTCAATAATTCAAACCTTGCTTCGCAACCGGCTGAATGTTTCCTGTGATATACCAAGATAAGAGGCGATGAGTTTACTCGAGAGTCGCGTCATTAATTCAGGACGATACTCTGCAAGCCATTTGATGCGTTCGGCAGCAGACAACGAAACGAAAGTGTTGATGCGGTAAACGGAATTGGCATACGACGCCTCCAGGATCTGCCTGTACACTTTATCAAACTGAGGAACTTTCTCCATCATCTTTTGAAATCCCTGTTTGCTGATGGCGCATAATTCAGCATGTTCCACTGTCCTGATATTTTCGGTTGCGGGTTGCTGTGAGCCGAAGCTGATCAGCTCAGAACACCAGTTATTTTCCGTTACTATGTCACGCGTAGTTTCGTTTTCATCCATGTCGTGTACAAATACCTGCAAACAACCAACGGCAACAAAATATACATAACGACAAACCTCACCCTCTCTTAATATTAATTGGTTGCGTTTAATCTTTATCGGTTTGAATTCATTGATCACATCATCCAGGTGTTCAACATCATTGCCCAGGCGCTGAATGATGTGTTGGCGAAGAATATCGAGCATAGGAGAGGTCGATTGATTTAATGGGAAATTAATGGTTTGGTGGTGGAATTGATAAATGTGTTTAATCTGCGTGCTTCGCACGGGATTCTTTTTTTGCCGGGGAGACGGGGAGGCGGTAAGGAAGATTTGAAAGGCGCTTTGAAAGGGAGCTGCACTTTGTTTTTTTGTTTGTGAGAAGAGCAAAGCGGTGAAACTCAAAAGTGTATTTCTTCCCGTCCCACCATCTCCCCGGCAAAAAACCGACTTGGGTGCGAAGCACCTCACTTAAGACTAAAGACTCTCACAGGCCCTTTGTTTTCAGCAGCCACTAACCAATACCCTCCGCCCTTGCCTTTTAATTTCACCAACGCCTTGCCATTCCCCGGAATATACAAACCCGACTCAGCAATCGACATCGCTTGAAAGTGCCCCGTACCATCACCTTTCAACACCAGTCCATTCAACGCATTATACCTGCCATTCGTAACTTCATTACCATAATCATTTCCGGTTAATGCGATATCCACATGGCCATCATTATTAAAATCATCCGTAACCATTCCAAATATTGGCGCCAGTTGAGCTTGTGCAGGAAGTGGAGTGAATGAAAACTTACCACCACCCCGATTTATAATTACACCACTTGCAAATTCATTCATAGAAATTTTCAACGCATCTTTCAACTGATCTGCGCTAAAAATGCTGTGTATATCCGCAGTCCCAAATTCTTTATAGGTCAGCATTTTCTTTTTTAATACCGGCAGTTGTGAAATAATATCATCGCGGTTAAATGCCGGAAATTCTTTTTTGGCCCCGTTTTGATCTTTCAGAAAAATCGTTACGATTGATTCAGTATCTCCATTGCCATCAAAATCTTTCGCATAGATGTTAACTGGATACTCAGCACTGGCCCTGTAAAAACTATTCAAGCCAAGATTGCCGATCACATAATCCGTCAATCCATCTTTATTAAAATCACCTGCTACAATACTATTCCATGCGCCAGTGGAAGAACTCAATCCTGATCCACTGGTAACGTTGGTGAATTTTCCATTTGTTTTTTTGAATAGAGTGATAGGCATGCCTTCTCCAACGAGGATGAGATCCAGAGATTCGTCATTATCAAAATCGGTCCACAGCGCATCACATACCATCCCTATGCTTTGAAGTCCCGGTGCAATATCAGCAGTAACATCAGTAAACTTTATTTTGCCATCTTTGGAATCATTGCGGTAAATAAATGAGCTGACAGGAAAAGGATATTTTCCTGGTAAACTTCTTCCCCCCAGAAATAAATCAAGATCCCCGTCTTTGTCAAAATCCGTAACCCGCACGCAACTCTTGCTGGTATAATTTATAGGGAAAGTTTCGCTTGTATCAAAAACAAAACCCCCTTTTCCTTTATTGATAAAAAACTGGTCCTGGTAATTTTTGGTATTGGCTATAAATTCATTGCTGCCGCTGCTGCAGTATAGGTCGACATCTCCATCATTATTTGCATCAAAAAATACTGCACTTGCATTCTCAGGTTGCCTCGCGTCTTTTCCTATGACAGGAGGTAAGTCTTTTATCATAAACCTGCCATTGCTTTGCTGCATAAAAAATTTACCCGGATAATCTCCTGATCCGCCCACAAAAAAATCTTCTAATCCATTGCCATCAATATCAGCTACAGCTAATGGGGGCCCATACTCCGACAGTTTATGCGGAATCAGTTTTTCTTTATCGAAATCAATATAATCTCTTTCATTATGCCGGTAATTTACTCCTGCTGAAGAACTGATATCTGTAAACAGCGACGAATTAAAACTATCATTATGCCAGTTATGATTGAATGTCGCATTATTGATATCCGCTGTTATCGTTTGATTAACCGCAATATTTTTAATCAATTCTTTCTTATCACCCGGCCACATAACAATAACTGAATCCACGACTGCGATTGTACCCAAACCAAAAAATGCTTTACCATCAGCAGTAGACAGGTAGCCCCGATATGGTGAATTTTCATATACCTGTTGCTGACCGCCACCATAAAAAATTTTTACTATGGCTCCAATGCCGTAATAATTTTGCTGTGCGCCTTTGAATTGAATGGTTAGAAAATTAGAAATCGTGTCATTAAGTTGCCGCGTTGTGTTTTCATACAGCAAAACTTTCTGGTTGATATTATTGATCACATAGTCAAGGTCACCATCATTGTCAAGATCAACAACAGCTGCGCCATTTGAAAATGTAGGATCATTCATACCCCAGGTTTCACTTGCATTTTCAAATTGCAGATTACCTTTATTGTGAAAAATGTAATTCGGAATTTTAATCTGAGGTATTTGATCTATCATTTGCCGTTTAGTTGCAGTTTTTGAACTGATACTCCTGAACGATCCGAAGTCGTGATCTGTTACATCTCTTGGATAGCCGTTGGTAATTAATATGTCGCGATTGCCATCATTATCTGCATCTGCCATCAATACACTCCAGCTCCAATCGGTTTCAGCAGTACCCGTATAAAATGATATATCACTGAAAACAGGATGTGATGTACTGTCATTGATTTTCGCAGCACCCATATTCAATTGCAATGTGTTTCGTACATATTGCAACATGATATCTTCGTAGACCTGTTTCTGATAAATAAAATAATTGCTGCTGTTGAGATTTTTTTTCTTTCTGAAATTATCTTCAGGATTCATATCTACAGTAAAAATATCAGCAAGCCCGTCATTATTGATATCAGTAATATCATTTCCCATGGCATTTTGGGAACTGTGTTTCAGGTATTGTTTTATTTCATTGGTAAAGCCACCTTTTTTGTTGTTGATGTAGAGCAGATCGCTTCCAAAAAAATCATTTGCCACATAAATATCTTTCCATCCGTCCTGGTTGATATCTGCGATAGAAATGCCCAATCCATAACCTGTGTGAATAATTCCTGCTTCCTTTGAAACATCAATAAATACAGGATGTTTCAGCGAATCACTCCAGTCGTTGCGAAAGAGTTTATCTATGTCAGACTGATTTGTGTCAAACTTATTTCCACCGAAATCTGTGGCAGCTCTTTTCGCCAGTTTTGTGGTGAGCAGATACATATCAAGATCGCCGTCATTGTCATAATCAAAGAAGGCAGCATGAACACTAAAGCTTGTATCTGCCAATCCATATTCGTCTGACATCTCATTGAAAACCGGAACACTGTCTTTGTTCAAACCCTGATTGATATAGAGTAGATTTTTTCTTTCATCTGGATTTTTCCTGATCGTTGCGCAAACATAAATGTCAAGCAAGCCGTCGCCGTTGATGTCAATAACAGATGCGCCATTGCTCCATCTTCCCTTTCCTTCTGTTGATGATACCGCTGTAATATCTTCAAAACGAAGATTCCCTTTATTCAGATATAGCTTGTTTTGTACCATGCTGGCTGTGAAATACAGATCGGGTAATCCATCATTATTAAAATCACCAACTGCAACACCGCCACCATTATAAAGGAATTCCATATCGAGAGGATTAATAGTATCGTTTTCATCAATCGCATTATTAAAGTTTAAACCTGAAACTGACGATTCTATTTTTCTGAATCTTTTTCCATCATCATCTTTGGTTATGCAGCTATGGAGAAGGAGCAACAGTATAGCTGTAAGTGCTTCATACCGCAGGTAAATAATGTATCGTTTAAGGCAGATCATGAGAAGCTATTCAATTTTAAAGTCCGGAACGTATTCATCATTCGAAAGGCTAACTTATGCATTTTGGTTGAAAATGCTTTTGTCGTTGGAGATTCCATGGTTAAGACTGACCTTGGTAAATTGAAGGTTGATTATTCAAAAAACGCATACCTTGAGCGCGACATCGTTCCCACCCCGACTGAAAAGATTGATTTTTTACCGCATAAAAAATATTTCAGTAATTGCTTTGATTTTGCAGCATCTTGAATAAACTGAATGTCATTTATGAAGAGAAGTGCTGCGAAGGCAGACGGTACAGGATAGCGATTTTTTTGCGAGATATTAATTTCAATTGGGAAGTCAGGCGGGAAAATAGATTTTGTGCCTGTATTTTCGAATAACTCTTAACTGTATGTCGATTGCTGAATATGAAGAAGGCAAGATCCTTTTACTAAGGATTGCTGAAGGCGACCGTGTGGCCTTTACATACTTCTATACATCCCATCTCAACAGGCTTTATCGGTACATTTTTCTTTTCACGAAGTCAAAAGAAGAAACAGAAGAAATACTTCAGGATATCTTTATCAAAATCTGGGAAAACCGGCAACGGTTGATAGATGTCGAGTGCGCCACCAGTTACCTCACACAGATAGCCAAAAACAAAGTGCTGGATAAGGTTCGCAGTCTTCAGATCAGGCATCGTGTACTGTCGGAAATCAGGAGATCACGCGAAGAATTTGCCACTACAACAGGCGACGACTGCGCTTACCGCGAGTATTACCTTGTTGTACAACAGGCTGTGGATAAGCTTCCACCAAAACGGAAACTCATATTCCGTCTTAACATAGAAAATGGTTTATCCCAGGAAGAGATAGCCAATCAATTAAACATCTCCAGGTCTGTAGTCCAAAAACAGTTGTACAGCGCTTCTCAGTTTGTACGCAAATATCTGTACGAACATGGCGAGATTTCAATGGCGTTGCTATTCAGTTTGATCTTTCAATAATCAAAAAAAATAATTTTCAGGGAGGGGTGTTTTTCATTTGCTCATTCGTCATTAGTGTAAGACGATTGTATGAAGCCATCACAGATTTCCTCCTTTCTGGAAAAATATGCCGCAGGTATTAATACAGCTGCCGAACACCAGGAATTTATTAACTGGTTGAAAAAAACTCCTGTAGGGGAAGCAGGCTATTACGCCGATCAATACAATTCTATCTCCCGGCAATTCAATTTGATTGATGAACACGTAGACGCAACATTGGTGATGCAGATTGAACGTGCATTGGACCAGTTTGAACTGGGGAAGCAGGAAGGTGAGAAACAATCTGCAAAAATCTTTAATTGGAGGATGCTGTATCGCAGTGCTGCCGCAGTATTGATATTCTTTTTATCCGCATACTTCATCTATACACTGGTGCCCCAAAACAAAAAGACTTCTCATGGTGCGGCGGAAAATCAACCGGTCGCACATGAAGTTTTACCGGGTGGGAACAAGGCTGTACTTACTTTAGGGGATGGCGAAACGGTAATGCTTGATGATGCTAAAACGGGCGAAGTTGCCCGCCAGGGGAATACCCAGGTATACAAAACCGCTGCCGGAGAAGTGGTGTACAAGGCCGATGGAAATGAAAATGAAGAAGTTGTTTATCATACATTATCAACCCCGAGAGGCGGACAATACAAACTGATGTTACCAGACGGCAGCAGTGTTTGGCTGAACTCTGCATCATCTATCCGTTATGCAACTGTTTTTTCGGGCACTGAAAGAGTTGTGGAAGTAACCGGCGAGGCTTACTTTGAAATTGCACACGATGCTACAAAACCATTTGTGGTGAAGGTAAATGAAATGGATATCAGAGTACTTGGCACGCATTTCAATGTGAATGCATACAATGATGAAAGCTCTCTGAACACCACTTTATTGCAGGGTAGTGTAAGTCTTTCAAAAGCTGGTAACACTATGCAGCTGAAACCCGGTCAACAGGCACAACTCAATGGCGAAAAAGGTTTCAGGATGGTGAATGATGTGGATCTTGATGAAGTGGTGGCGTGGAAAAACGGCTATTTTTCGTTTAACAAAGCGGATCTGCAAACTGTAATGCGTCAGATTGCCAGGTGGTATGATGTGACGATTTCTTTTGAAGGGAAAATTCCACACCGTGAATTTGTAGGAAAGATTAAGCGCAATAACAACGCATCGGAAGTGCTTAAAATATTACAGGAATCGAAAGTGCATTTTAAAATAGAAGGAAAGAAGATTATTGTAATGCCGTAAGTTTTTAGTCTGGTCAACATAAAAAACCAGAAGTGGTGGAACACTTCTGGATAACGTTTTTAGTTGACTCCTAATTATACCTGGAAGGTTCTTATTCGTTAACCAAAACAATCAAAGCTATGCATTTTGAGGCACTTTGTAATGAAGTTTTTACTCAAAGACTGATTACTAAAATTCGCCCTGCCTTCTCCTTTATCTGGATAGACAGGCAAACATTGCGGGTCATGAAACTTACTACTGTACTGATGTTCTTAGCCTTTATGCAGGTAAATGCAGAGGGCTTCGCACAGATTTCTATTTCTGAAAGGAATGCTCCTTTGAACAGGGTATTTAAGGCTATAGAGAAGCAGTCGGAATACGTTTTTTTCTACGACAACAAATTATTGGTACAGGCCAAAACGGTGAGTATCAGAATTAAAAATGCCACGCTGGCCGAGGTACTGGATGCATGTTTTAAAGAGCAACCTCTTACTTACAGTATTGTTGGAATGACCATAGTAGTGAAGCCTAAGGACGTTATCAATACGACTGCACCAGTGCTTGTTCTCCCAGAAAAAAAGGTTATTCCGGTGACGGGTACAATATCGGACGAAACCGGCAAACCCCTTATCGGTGCTACTGTTCGTGCCAAAGGCAGCACCACTGTGGTAACGACAACAAACGAAAGTGGAAATTTCACTCTTGAAGTGCCGGATAATACAAGGACACTTATCGTTTCATACGTGGGATATGAAGATACTGAGGTGGCCATTACCGGAACAACACCATTGAAAGTGAGTTTGCAGTTAAAAGACTCCAAAGTTGATGAAGTCGTGGTTATTGGATATGGCACCCGGCGGAAAAAAGATGTAACCGGTGCCGTTAGTACTGTAAATGCAGCGGATATAGAAAAGAGTACTGCCATGACACCGGAATTGGCTTTACAGGGGAAAGCTGCCGGTGTATTTATTGAAAGTGGTGGTGGGGCGCCCGGAGCAAGGCCTCTTGTGCGAATACGTGGTGTGAATACCTTTGGATTCAGTGAGCCATTATATGTTGTGGATGGGGTACCGATTTTTGAAGGCGGTGCAGGCGTTACCGGTGGAGCCATAGGTGATATCCGGTCACCATTAAACATTTTTTCTACCATTAATCCGGCGGATATTGAATCCATCAGTGTATTAAAAGATGCATCCGCTGCTGCAATTTATGGTGTGAGGGCTTCCAATGGTGTAATCCTTATCACAACAAAAAAAGGTAAAACGGGAAAAGCACGGTTGGATTTAAATGCAAGCTATGGTGTGCAAAACATTCCGAAGAAAATAGAAACACTCAACACTTCGCAATATTTTTCCTTACTGGAAGAGTCTTATGCTGCCAATCCTGATGCTAATACGACGTTCGCTCAGAAATTCGGGCCGTTATATGATAAAACCAATTCATCATATGTAGGCAATGACCCTACTTATGACTGGGACAATGAACTGCGAAATAAAAATGCATCGATACAGGATTATAATGCAAAAGTGTCCGGTGGAAGCGAAGGCACCACCTACTTTTTTTCTGGAGGATATAACAGGACGGAAAGCCCTCTGAAAGCAAACCAGCTGGAAAGATTTTCTTTTACGACCAATGTTGATGCCAGGATGACAAAGTTTTTATCTGCCGGGTTGAATGTGCGATTGATACAGCAGAATGCAATGGAGAATACCGGTAGCGATCTCAACACGATGATGGCTACTATTCCCTTTCAACCATTTTATGATCCCACTGATGTTACAGGGTATGCTCCTTCTACAGCAGGTTCTTTTGTGCCGAACCCTTCATATGATCCGGCTTTACTAGATGCAGGCGCTCCCTTTGTGTTTGCTCCAGGTGATCCAAGATTGCTATGGGGTCAGCAAACCAGGTTTAATGTTTTTGGATTTCAGAAACTGGGTAGCAATGATTACGACCTGACGAGCGTATTGGGTAATGTGTATGTACAATTGGAACCACTTGCCGGATTGAAAATTCGTGCATCACTGGGCGGGCAGAAATATAACAACCTCAGGAAAAGCTGGAATGATTTTGATTCCTGGAGATTTTCTCAAACACCAGGTAATCCTTACTCCAATACAGATGGCAACACGAAGGGCCGGTATGGCGAACGGGAAGGCAAGACTTACAATCTGAACAAAGAAGTAACTGTTAACTATACCCGCACTTTCAGGGAAGATCACAATATTGATGTGATATTAAGTGCATCTGACCAGTTTTCAAGATGGAGTGTAACTGATCTTAGTGGAAATGTCAACTACTCTGATCCGCAATATCGTCAGATCACTAATCAGCCTCCATTTACACAGGGATTTCAGGGTATCCTCCAGGAAGATGCGTTGATTGGTTACCTGGGCAGGCTCAGCTATAAATTCCGCGACAAATATTACTTTGATGTTACCCTTCGCCGTGACGGTTCTTCCAGACTTGCCCCGGGTAATAAATGGGAAACCTTTCCTTCATTTGCTGCTGCATGGCGCATCAGCTCAGAAGACTTTTTTCCGAAGAATACATTTATCAATGACCTGAAGATCCGCGGGGGCTGGGGTCGGCTTGGTAATTACCAGTCGGCAAGCCCTTACCAATTTTTATCCAACGTGGGTTTGACACCTGATTATCCCCTGGGTTCCGGCAATGGCAATCCATTCGGCACACAGTACCAGGGGGCAAGGTTGCCAAACTTTGCCAATACATCGCTGACATGGGAGAAAGTGAAAACGACAAGTGTTGGTTTTGATGCGTTATTGTTCAACCGATCCATTAGCGTAACAGCAGAATACTATAGTAAAACAACTTACGATATTATTCAATCTGTTTCCTTACCCCCCAATACCGGAATTGAATCACCGGCAGATCTAAATGTGGCAACTGTGACCAATAAAGGAATTGAATTGCAGGTGGGATATAACAAAACATTTGGACAGGTTAATTTTAATGTTTCAGGCAACATTACCACTGTAAAAAACAGGGTGGAAAAATTAAATGAGGGATCTCCGATCGGAGGTGAATTTGGCAGGGTGGAGGAAGGGTATTCCATGTTTTACCTGTGGGGATATAAAGTGGGTGGCGTTTTTCAATCACAGGCTGAAATTGATGCATGGAAATTGGCAAACCCGAAAGGCGATGGAAATATTGGCGGGTATCAATATAAACCCGGTGATATGTATTTCCAGGATGTTTACGGAAATCCTGCTCCCGGGTCGAAAGAAAGATATAGTACTACCCCGGACAGCCTGATCAATTCAAATGACCGTACATTTTTAGGCAAAACTATTCCAGGCTATTATTACGGTTTGTCGTTTGGTGCAGATTGGAAAGGTTTTGATGTGAGTGTTTTCTTCCAGGGCGTGGGCGACGTGCAAAAATATAATTTCGAAAGATCCGGATTGGAAGGCATGAGTACCGCAGCTAATCAATGGGCGAGCACATTAGGCAGATGGACAACATCTAATCCGTCGGAGACTATGCCCCGTGCAGTATACGGTGATCCCGCTTCATTTAATCGGACTTCTTCCCGTTATGTGGAGAATGCTTCTTATTTAAGGCTTAAGAATGTGCAAATCGGATATCGTGTACCGCCTTCAGTTTTAGGTAAACTACCATTTGTACAGAATGTCAGAATCTACCTGAGTGGGGTCAACCTTTTTACAGTTACCAAATACAGTGGACTTGATCCGGAAGTAAGCGGTATTCCGCCAACCAGGCAATTCCTTTTTGGTATTAATATGGGTCTTTAAAAAACTACTAACAACAACAATATTATAATTATGAAGCTTCCTATATTAAAAATGTTCGGGGTTGTTTCAATTGTGGCAACGATTTTAACTGCCGGTTGTAATTCCAGTAAACTGGATCTGCTGCCGCACGGTCCCACTGAAGCAAACTACTTTGTACAGGAATCTGACTTTTCAAAAGCGGTTTTTGGGGTATATTCAAAATTGAGTGACTTCTATTGGTTCAATGGAGGCAGTCCTTTGTCGGCCATGTTATTCCTGGGGGGCGATGATATCACTACTAATGCATCAAACCAGGCTTTTGAAGTATTTGGGCCCATTCAGCCCAGTGACGGCAGCGTCAGTTATATGTACGCCAACTTGTACCAGCAAATCGCGCGGGCAAATGTTGTATTGGAAAAAGTGGAAACAGTGAAAGAGGGTATTTATGTCACTCCTAATCTGAAAAACTATCATAAAGGAGAGGCATTATTTCTGCGGGGTTTGGCATACTATACGCTTTGGAATTATTACGGTACGGCTCCATTGAGAAATGAAAGAGTTACTACTGCTGATCAGTTTACTCCTTCTAACACAACCGGTACTGAGCTATTGGATCAGGCCATTTCAGATTTTAGTGAAGCAGCAGGTCTGTTGCCTCAAAGCTGGAGTGCCGCCGATCGGGGACGAGCTACAAGCAATGCTGCAAATGGCATGCTGGGGAAATCACTTGTATTCAGGGCGTCTGCCACAAAAAATGTTGCAGACTACACTCCGGCGATAGCTGCTTTTAATAAACTTTCAGGATTGGTATTAGTACCTGTTTTCGAAGACAATTTCGCTTTTGATACTGAGAATAATACTGAGTCATTATTTGAATTTCAGGCTTCACAGCCATTTGCATTTGATAATGTTTGGTTGTCAAACGACTTTGACAATGCGATCGGTTCAATGTCGGCATACTGGGGTTACTACAACAATAATTTTTCACTTTTTGGTCAATCCAGATGGTTTGCCACACCCAAACTGGTGAGTGCCTTTGATCCTGCAGATCCAAGGCTGGAAGTTACATTGGCTGCAGCAGACCGCACGGTTAACAAATATGTAAGGAGAGATAAATTCACGCAATCAGGTGTGTCGTCGGCGAATAATCCAAGGATATTGCGGTACGCTGATGTGTTGTTACTCAAAGCAGAAGCAGTTTTGCAGTCAGGAGGTTCCACAACAGAAGCTATCGGTTTAATTAACCAGGTAAGGGCAAGAGCCAGAAGTGGTGGTGCGGTACCGGCAGACTACAGCACATCACAAACAGATAAAAATACCATCATGACCTGGATAATGAACGAAAGGTTTATTGAATTGGCGGGTGAGGGTCAACGTTGGTTTGATTTGCGCAGGTGGCATATGCAGGGAATTATTACACTTAATAATACATTTTTTAATTCCAATGTACCGATGGCTTTTGATGCAACAAAACACCTTTATATGCCGATTCCCAATTCGGAGCTTGATGTAAATCCGAATATGCAGCAAAACGCAGGGTACTAAATTTTTCACATACAGTTATCAGCAGTTTGGTTAAAGGCCCCTTTTTCTTCAGGGGCCTTTTTTGAAATTTTTTAATTCGCAGTATGAAGAATATAAATGTTTGTATATCGGTTTTTGCTTTGTTGATCTTTTTTGTCAGTTGTAATAAGACGACTGCGGGAAACAAAACAAATGCCAAACCACTCGTGAGTATCAGTGCTGAATTGATCAGCGCCGCTCCGTTTACTTACCGCTTCGCCGCTGTTGCCAGTGATGCAGATAATGATCCCCTTGAATACAATTGGAATTTTGGTGAAGGCACGATCCGTAAAGGGAATGCTGTAGAAACATTTTCATACCTGGCTGAAAACAGTTACAAGGTAAAATTGTCTGTAAGTGATAAAGTAAACGACCCGGTTGAAGTGAGTGTTGATATCAATACAAAAACGGTGGATGTCGCAATTGATTTGAATTCAACATTTCAAACGATAGAAGGATTTGGTGGATTTGGCGCGAAGGATGTGTACTGGAGTAACGGTCCGTTTACGAGTCCCACTTTTATAAGCGATTTAATAGATGATTTAGGTCTTACTGTTTTGAGAGATGATATTCCCACCAATTTCGAATATGTCAATGATAACAATGATCCTGCAGTAACAGACCTTACTAAATTCAACATCAATAATAATACGCAGGGCAATGATGGTAAGTTGGCCGATCATCTTCAATTTCTCCGCGATATGAAAGCAGCAGGATTAAATAAATTGATTGTATCATGCTGGAGTGGGCCGGCATGGATGAAAACTAATAACCGGATCAATAACGGAACTAATGCCAATTCAGCTCCTCCGTATAATCCAGGCCCCACAACGGCAGATAATCAGCTCCGGGTGGATATGTACGAAGAGTTTGCGGAAATGTGTGTCGCGTATATCAAAATTATCAGGCAGGAAACAGGTATTGATGTGTATGCATTAAGTATTCAGAATGAACCACGGTTTTCACAATTTTATGCTTCTACTGTTTATAATGGAGAGGCTTTAAGAGATTTGTTGAAAGTAGTGGGCAGGAGATTTAAAAAAGATGGGATTACGACAAAACTGTTTCTGCCTGAGGATATTGGGTATCTCGATGGAGTTGCAGGTATGGTACAACCAACATTGAATGATAATGAGGCGAGGGGGTACGCAGATATAATTGCTGTCCATGGATATGAGCTTGACGGGTTAACGGCGAATAGTCCTGAGGCACAAACCTGGCAAACGATGTACAGTTGGGGTGCGCAATACGGCAAGCCACTTTGGATGACGGAAACTTCCGGTTTTAAAAATGACTGGAGCGGCGCAATGGCCTTGTCAAAAGCAATGTACACTGCAATAAAATTTGGAAATACTTCTGCCTGGGTACATTGGTCGTTGAGCACATCAAAACTTGATGACTATTGTTTGATGAGTAGTGCAGGCGAGAAGAGTCACAGGTATTACGTGTCTAAGAATTTTTACAGATATGTTCGTCCTGGGGCAGTACGCGTAAAAGCTGAATCGGCAGATGCAGAAAAAATCTATCCCCTTGCTTTCAAACATAGTACGGAACAATCAACATCAATTATTTTGATTAATGATAATAATGAAAGTCGTGCAGTGAAACTTTCAGGAACCGGTTTGCCAGTTACGTTTAAAAAATTTACTACAACAGCAAATGATAATTGTATAGAAGATGGAGTGGTGAAAAGTAACGAAGCATTGGTGTTGAAAGCGAATAGCGTGGTGACATTGTATTTCAAGTAAATTCCTCCTTCTTTTTGCCGGTAAGACGGGGAGGCGCAAAAGAAGTATTTGAAAGACGCTTCGCTTTATTTTTTACTGGTAAGTCGGGATGACGGTATATATGGCTCTAGCTAAAAAAATTGCATTTCACTTGCCTTTCTCCCCGCCTCCCCGTCTCCCCGGCAAAATCAAGCGCGAAGCGCCTCACAAAGCAAAGCGCCCTCCCAGTGCAAAGCACCCTCACTTAAACACTCTATACAAAAAAACAAACCCCGGCACAATCAGCAATAGCCCAACCACCAAAGCAATCAATAAATATTTCAATGTAATCTCCGGTGCATGTGCATTTAAAATTGTCAGGTGTTCGCCGGATTTCATGGCAATCACGACAGGATACTGAATAAAAAACCAGGCACTCAAAATAGCTGCAATTTGAGCGCCGGTCACCAGTCGCAGATAAAATGGAGTACTTGTACCCCTATTCAAAAAGTACCAGATTACAGGAGCTGATATTGTGGCAAAAATTAATAAAAAAAGAGCAGGTGTGGATTTTATCATCTCACTGAACAGTGAAAGACCTTCCATTGATGCCGTCAAAAAAACCAGCAGGCCGGTAACAAAACAGGTCAGCATGCTCAATCGTGCATGAAGGATAAACTTTCTGCGCTCCGTATACTCTGCGCTCTCGTGTACAAGAAACACTGCAGCGATATAACTGAAAAGGCTACACGTGAATAGTCCAGTGGCGAAACAGAACACATTCAGCCAGGGATCGATAAATTTTTCCCGGAACGATAGGCCTTGCTGCAGATCTATCTTGCCGAGAATCATAGCGCCTAAAGTGATGCCTAAAAACAAAGAAGTGATCCAGCTGGAAATAATAAATAGTTTTGTGTGTAAAGGATGGAACAGGTCTTCATCAGTATCGTAATGCCGAAAAGTGAATGCAGATCCGCGGAGAATAATGCCGATTAAAATAACCATCAGCGGTATATGCAATACCACCGACAACGTTGAGTATATTTTCGGGAAAGCATTAAATAAAATTACCACTGCAAGTATCAGCCATACATGATTGGCCTCCCATACCGGCGCCATTGCTTTTGATATGGAATGGGCACGTTTAGTTCCGGCAAAGGTTTCAATAATACCACCGCCAAAATCTGCGCCACCCAGTATAGTGTACAAGCCAAAAGC
>JANPJC010000145.1:0-31956 GCA_031425315.1 Chitinophagales bacterium
CAATTGTAATGCACGCTTTGTTGTCATCAGGCAGTTTTCCAGATATCTTTCCATTTTGCTTTCGGAATATTCTTCTTCGCCAATTGACATCAGTTTGCGCAAATGAATACCCAGCACGCCAACATAGCCTGAAATAATTATTCTCTTCGCGGTTTGAACGAGATCAGTATTTTTTTCCCAGTCACTGTTTGTGGATAAAAAATCATTTGCCTTTTTACTGAATGGCCTGATGGCTTCAATCAAATGTTTAGTTAGCCATTCATTGAAGATATTATGAATGGGGATATCAGAAATTGTAGTTTCTTGTTCGATGTCATCAGTTGATTCAGCATTTAAAGAATCATCAATATACTGTGGGAGGAATGTATCCAGTTGGCGTCTGTATTTATTGAGCAGGTTATCTATATTGGTATATTCAGTATAAAAGTGTCCCAGGTCTCCGATTTTCCTTTTAAAAGCCAGCAATGTATTGATTTCATCCGTTATTGGAACCGGTGTTGAGCGGTGCATTTTTAAAATAGGTCCATATTTTAGGTTTCCCTTTATCTTTAAATATCTGGTAGGCTGTGTCAAATTCTTCAGCTGTATATTTTCCAACCTTGGTAAAAAAAAGACAGAGCACGATATCGCATTCACTGATGGCGAGGTTGTATTCACTCTGCAGCCGGGTGTCAGAAATGGCATCCAGAAAGTTTTCCCAATAAACTGTTTCAAGAAAAATACCTGTTCTATGCAACCGGATATTTTCTTCACTGATAAAATTGCGGAATTGATCGCGATCTTCCTTCAATTCAGAAGATGAGGCAATAAATATTTTTATTGTCTTCATACATAAGATTTAAAATAAACTGACTACAGGCTACTGACTGCTGTATTTACTAATTTTAGTATAGGCCGGTTAAAAGCTGCTACTGGTCTGAGACTAAACAACGGTGGGGCAGATGCAAATGATAACAGAAGTTATTCTTTTTTCATCAAATCATCAAGTGTTTTTAGCGGGGTGCCCTTCGCTTTGAATACATAGCCGGAAAGAACGGCAAGGTCAATTACACTCAGCCTGGTTGAATTTTAAAAACAGTAGCTGGCTTGCCCGCAGTGCTTTGGCAGGCGGGGAAGCCGGAAGAAACGGAAAGGTTTGGGAAAGAAGAATTAATTACCATTTCTTCATTCCCGCTTTACGCGGCTTCCCGTCTATCATCAATTACACTCAGCCTGGTCGAATTTTAAAAACAGTAGCTGGCTTGCCCGCAGTGCTTTGGCAGGCGGGGAAGCCGGAAAAAACGGAAAGGTTTGGGAAAGATACATGCTGGTGTAAGATTTCTATTTGATATTAGGATTTCTTACCGTTTCTTCATTCCGGTATTAAGAAGAAGTTGATTTTTACATAGTTTACAACACCTAAATTTGAATAAATCAATATCATGAAGCTGTTCAGGTTTTTAATTTTTCTTGCTGTTATTTTTCAGACTGCAATTGCGCAAACCTGGCAGGATACTCTCGCGATAATTGATCGTACATTTAGTCAGTATCAATCTGTTAATCCAGGATGCCAGTTATCAGTTTCCAGAAACAGCGAACTGATTTTTTCGAAAGCCTGGGGAATGGCTGATCTGGAGAGGAAAACAAGCTTGGCAAACGAATCCATCATTGAAGCTGGTTCAGTATCAAAACAGTTTACTGCAGCGGCTATTTTATTACTGGAGCAACAGGGAAAACTTTCTCTTGATGATGATGTACGCAAATTTGTTCCGGAAATACCTGATTATGGAAACAAAATTACCCTCCGTCATATGATGCACCACACGAGTGGATTAAAAGATTGGGGAGCAGTTGCGGCTCTTTCAGGCTGGGGACGGGGTACAAAATTTTATACCAACGACGACGCATTGGAAATAATAGCAAGGCAAAAAAGTTTGAACAACAAGCCTGGCGACGAGTACATTTATAGCAATTCAGGATATAATCTCTTCGCTATAATTGTACAGAGAGTGAGTGGATTGTCATTAGCCGCATTCACCCGTCAATATATTTTTGAACCTGCCGGTATGAAACATACTCAATGGCGCGATGATCCAGGCCGAATTGTGATCAACAGAGCCATTGCATATGAAAAGACTATGACGACAGGCTACTCGATAGAAATGCCAAACGAATATGTATATGGTAACGGCGGACTCTTAACGACAACCGAAGATCTGATCAGATGGTCTGTTTATTACCAGGCCGGAAAACTTGGACAGCCTTCACTTTTAGCGAAGCAATTACAAACTGACCCTTTCAATAATGGCGAAATTCATACTTATGCAGCGGGGTTAAATGTTCGTCCCGTTATGGGTTGGAAAAATATCAGTCATGGTGGCGCTACAGCCGGGTATCGTGCTTACCTGGAAACATTCCCTGAATTGAACCTCACTATTGCGGTTTTAAGTAACACTTCCCAGTATGATATCGGATCGATAGCGGGGAAGGTGAGAAAAATATTTGTGACCGATAAGTCAGAAAGGAATATTAAAACTGAAGCCGCAATTGCATTGTCCGCAAAAGAACTGAATGCAATGGCCGGTTTGTATAAAAATGAACGTGACAATACCACGTTTGAACTTAAAATTAAAAACAATGCTGTTGTGCTGGATAATTCAGGTCCATTGAGGGCAAGTTCATCAAATTCTTTATCCGGCGAAAATTTCTTATTGAAGATCAATGATAATTCAGGGCAGATAATTCAGCACTCACCACGTGATACAATAGCAATTACCAGGGTGTTGCCTGTTAAAATGGCTGAGATTAATATGTCTGATTATGAAGGACAATATTATTCGGAAGAAACGCAGTCATATGTAAAAGTTACTCGACAGAAAAACAGTTTGATGATAATTTTTAAACCTGGTGCATCCTATCCTTTGATTCCAAATTATAAAGATGCATTCAAAATCATTCCATTTGCCGGTATCGTTGAGTTTGAGAGAAAAGGTAATAGTGTTGAAAAAATGAAAATCAGTATCAGTCGTGCAAGGAATGTTTCGTTTCAGAAAATTAAATAGCGCTGGAGTATAAATACCGTTTTCTCTTGTATTAGTCGATAAAGGGTACTACCTGGAAAATTCTGGCACAACTTCTGTAATTTAAGATTCAGTTATCTGTAACTAATATTATTCTTACTTCTTATTCAAGGTATGAAATACACAATATCCTTATTATCAGCTCTTTTAGTTTGCTTTATTGTTACTGGACAGGAAAATGCCAATAGTTCAGTTTTTAAAATGAAAGGCGTTTTATCTTTTCCCGTTGCAGGATTTAACAAAGTGGATAAATGTGGAGACCATGATGCGGATGCTGTTGGTTGTCGGTTTATTAAGGCGGTGTCATTTTATTCAGATTCTTCATTGCCGGTGAAAGCGATTTTAGCTGGAAAAGTTTCGACTGTATTTGATATTGAAGGTATTTATGCGATTGTGATCAAGTCGGATAACTATACATCATATTATTATTCTCTTAAGAAACCGGCACTTAAAAAAGGGGACGATGTGGTTGCAGGACAGCACCTCGCATATACGGCATGGGATGAAACGAAGTACCTACTGCAATTCGGAATCTATAATGGAAAAAACGAAGAAGACGCAGCCGCCTGGTTCAAGTGGCAGTAGCGCTGTAAATCATTCTACGTAATTAAAATTCCGGAGGCTTTTACTATCTTCAGGTTAAGGGTCTGAATTGTTTTGGCCTACTTATCCGGCAACAATCCAAAAATCATAAATGAAATCAATACCTACATTATACGAGTGGGCGGGTGATATGCAAACCTTCGAATTTTTATTTACAAAATTTTACGCAAGGGTTTTGAGTGACGACTTGCTGGGAGATGTATTTAAAGATATGTCGCCTGAGCATATCCGTCATGTTTCGCATTTTGTGGCGGAGGTATTTGGGGGAGAGAAATTGTATACCGCTGAAGATAATGGTAGTCATGCAAAGATGATTGGGAAACATATCGGTAAAATGCTGACAGAAGAAAAAAGGCAAAGGTGGGTGCAGCTGTTATTACAAACGGCTGATGAAGTGGGATTGAAAAGTGATCCTGAATTTCGTTCTGCATTTGTAGGATATATTGAGTGGGGAACAAGACTGGCCGTAATTAATTCGCAACTAACAACCAATCCAATGGACAGCAACGAGCCAATGCCTAAATGGGGTTGGGGTGAAACTGGCGGTCCTTATATTAATACAAGTTTTTAGTCGGGAGTCGTTGGTCAGAAGTCATTAATCAAATTGTCTGTGTGAATCTCCTATCACTGAGTGAAGGGCCCCTTTCGGCGAGGTGAAAGTGTGAATAAGTCAATTAGATAATTAATAGTCAGTGTTTTTACCTAATACTTGTGTGTTAAAATCCGTATGTGCTGTTCCTTAGTGATCTTGTGGCCCGTTGTGTCCACATTGTTAGAATTACTTCTCGCAATGCATTCTACTAAAACTTAAAACTTACTACTTACAACTTTTTTTAGGCCACGGAGCTGAACGGAGGTTTTGAGATTAGCAGAGGGACAGCCGATTGATATGGTGCAGATAATTAAAACTCATTACTAAAAATCTGTATTGGCTGTTCCTTTGTGTTCTTAGCTTCTTTGTGGCCCTCCGTGTCCAAACTTTTAGATTTACTCTACCCAATGCATACTAGTAAAACCTAAAACTTAAAACCTACACTTCAACTTTTCCGACCTTTACCCGCACACAAAATCTATAAAATAAACAAACCACATTGCTTCTTTGGGTACTAATGCCGTAGGCACGGAATTTTGGTAGACGCGGCATTTTCTTTGTAATAAAATAAATATGGTTGATATTACATTTACATTTTCCTGAAACCATATCGCCGGACGATCAACTAACATGCCGGAGTTTGGAAACAGAGGGCTACGAAAGAAGTACGAATTGAGAACTATGAAATGTGAAGTGACAGCCAAATACAGGGTACTAAATTCCATTATTTTTTCCCGCACCTTATCGTTCTCATCGCATTCCCGGCTATGTATTACAAAGCGACGCGCCTAAGCCTCCTGGCCATCTGACGCGAAAAGAACCCATTTTGTCGGATTTGTTCTATTTTAAAACTTTAGTACGGATTATTTTTGACGCACAACTAAAAATGATCAAAATGACAAAATCAATTTACCCCTGCCTCTGGTTCGACGGACAGGCAAAAGCAGCCGCAGAATATTATTGCACGATCTTCAAAAATGCAAAAATCACTGCTGAAAATCCCATGGTCGTCAACTTCGAATTAAATGGTTTTAAATTTATGGCGCTGAATGGCGGCCCGAAATACAAGTTCACGCCGGCAACTTCTTTTGTGATCGAATGCGAGACACAGGCAGAAATAGACCACTACTGGGAGCAACTGGGAAAGGATGGCAGGTATGATCAATGTGGATGGCTGACCGACAAATTCGGGTTGTCGTGGCAGATAGTACCAACAATATTGGGGAAGTTGATGGCAGACCCTGAAAGAGCACCAAGAGTGGTTGCTGCATTTATGCAAATGAGTAAATTTGATATCGCGCAACTGGAAAATGCATAAGTGTGTTGCCTTAACAAGTCTATTTAATCAACCCGGGGCCTTTTTCACTGCATTTTACTTTGAGTCGCTCTTATCAACCAGGATAAAAAATGAAGAAGCTTGAAAAAAGAAACTGATCTTACCACTGGCACATCCCAGCCAGACAAAGTGGATGATTATATGGCAAATCTGCAACACCCCATGAAGGAGTCAATGGAACACCTGAGAGATTTTATTCTTGGTATTGACAAATCTATCGGGGAAGGTATCTTCTGGAATGCCCCAACATTTTATTATACCCGAAAAATGAAACCTTTTGAACCAAAGGAATACAAGCGGTACATAGTAGGATTTAACTTTTATAAACAGGATACAATAAGACTTATTTTTTTGCGAGGCGCAGATGCTGATCATTCATCTGGATTATTGGAAGGAGAATATAAAGACGGCAGAAGATTGATATCGTTTAAAAGTTTAGCAGAAATTAAAATGAAGGAACCAGCATTGAAAAAAATCATTAAGGAATTGATTCAGCTAATGGATAAGTAATATTGGAGAGAACAATTGAATCACCCAAATAATGAATACATCTGCTATAGAACACTCACTGCTCACTTTATACCCTTTTTCACCACAACAGATTGAGCAGTTTATCAATAAACTTAAGTACAGATCGCTGCGAAAAAAAGAACTCCTGTTGCAAAAAGGTGAAGTGTCTTCCAATTTGTTCTTCATTATAAATGGTGCCATTCGATTTTATACCCGCTCGGGAGAAATTGAACTGACACAGAATTTTTATACTGAAAATTTGTGGGTAACTGACCTCGAAAGTTTTGCTTCACAGCAACCATCAGCCAATTTTATTGAAGCACTTGAAGAAACAACAGTCGCTTCTGTTTCATTGCAGGATATCCATTCGTTGATGGATTTGCATGCTGATTTCCGGATGCTGAATGCGCTTACTGCAAATCTCTCTGTAGCAACTGCACAGCTCACATCTTTGAAAACTTTCAACCCCGATGATCGTTATAAAGAACTATTGCTGAAAAATCCTGACTGGATCAACAGGTTTCCGCAACACCAGATCGCCTCGTACCTCGGGATGACGCCTGAAACATTGAGTCGTGTGCGCAGCAGGATGAATTGATTTCTTGATTGCAATCAATTTTTTGTTCCATTTATTTCCTTCATTTTTATAGCGCAAAATTGAAAGTATGTTGAAGAGACTTATTGAAAATAAAGATTACGACGGTATCGCTTTGACGCTGTCTGAACATCCGTACCTGGCAAATGAAGGAATGCCATATGATAATGAAAATGCAACCAGGGCCCATCCTTTACACAGAATTTGCGATGCAGTATTCTCCGGTAAGTTGAGTGATATTGAAGCTGTACAGATTGCAAAGATATTCCTCGCACATGGTGCAAATGTTGATGGAGATGGACTGATTCCAGGAAAAGATACCCCATTGATTGCCGCATCAAGCTTATCTGTGGACGCAGTAGCGAATTTGTTGATAGAAAATAGAGCAAATATTCATCATGCAGGTACACATGGCGGTACTGCTTTGCACTGGGCGGCCTGGTGTGGGAGGGTGGATGTAGTGAATAAGTTAATTAGGGAAGGTGTGGTTATTAATCAATTATCTATTGATTTTTTATCAACACCTCTTTTCTGGGCAGTGCATGGTATAAAAATGCAGCCCGGTAATCTGCAGGGAAGCCTTGAATGTATTAAGATGTTATTGGAAGCCGGAGCCGATAAAAATATTCCCAATGCCGAAGGAAAATGGATTGTTGATTTACTAAGTGATGGTGACATGGAATTGAAGGCTGCATTGAACATTCACTGACTATGAGCTGCCAGTTAGTTGTCTTCATAAATGGTTACCTTCAACTTTGCAGGGTTCTTTTTTTCTTGAATATCAGCCATGCAAATTGAAAATATTTCCATGGAAAAGAAAAAAATATTGGCTATCCCGGGCAGCACGAGGCAACAATCATCTAATCTTTCAATCATCAATGCCATCATTGAATTGTATGTGGAAGATCTGGAGATCGAAATATATAAAGGTATTGGCGATCTGCCCCAATTTAATCCTGATCACGACATTGACGTTGTGCATCGGGAAGTGAATATCTTCAGGCAATTACTGGCGGCCGCTGACGGCATTTTGATTTGTACCCCTGAATATGCAAGGGGAGTGCCAGGTACTTTGAAAAATGCAATAGACTGGACAGTATCTTCTTCATCTTTTCCGAACAAACCCACAGTCTTAATTACAGCGTCTACTGACGGTAATTACGGACACAGGGCTTTGCTGGAAACATTAAAGGCAATTGAGGCCGGGGATGTGGAACAATTGCAACTGGTTATACCATTCGTGAAAACAAAAATTTCAAAGGAAGGTAAAATTAGTGATGTGTCAACTCTTGCAGCAGTGCAATTGCTGATGGTAAAGTTCATAGATTGTCTCAACGACCGCGTGATAAATATTTGATAGAAACTGAATCCATTACATTGCTCGCTGTAATCATTACCTCCTCGTTTTTGGAGGAGGAACCATTTATTGCAGTTGATTTTTCAGGGGGTTAAATTAGCTTGTCCATAACGCCTATTCTTCGACGGACCCCAATTTTATTATTTGTATCAACCAATAATTTCATTCTCTTTCTGCCGGGCTTTTTCTCACCTATTGTAATCACTGCAATGATTTGTATATTGGCTGCCTGCTTGCCATTTTCGGTCAATATTGTAATCATTTGAATCCATCTTGTAAATATTTTTATGTCGATTAAAAGAAGAAATTTTATCGGAATGGCAGCCCTGGCTGCTGGAACAGGTGTTATTGGCACCGTCAATTCCTGCAATGAAACTCCTGCAGGGCCGCAGTCAAAAACTAATGACGCATCAAAATTAATGACCGGTAATGTGACACCCATCGGTGTAAGCGAAAGGGAAGCCAGGATAGCAAAAGCACAACGTTTGCTTAATGAACAGAATATCCAGGCACTGATATTGGATTGCGGTACATCGCTCAGATATTTCACGGGCATTGATTGGTGGCCCAGTGAACGAACAATGATTGCCATTATTCCTGCAAATGGAGAAGTGAAATATATTTGTCCGGCCTTTGAAGAGGAGCGGCTGCGTGAGCAAATCATTATTGGTAAGGATGTATTTGTTTGGCAGGAAGATGAAAGTCCTTATAAGCTGGCTGCGAAGGTTTTCAAAGATAATGGCATAACTTCAGGCACCATTACGTTTGAAGAAAATACCAGATTCTTTATCAGTGATGGAATACGGAAAGAAGCATCCCATTTCGTTTTTGCAAGTGGAGATACCATTACCATTCCCTGCAGAATTATCAAATCGGCAAGTGAACTGAAATTGATGCAGGTGGCTACAGATATTACACTTGCGGCGATTCAAAAAAATGTTGCGCTGCTCAAAGAAGGAATGTCAGAGTCTGAACTATCGGCAATGATTAACGCAACGCAGAATAAACTGGGTGGTCATGCTGATTTTGCATTGTGTCTTTTCGGCAAAGCTTCGGCTTTTCCTCACGGCACAAAAAATCCGCAACAACTGAAAAGAGGAGATATTGTATTGATGGATTGTGGCTGCATTGTACATGGTTATTCATCGGATGTGACCCGTACTATTGTTTTCGGAGCTGACCCCACCCCTCGGCAGGAAGAAATCTGGAATCTCGAAAAGCAGGCACAGGCAGCAGGTTTTGCTGCTGCAAAAATTGGGTCATACTGCGAAGATGTAGATACTGCTGCAAGAAAAGTTATTACTGATGCCGGGTTTGGACCGGACTATAAATTGCCGGGGCTCCCGCATCGCACAGGGCATGGTATTGGAATGGATGGACATGAATGGGGCAATATGGTAAAAGGTAATAAATTAAAACTCGAAGCGGGTATGTGCTTTAGTATCGAACCAACAATTGCCATTCCCGGAGAGTTCGGCGTAAGATTTGAAGATTGTGTGTATATGACCAACGAAGGACCTAAATGGTTTTCTCAACCAATGAAATCTATTCGTGAACCTTTCTCATGATTTATGAATCCAGTTCCTCGCAGTGACTTGTACATAATAAAAGCAACACAAAAGTTCACCAGGCCGAAAAGAATAAACAACCAGGACAGCTGATGTTATAATGTATTGTTGGTATTACAAATATTTTCATCCTGACAAATTTAAGACTCTCAACCCTGTATTATAATTTCGATACTCATCAAGACAATACAGAAGCATGTTAATTCAGGTTTACCAGGAAAAATGGAAGGAAGATTTCAGTCGCATCAGGAATGTATTGATAGATGTTTTATTGAATGATGATATTCAAATTGAACACGTAGGCAGTACCGCTGTACCAGGACTGGATGCGAAACCTATCATTGATATCGATATCATTTTCTCTCATCCACATCAATTTGAAACTGTAAAGTCCAGGCTTGAAGCTTTAGGATACTTTCATAATGGCAACCAGGGTATCCCTGATCGGGAGGTGTTTAAGCGTAAGAATTTTTCTGATCAACATCCTGTATTGGATCTGACCATACATCATTTATATGTTTGTCCTGCGCATAGTGAAGAATTAAAATATCATATGTTGTTCCGCGACTTGCTGATCGCCAATCCTGCCACCCGATTACAATATCAAGCCTTGAAATATAAAATCGCCGAACAGGCGCAACAGGATAAAAGGAAATACGCCGCTTTAAAAGAGGTAGAGGCTGCTTCTTTTATCAACACTTCTCTTGCATCAGCAAATCAAAGATTGAATGATCCGAATAATATTTCGGTGCCGCGAGATATTCCAATGACCTGACATTCCATTTAGTATCATCCATCAATAAACATTTTCTATTTTAAGTAGTTGCAGGTAAATGGAATTTATTGTCCTTCATTTGGAATGCTGCTGATGCAGGTGTAATTTGGCAGCAATGGAAAACATCTGTTTAAATTAATGGCACTTAAAGACAAACTACCGGTCAGCTACCTGCTTTTTACGCGACGCGGCCGCATAAACCGACTCACATACTGGACAGTCTCTGTTTTCATCTGGACGAGTTTTTACATTCTCTTCAATCTTCTGGATTTTTTTTTCTCCTATGCTGCTACATGGGTGCTTTACCCGGTAGTGTTCTGGGCATTGATCGCAACAGCTACAAAACGTTTGCACGACTGCAACCTAAGGGGTTCCTGGCTTTTCTTGGCTGCGCTTCCGGTTTTGGGGCCGGTCGTTCTGATGTT
This sequence comes from Chitinophagales bacterium, assembly GCA_031425315.1. Classification (GTDB taxonomy): domain Bacteria; phylum Bacteroidota; class Bacteroidia; order Chitinophagales; family Chitinophagaceae; genus Pollutibacter. The sequence continues at coordinate 10,821 of JANPJC010000145.1, forward strand.
TTTGTTAGGGTTTAAAAAAGGTAGTAATCAAACCAACAGATTTGGTTCAGTTCCACATCTGGCGCCGGACTACTACCGCAATGGGGAAGCCGTAAAAGTTGACATGGGGAATTCGACTGAAAGGTTAGTAGATGATGTGACTAAAATAAATCCTGTGGTAGTGGCCAAAGTGGTTGTGCCGCAATCAATTGAAGAATTGCAGGAAATTATCAGGATAACAGATGGTCCTATATCCATTGGTGGCGGCCGATTCAGCATGGGTGGCCAAACAGCTAGTCCTGCCAGTACGCATATCGACATGCGGGCATTGAATAAGGTAATAGATTTTTCAGTGGAAAACAAATTAATTAAAGTACAGGCGGGTATCCGTTGGTGTGATATACAGCGGGTGGTGGACGAACAGAATCTGAGCGTGAAGATTATGCAGACTTATGCCAACTTCACGGTTGGCGGTTCATTAAGCGTGAATTGCCACGGAAGATATATTGGCCTTGGCGCAGTGATTTTATCAGTGAAGTCTATTGAAGTTATTTTGGCAGATGGTAGTATGGTGAAGGCTTCTAAAATGGAGAATGCTGAAATATTTTTTGCCTGTATAGGTTGTTATAATGCCATTGGTGTGATTGCGGTAGTTGAATTGGAGCTGGGAGATAATTTGCCGGTTAAACGGATTTGCAAAACGATGAAAAGAACGGAATATCACGATTTCTTTTTTGCGAATGTTCGGGAAAATGAGGAAGTCATATTTCATAATGGCGATATCTATCCTCCGGCATACAAAAATGTGAGGGCGGTGAGTTGGGTGAAGACGAATGAAAAGCCTACCGTCAACACCCGCCTGATGCCGTTAAATGCTGCCTATCCCATTGAACGGTATTTTATCAATGCATTCAGTAAAAACAAATTTGGTAAATGGCGCAGAGAAAATATTATTGATCCGCTTGTATATTTTAAAAAGAGCATTCACCGGCGTAATTATGAAGCAGGTTATGATGTATTGGAACTGGAACCGGAATCCAGGCAACACTATACCTTTGTTTTGCAGGAATACTTTGTTCCCGTTGATAAATTCGATGATTTTGCCGCAAGGATGACTGAGATATTTATCAGGCATAATGTAAACGTTTTGAACGTTTCTATCCGGCATGCAAAGCCTGACCCTGGTTCATATTTAGCCTGGGCAAGAGAGGAGGTTTTTGCATTTGTGGTATGGTACAAACAGGCCACAACAATGGTGGAAAAAAACAGGGTGGGGGTGTGGACCAGGGAGCTGATCAATGCTGCACTGTTGTTTGACGGCGCTTATTATTTACCGTACCAGGTACATGCCACTGCAGAACAGTTTCACAAAGCCTATCCGCAGGCAAAAAAATTATTTGAAATAAAAAAGAAATACGACCCTGATTTCAAATTCAGGAATATTCTCTGGAATTCATATTATCAAAACTCAATTTAATCATGAGCAACAGCAGATCGGAATTTAAAACAGTTTTTTCGCATACCCGATGGAGCGATGACTTCTATCGTTTTCTACAGGTGATTTATCATTTATACCCTGAAGATAAATTTCATCATTTGATTGCTTCAACCAGTAAGGGAAAAAATACTGATGAAGAAATATATAAAGTTGTTCAGGCGGGACTGCCGAAGATTAAACCTTTTCTCTCTGAATTGACATTTGCACTGCCGGCATTAAAAAAACAGAAAAGGGAAATGGCCCGCCAGGTATTGAAACTGCTCAATAACAGAAGGAAGGTTGATGGATATATGGAAATTGGCTCCACCGGCAGGTATATCAGTGAACTGCGCAAGCATATAGACCTCACCGGAAACGTATTTCTTACAAATGATATAGCGCCGAACAATTCCTTGGCTGATATTTTTGAAAGAGGACAGATCAGAAAAATCGGAACATTCATTCCATTGACTTATCAGCCTTTTGAATCTTCGCTGATTGCAGATGGGAGTATAGACCTCGTGACTTGTCATATCGGTTTGCATCACTGCAGGCCAGAGCAGTTGAATGCCTATATTCAATCTATTCATCGGATATTACGCAAAGGTGGTTTGTTTATCATGCGAGATCATGATGTAACGACACAAGAGATGACCACTTTTGTTTCGCTGGTTCATACGGTTTTTAATCTTGGCCTGGGTGTGTCGTGGGAGACTGATTCATCAGAATATAAATCCTTTAAATCAATTGATGAATGGAGTACGCTGATATCATCATTTGGTTTTATAGATGCGGGAGAAAGAATTTTGCAGGATAACGATCCTTCTGCCAACACATTAATTTCCTTTACGAAAATGTAGTTTATGAAAAGGCTCTATATCCTTACACTTTGTACAGTATTATTGTCATTTGCGATATTCAATTTCCGGCAAAGGGTTCCAACAACAATTGCAGCTGGTGAAGGTCTCATGGTAAAAAAAGAATGGCTTGTTAAAAACGGAAATCCCATTACGCCGGCCAATGATTGTCGGCCGGGTGATCAAACATTTTTAACCTATCCCGAATGGTACCTTGTATTCAGCCCGGAGGAGCAGGCCAATTATTTTAAGCATACCACTGCCAGCAGTTTTCCTTTTAAGGCACATACCGCACAAATATGGCAGAGTTATAAAATTGTGAACGATCAGATTAAAGATAATTTCCCAACCAACACTGGTTATCATTTTATGATTTGGGTAATTGGTTCAAGTGCATCGGTTGAGTATTCAGTGAAATCATTGTACGAAACATTGGTTGGACGGATCACAGATACCCGCGAAGTAAATACTGATGAAGATCGTTTTAATGCGGTATTTACACAGGACTATGTGGATTTTATAAAAGACAGGCCATGGTATGAATTTGATTTTAAAAGCCGGTTGAAAACATTGTGGGGCTCAACCGATTTTTTCGGAGATCATTTTTTCAGAAAAATCGAACGGCGTTATATACTGAGTTCTGAATTACTGGTAAAGTATGGATACGGAAAACTGATTGGTCTCGGTACTCAAACAGTTTATGACGAGGCGCTGCCCACGACTGCAGTTATACTTGAAAATGACAGTCTGTTATATTTGCCGCGGTACGACAGGTTTGCAGCTGCTGTAATGTCGCTGGCGAAAGAGGAGAAAAGCTTTAAAGAAATTGCTGGTAACCGTTCAGCGATTTTGATTACAGTATTAGTCCCTGCCGATTACAGCAATGATTTCGAAGGAGCACAAACTATTTTTCAGCAGCCTTTGGCTTCAAATCCTATTTTAAAGAGAGTGGCAATAACAGTGCCTGTTGGATTACTGCATCAACTACTGTTGCAGATAGAAAAAGATAAAATTAAATTAGAGCATGTGTTTGACTATTAGATGAACATTTGCTGAAAATTTCTGCATGGTAAATGATAATTGTCAATATAGAAGCACGCGATTTGTTTATAATATAATCGAGGAGTTTTTTTAAAGTTTGATTTCCAGCAAACACCCAAACTCTCTTGCAAAGTCAACGGATACCCTTGCGTGAACTGCTCCCTGCCGGTCAAGAAAACGTTGACTGCCCGACATTGCAAAAACACCTTCGTGCCAGACATCAGCGTGGATATATAAACCTTTATCACCCGGGCATAAAAAACAAATAAAATTTTCGGGTTGGATATCATCACCAGGTAATGCAACGGGAACGAGATAGGGGACATTATCAAGCGGGAAGAAGAGTTGTCCGCCATCCGGGTGATAATTGGCATGCCAAAGTAATATACGTTGCGGTGTTTGGTTTCCATTTTCCGAAGCGGTTTCTGGACTTTTCCCATATCCTAAAATATAGTGCCCGCCGACAGCTTCATTGCTTCCATATAAAATATCGCCTTTCCATTCGCTGAGAAAAATTCCTTCCTTTGTACCGCCTTCATCACCTGAGTCAGTATCCACGGGACGCCACCCCTTTGCGGGCCAGCGGGTTATTTCAATAGAAAAAGTGGCCGGATCGTCCACTAAGTTGCCATACCTTTTTACGCTCTCCGGGGTAGCCTTAATAATGGGTATGGCAATATGCTTTAAGCCGGCTGGCAGATCAGGATTTAAGTAGTCGGGAGGAGCAGATTGCATGAAACTTATTTATTATTTACAGAAAATCCAATATTAATGAAAACTGATACAATCAAAAATTTTCTTATTGTTAATCACACAGAAAACAAACTGATATTCAAACTGAGATGATATGGTTGAAACCTTTAAGAAATGTTTATGGTCAAATTTCGGTGGCGCAATAGATATGCTGTCAGATACTATAGCAAACTGTACTGATGAAATGTGGTACAGGGAAAAGAAGTTTTTCTATATGGCATTCCATACATCCATTTTCCTGGATTACTACCTTAGTTATCCGGTAAAGGAGTTTTCGCCTGCTTTGCCATATACAATTGTTCCTCAGGATAAAATGCCTGGTGATGCAATTGATGATGTAATACCTGATAAATATTATAGCAGGCAGGAGCTATTGGAGTGGCTAATTGCGGTGCGACAGAAATGTAAAAATTTAATTCTGCAATCTACAGAGGAGCAGTTTAACAGCAAATGGATTGAAGCCGATGAAATTGATCTGCACGGTTTATGTCCGTCGATTGTGGTAAACTATTCATTGCTTGAGATATTATTTTATAATTTCCGGCATGTGCAGCATCATGTGGGACAATTAAATTTTATGTTGCGCCAAAACATCAATACTGCTGCTGATTGGGTGGCTCATGCTGAATAAAAATTAATTTTGTTATTAGCAATGAAAGCAATTATTGATAAACTCCTTTTGTATAATCACTGGGGAAATGAAACCATGCTGAAATGGCTGAGGACATTGGATGTTTCAGTTTTGAATGCGGAAGTTACTTCGAGTTTTCCTTCTATCCGTCGTACGCTGCAGCATATGTGCAATGCACAACATTTTTGGTATTCAATCATATCAGAAACTCAGCATAGTGGTGATGTTGAATTTATAAACGTTGAAGGCGCTTTCAATGCTTTGATTTCAGTTTCAGAAAAAATAGTGAATGATTTTTCCAAACTGATGAAGCTGATTTAAAGAAAATAGTTCACTTGCCCGAAGTGATTGCCGCGAAGTATGATTTTATGATGCATGTTATTAATCACAATACTTACCATCGTGGGCAAATAGTAACTATTGCCCGAATGTTGGGAGTGTTTGAAAATATACCCAATACTGACTATGAGGCATATTTATGGGCGATGGAGAGGAAAGGGTAGAAGCGTTTCTTGGGAAGAAAAGCTTTGAAGAATTTTTTTGCCGGTGAGACAGTAAGAGCGGGAACGAATACACGGTAAGAATACAATGGCTGTTTTTCCAGCGCGTTCACCGCCTTCCCCACCCGACAAAGCCTGGCGGGCAGGCCGGCTATGTATTCCAAAGCGAAGCGCCATGCTTTCCCCATAAGCATAAAGTTGAATTAGATAATAATCCTGCTGAATTATACCACAGATACCTGATTACTGCCAGCTTATTAATGATAATTTCACGCAGGGTTTTCGCACCGATAAACTACTTAATGTTATTTTTCAAATTGGGATCTTAGACAATTAAAATAAATACCGAAAGTCGTTCATCACTCAAAATATCAAAACTGTAAACAATGAGCACGATTAATGTTAAAGACGGAACCGAAATTTATTACAAAGATTGGGGTAGTGGTCAGCCACTGGTATTTCATCATGGGTGGCCTTTATCTGGTGACGACTGGGATGCGCAAATGATGTTTTTTCTGCAGCAAGGGTATAGGGTAATTGCACATGACCGTCGAGGGCATGGCCGTTCAACACAGAGCAGCGGCGGACATGAAATGGATACTTATGCTGCTGACGTTGCAGAACTCGCAGCCGCACTCGATCTGAAAAATGCTATTCATATCGGGCATTCAACAGGTGGGGGTGAAGTAATCAGGTATGTTGCAAAATATGGTAAGGGCCGTGTCGCAAAATGTGTTTTGATCAGCTCAGTGACACCCACAATGGCGAAATCTGACTCAAATCCGGAGGGTATTCCGATGAGTATTTTTGATGATATCAGGATCCAGACTGCCACCAGCCGCTCACAGTATTTTCAGGATTTTACGATTCCCTTTTTCGGGTATAATCGTGAAGGTGCTGCAATATCACAGGGTATACGTGACAATTGGTGGCGCCAGGGTATGATGGGTGGAATCAATGCCCACTACGAATGTATCAAGGCATTTTCGGAAACAGATTTCACCGGAGACTTAAAATCTGTAAATGTTCCGGTTTTGATTTTACACGGCGAAGATGATCAGATTGTTCCATTTCCACTTACAGCACAAAAAGCTGTAAAACTTGTTAAAAACGGACAGCTGATATCTTATCCTGGTCTACCCCATGGTATGCCCGTCACACATGCAGCAATTATCAATAAAGATCTGTTGGCGTTTATAAAAGCATAATGTAATTGTAACTATTATTCATCCTGTAATCTTTAGTAATTACAGGATGAATGATAGTTACTTAAATTCTATTGCGCAATAAATGTATAGGTTTTCCCCGGTTGAGTGGTTACATCGTACATCATCCGTTCATTTAGAACTGCAGGTAACATATCAGCCTTTGATGAAATGATGGGAGCGGGTGTATTTTCTACTTTGTAAAACATATTGCTGTTACTGCCCGTTGCAATTTTCAACACCTTTCCATTACTCATTTTTAATGCATTGGGCGCCATGATACGCAGGTTGCCACCGATGGTGGATTTGATACTTACTTGGTCCAGTTTACCATCCTTCCACACCAAATTCACCACTTCGAACCCACCTCTCGCACGAAGACCCGTTATACTTCCCTGTTGCCAAACATCAGGCAAAGCAGGCAGCAGATGAATTCCACCATCGGCACTCTGCATCAGCATTTCAGCTATCCCTGAGGTACAACCGAAATTGCCGTCGATCTGAAAGGGCGGATGCGCATCGAAAAGATTGTTATAAGTTCCTCCGCCCCCTTCATTGGTACCCACGGGTGTCAGCTGATCCTGAATCAATTTATATGCATGATTGCCATCAAGTAATCTTGCCCACCAGTTTACTTTCCATCCCATACTCCAGCCGGTAGATACATCGCCACGATGGATCAATGTAGTTTTGGCCGCATTAAAAAGCTGCGGCGTGCGATATGGAGAAATCTGATTCGAAGGGTACAACCCATACAAATGGGAAATATGCCGGTGAGTGTCTTTTGGATCATCAATATCTTCCAGCCACTCCTGCAACTGTCCATGCTGACCAATATGCATAGGCGAAATTCGGCTGCGCATCTGCCTTAGCGTATCAGCAAACTTTGGATCCTGCTTCAATATTTCGGCGGCACGGATAACAGTGGAGAATACATCAAACACAATCTGGTTTGTCATGGTTGTACCCGCATCAAGCGATGACCCCTGGTGGGCCTTGGGCGCATTTTCCGGCGACATATCAGGATTTACCACAAGGAATTTATAAGTGGGGTGTTCAATCATGAAATCTACATAGAAAGTAGCGGCGCCTTTTAAAATAGGATAAACAGATGCAAGAAATTTTTTATCGCCACTGTACATATAGTGTTCCCATAAATGCTGACTCGTCCAGCCACCTCCTGCGCTCCAGTTGCCCCAGAATGCGCCATCAATGGCTCCTGTAGCGCGCCAGATATCTGTGTTGTGATGGGCCATCCAGCCTCTTGTACCGTACATCACTCTCGCTGTTTCCTGTCCCGCTTCCGACAACTCTTTCACCATCTGCAAAAATGGTTCATGTAGTGCTGCAAGATTGGTGATCTCCGCAGGCCAGTAATTCATTTCTGCATTGATATTGATAGTGTATTTACTGTCCCAAGGTGGATTCATTTTATTGTTCCAGATACCCTGCAGGTTGGCAGGTTGTCCGCCAGGTTGTGATGAAGAAATCAGCAGGTAACGTCCGTATTGAAAATATAATGTCACCAAATGCGGATCATTTCCAGATCGAAAATTTTTTAGCCGCTGATCAATAGGAAACTTTGCAGCATCGGTTGTACCCAGATCGAGTTTTACACGATTGAAATATCGCTGGTAGGCAATGATATGTGATTTTAATAGCTGGTCATAAGATTTAGGATAAGCAGCACTCAAGTGTTGAGCAGCTCTTTTATTTTCATCTCCGCTGATATCTTTGTAATTATTAAAACTGGATGCGATGGAGATGTAGATGGTGGCAGTTGTGGCATTCGACACCATAATTGCAGTGTCATTGGTCACCTGCGAACCGCCCTCGGTTTTGATGCGGGTGATTCCTTTGAAACGAACTTTTCCCTCCACTGTTTCATGTGTAGAAGTAGTACCGGAAACGGTCAGTTCTTTTGCTGTTGTTGTTTGAACTTTACCAGTAGTATGTGGGGTGAAAAACGAAGCAGTAAATGTGAGACTGCCTGGCTTACTGGCAGTGAGTTGTATCACTATTACGCGATCCGCAAAAGAGGCAAGCAATTCACGTTTGTAAGTAATATCTCCAACCTTGTAGGTTGTTGTGGCCACGGCGTTGTGAATATCAAGATCACGGCTATAATCCGTAAATCCCTCATGTTCCAAAAAATCCAAATACAAGTTACCCACGGGTTGAAATTTCTGCCCGTGAGATGTTTTAGTGATAATGGTTTTGTTGGCCAATTGCTCGGCTTCTTTTTGTCGGCCTTCAAAAATCATTTTCCGCATTTCAGGCAATGAAGCAAGCGCAGCGGAATTATCATTTCGATTGGGGCTTCCACTCCAAACGGTATGTTCATTCAATTGAATGATTTCTTTCTCCACATTTCCATAAACCATTGCGCCTAAACGGCCATTGCCAACCGGCAAAGCGTTTTCCCATGTTTTGCCTGAAGACGTATTGTACCAGAGCCTTAGGTTATCATTGGGTTGTGCAATTGCAGTTAGATTGGAAATGAGTAAAAGGAAAAATAGAGTTTGCTTCGTGGCTATCTTGTTCATTAGTGTCCGGTAAATTTAATCTAATCCTGCAAAGCGGAATGGTAATAATAACTAAATTACTCCGGGGAGCAAGCATACAGCAGTATGTTATGCGAAAAGCAGCGTTTGGAAAAATAATTTATTCTAAAGCATTGCAACACTACCATGCATTCCTTCTTTTTTAAATAGCAATAAATACTCAGATTTTGAAGGCAATCGTTTATCATCAATACGGCGGAACTGAGAAATTGGAGATCAGGGAAGTGGAAAATCCTCTACCCAAAGACGACGAAGTGTTGATCAAAGTGTATTCCGTTTCTATCAATGATTGGGATTTTGGATTGTTGCAGGGCGATTTTGTCAACCGGATGATGAATGGAGTGTTTAAGCCGGGTAAGAAAATATTGGGTTCAGACGTTGCCGGTAAAATAACAGCTGTTGGTAAAAATATAAAAACTTTTAAACCCGGCGACGATGTGTATGGTGATTTAAGTGGGAAATGGGGTGGATTCGCAGAATATGTTTGCGCGAATGAGAAATCGGTGGTTTTAAAACCAGCAGATATGAGCTTCGATGAAGCTGCAGCTATTCCACAGGCAGGGATGCTGGCCGTACAGGGTCTGATTGACATCGGTAAAATAAAAAAGGGGCAGAAGATTTTGATCAATGGAGCTGGTGGAGGAGTAGGCACTTTTGGTGTACAGATAGCGAAGTTATTTCATGCAGAAGTGACAGGAGTTGACAGTGCATCGAAATTTGATATGATGCGATCGCTGGGATTTGATCATCTTATAGACTACACGAAAGAAGATTTTACAGAGAGTGGAATTCATTATGATCTGATTCTGGATGCAAAAACAAACCGCTCAGTTTTCGACTATCTCAAAGTATTAACCCCTGGCGGTACGTATGCGACTGTCGGCGGAGCGATTGGAACGCTATTGCAAACGGCTACAATCGGACGATTGATTTCCAGAATGAAGAAGAAGAACCTGCGTGTTGTCGCACTTAAACCCAATAAGGATCTGGAGTATTTCAACAAGCTTTTCAATGAACGTAAAATGAAATCGGTGATAGATGGACCGTATCTTTTTAAAGATTTTTTGCAGGCTTTCAAACTGTTTGAAAAAGGGCAGCACAAGGGTAAGGTTGTGATAAGTGTAATCCAGTAATCAGGTCGAGGTATTCTCCAATGAAATTTATATCGCAGCTTCTTTATTATACTTTCCCCGATATTCCAGCGGCGACAGACCCGTAATTCTTTTAAAAACTTCGCGGAATGCCTTTACATCGTTATACCCCACTTCGTACATAACAGTATTAACTGATTTATTACTGCTTTCAAATGCTTTTTTGGCTGATTCAATTTTTACACGCTGCGAATATTCAACAGGAGTATTGCCCGTTGCCTTAATAAATCTTCTGTCAAAATTTCTCCTTCCCACAGCAAATTTTGATGATAATTCTTCAATGGTAATTTTTTCATCCAGTTTGCTTTCAATATAAGCCTGAGCCTTTTTTACCATCTCATCGCTGTGCATTTTCTGGCCTGTAAAAATCGTAAATGACGACTGGCTCTCTCTGTCAATTTCTAACTGAAAAACTTTAGCACAGAAAATCGCCGTTTGCCTGTTATAATATTTTTCAACCAGGTATATCATCAGGTTCAGAAATGAATAAGCGCCACCATTGGTATAGATACCATTTTCATTAGTAATCAGCTGATCCGTCTGCAGATCAACTTCCGGAAACATCTTTCTGAAATCACCAGCAGCCGACCAGTGTGTGGAACAGAAAAAAGTATAATTGAGCATCATATTGAGAAGCTATTTGAAATCCACTTGCTACGGTTTTCGGAGGATAATGATTTTTTAGGGTTTAGCAAAGACGAAGAGCGACGTAGTTTTATACATCTAAAAGAAAAGTCGGTTCGGGCAGTGATGTTGATAAAAGGGGAGAAGTTATGAAGTCATTAGATTGTACCTTCCTTGATCATTTATTTTTCGTGCTTTAGATTCGCAATTGTATTACAACATCCATTGATCATTAAACTCATCCCTGTCATTGAACTTCCCACTGATTATCTCACTGGCCAGCCAGCGAATGATAACTCATTAAAGTTTTCTTTTGAGGAAACAACTTTCGTTCTGTTATCAACTATACCTGATGAAGATTTATCCGCCATAGTTTTACATCATACCGAGGCTTTCAGGACAGGTAAAATAAAACGCTCGGAAGCCACTTCACTCTGGGGCGGATTCATTTTACAGATTGACGGCAAGGATAGTTTTTTCCCTCAATGCTGCAGTGATTTGAGCGATATTGAATATTGGAACAGGATTTCACAAGGGAAACAATCAGTTTGTGAAGGTCATCCTTCGCCATTGGTGCGTTTCAAAGATGATTTTGTGCTGCTGGATTGCAACGTTGGCCCGCATGATGAACCTTTTCGGCCAGCACCAGCGGAAACCATCCTACGTTTTTATCGACTGTCGTTGATAAACGCAGTAGCGTTCGCTAAAGAGGAATTAACTGCTTTTGAAAAACGACTGATTAAATTGAACGAACAGGAAAAATGGGGAATAGAAAATATCGGTAGACTTTTGATTTGGGATAATGCAAATTATGATTAGTTCGTGTTGATGATTTTATCTTCTCTTTATAACATTGAATTAACAGCGTATGAATATTAAATAAATACTTTGAGAATACTTCTTTCGTTTCTACGGCTACATTTTAGTACCGAAAGAAACCAGATAATGACTATTGCGGCTATGCCTAGTCGCAGTTAAACCTTTTTTCAACCTTATAACTGATCATTCTTGAAACTGTTTGTAACTACTATTTTGTTTCTTACCTTCTTGAGTAAGGGATTCAGCCAGGATTTCAAAGAGAATATTATTACATCCGATATTACAAATTTCTGGTTGGCCTACGATAAAATTGTAGCAACCAACGACAGTCTTGCGAAGGTGAATTATATTCAACAACTATATATTGATAAAGGAAGTCCGGGCTTAAAAGCAATTATGGAGGCAAGGGACTATACTGCATTATCCTATATTAATGCGATTAACAATTATCCAAAATTCTGGACCAGTATCAGGCCCAATACCACGAAGGCAATGGATTTTGCAAAAGATATTGAGGCCGATATACAAAAGATCAGGCTATTGTATCCGGACCTGAAACCGGCAAAAATGTATTTTACGGTAGGTGCGCTCCTGACAGGCGGAACAACAATGAATGGAATGGTATTAATCGGCAGTGAAATAGCATTGGCCGATACAGGCACTATCACTACTGAATTTCCGCCAGGTATGAGCCACCTTAAACCTTATTTTGAAACGAATCCCATTCAAAGTGTTGCACTTGGCAATACACATGAATATGTACATACACAGCAGAAAACTACGATCGGGAATAATTTGCTTGCACAGTCAGTTCTGGAAGGTGTTGCGGAATTTGTAGCAATTCTGGCGACAGGAAAAGTTTCAACTACTCCCGCTGTAATCGAAGGAGTAAAAAGTGTTGACCAGATCAGGGATTCATTTTCAAAACAGCTTTTTAATACCTACAATGGATATTGGCTATATAGCAACGTCGAAAACCCTTTTCATTTGCGTGACCTGGGTTATTACACGGGCTATGCCATTTGTGAAAAATTCTACTCCAAATCGAAAGATAAAAAAGCCGCTGTCAAAGAAATGATTGAACTGGATTATAGTAACGAAGCTGATGTGGCGGGCTTTGTTGACAGATCGGGTTATTTTACTTCATCAGTGCAATTGCTCAGGCAGCAGTATGAAAAAGATCGTCCGAAAGTAACCCAAATTAAGGGGGTTGTCAATAATTCCATAAAAATAACGCCAGGGAAAAAACAAATCACAATATATTTTTCGAAACCAATGAATGATCGCTACCGAGATTTTGAGTTGGGGCCACTTGGTATGGATAATTTATTGCGCGTTCAGAATTTTATCGGTTTTTCAGCCGATAAAAAATTAATGACATTTGAAGTTGATACTGCTCCTAATCGTCATTATCAATTGGTAATAAATAGCGGATTTAGAAGTGATGAACAACTTTCACAATCGCTGAAGCCGTTCCTTATTGAGTTTTGGACAGGGGATAATTAGATATTGTATTCTGTAAATCTCAGATTTGCAAATGAAGCAACCCTGCTCCTTTTTCTCAAATTAGGATTGCATTTTTAATTGCGGGTTTCCCTCCTTGATTATTCAATCGATTGATATCGTTTTGCCATCCTTGAACACACAGTTCCATCGACGTCATGAAAATTATTGGCTATCTTACGCAGTATGCCGAAGTTGCAAATTGAATTGTCGAAACAGATGACATTTTGCAATTGTAGCAGCGTTGAGTTCGATTGTGTATCAATAAAAATATGAAATTGAAAAAGGCTTTTTTTTCAAATTTGCTGATTATTTTTTCTACCGTAGTAGTTGCACAAACTATCGACAGCACCAAATATCCGCCGCTATCAAAATTTACAACGCAGCAGGATCATGATAATATGAAACAGCAGCTGGGGATAAAAAAATTACGTTCTGGTCCCAGTGGTGATGAAAAAGCACCCAATCATGCCAACTATGACGAACGTATTGCCAATCCCTGTCCGCAGCTCCCAGATGCATTGATACTGAATAATGGATCCAAAGTTTCTTCCCGTGAGATATGGTTCAATAATCGACGACCTGAACTGATTGAACATTTTGAAAGAGAAGTGTACGGTCGTTTGCCGAAAACAATTCCCAAAGTAACATGGACAGTAAAAATTACGGACAGGGAATTTATTGGACGTACGCCAGCCATAGTCAAACAACTCGTAGGACATGTTGATAACAGCGAATATCCGTTGATTAATGTCGACATCAGTATGTATGTTGTATTGCCGATGAATGTAAAAGGTCCTGTACCGGTTTTGATGATGTTTGGTCGTGGCTCATTCCCATCGCCTGCTCAACCTTCGCCGGAGCACATGGAAAAAATCAACAATGCATTTAAAGAATTGATGATTAAAAATGATCCTTCATTAAAAGCAGTATTCGATTTGTATCCTGCATATAGTCCGGTTACGAGATTACCTGGCCCGAATTTTTTCGCTCCTCCAACGAATGGAGATTCTCCTGCAGGTGAACAATTGCTCGCGGCGGGATGGGGTTATGCAACGATAGATCCTTCAAGCATACAGGCAGATAATGGTGCCGGACTAACAATGGGAATTATTGGTTTAGTGAATAAGGGGCAGCCGCGAAAATCGGATGATTGGGGTGCACTTCGTGCGTGGGCATGGGGAGCAGCGCGGGGACTCGACTACCTGGAAACAGATCCGATGGTTGACGCAAAAAAAGTAGGGATAGAAGGTGTATCAAGATATGGTAAAGCCGCACTGGTAACACTTGCATTTGAACCGCGGTTTGCAATGGGGTTGATTGGATCCTCGGGCAAAGGGGGCGCTACATTACATCGCAGGGTATTTGGTGAGGCAGTGGAAAGTTTGACGGGGAGTGGTGAATATCATTGGATGGCGGGCAATTACCTGAAGTATGGCACGGAGGAATCCAGCTTCGGCAGAAAAACCGCCTGTGATTTACCGGTTGATTCGCATGAGTTGATTGCATTATGTGCCCCCCGGTTAACATTTGTCAGTTATGGTATTCCTGAAAAAGGCGATGCAAAATGGCTCGACCAACATGGCAGTTATATGGCCACCGTGGCTGCCGGAGCAGTATATAAATTTTTAGGCGCAAAAGATATCGGCGTTTCGAACGATTATATGAAAGAAAAAATGCCTCCGGTATTATCAGGTATGCTTGATGGTGAGTTGGCCTGGCGGCAGCATGATGGTGGTCATACCGATGCACCCAACTACCAGTTTTTTATTCCATGGGCAAGTAAGATGTTGAATTATGAAAAGAAGTGAGTATAAATATTTTATTTCACCGCCTACACGTCTCCCCGGCAAAATAAAAAGAAAGCAGCATTTTGAAGAATACAAAACAAATAAACAATATTTAAATTGAGTTGGTTATCAAAAGTATTCAGCAGACTCTTTAACAAAAATATTGTTACAAGTGAAAAAGAGAAGGAATCTCAATTAAAATGGGATAGAGAGAAGCAACAACGGTTGTCAGAAATAGCATCCAATCTAAAGGAATGGCTTGTTGAATTACTAAAAGATAAGAAAGAGTTAGCTTTTAGCTGGGAATGTGGCAACGACGAAGCAACAATGAGTTTTACAGATTACGCTGAATGGGATAGTAATAATTTTGAAGATCTTGAATATTTCCTGATTGAGAAACTGTCCATACCTGGTCATGGTGAATTTGAAATGAAAGGTAAAGGTGTTGTGTACATCTCGGGAGATTTAGTTAAAGCCAGTTATCAATCCAGTATTAAAGCTGTGATCGATTATGATGCGGAAGCAGAAAAGGAAATATTTAGTGAAGCGGAAGAGGATAATGGCGACAAGGTACTTTTTGCGATTTGATCTGATTATATAATTTTTGACTGGATCAATTACATTTATATGAATACCGATTACCTCAACAGTGTTAGGAAACAATTCGAATATTATAAAATGCTGGGAGACAAAACATTTGCTCAGCTTACTGAAGAAAATCTTTTCTGGCAGCACAATGAAGATAGCAATAGCATAGCCATGATCGTAAAACATATGAGTGGTAATATGCTTTCGAGGTGGACGGATTTTTTAACTACTGATGGTGAGAAAGAATGGCGGCAACGTGACGCTGAATTTGAAAATGATTTAAAAAATCGGGAGGAAGTAATCAGGTGTTGGAATGAAGGTTGGAATTGCTTATTTGATGCTGTTAACATGCTTACTGATGCTGATCTGGAAAAGATCATATATATCAGGAACCAGGGGCATTCTGTAATGGAAGCTATTAATCGCCAGCTGGCACATTATCCTTATCACGTTGGTCAGATTGTATTCATTGGCAAGATGTTAGCGGAACATGGCTGGACCTCACTTTCTATTCCCAAAGGAAATTCACATTCATACAACGAAGAGAAGTTCGCGCAACCAAAGCAAAAAAGTCATTTTACGGATGAGTTTTTGAAAGAGGATAAGTAGTAGACAATTTTAGAAGAATACGATTAACCACATTGAATGTCTTTTAAATGCAATTGTCCCGATGATTTATTAGGGGCGCAAGACTTCAAGGTGTAAAACGGTCTACCATTTTCACTACTTTACAAATATTCATTTCCAAATACTGTTCTTGACGTTCTGAAAGACTAATTGTATTTTCGTCCACGCAATTAAACCACCCTTATCTCAGGCCATATGTTGCGTAGTATTGCATCACTTTTTCTATTCCTGGTAATTTATAGCTGTCGCGATAAGCCTCCTGGTATTTTTCCCGATGATCATGAACTTGCCAATCAATATTTCCAGGAAGATGCAAATTGGTATATCAATAATGTTCCATTCTTCGAATGTTCTGATAAGCAATTGGAAGAGGTGTATTATTACCGCTGGAAATTGTACAAATCCCATATTCGTAATACCGGCCCTGGTGAGTACGTAATTACAGAATTTATTGTGCATATGCCGTGGGACAAGGATCCTTGGTGTACAATCAATGCGGCATCAATGCATCATATTTATGAAGGCCGGTGGCTAAAAGATGACCGTTATATGGACGGATATCTTAACCACTTGTATAAACAGGGCGGCAACAACCGCAACTACAGCGAAAGTATTGCAGATGCCGCTTATGCGCGATATCTTGTCAATGGAGATCCCACATTGTTGTTTCTACATCTCGACAGCATGAAGACGATATATGATGCCTGGTATGACCATTGGGACAGTACCCGGAATTTATATTATATCCCTGCCATGCCCGACGCCACCGAATACAATATTGCTGGAGTGGATGCATCGGGTGGAAAAGCAGGTTTTGACAGCGGAGTGGCATTCAGGCCCACCATCAATAGTTATATGTACGGAAATGCCAGGGCGATTTCCCAAATTGCAAAGCTTAAGAACGATCAGACTACCGCTAACGAATATGCGCAAATATCATCAATATTGAAGGCTAATGTGATGCAATATTTATGGAACGACACGCTGCAACACTTCAGTGACCGGTATAAACAGGATAATCAATTCGTTCATAATTGGGATTTTATCCGTGGGCGGGAACTGGCGGGTTTCGCACCATGGTATTTCAATTTACCAGACGGAAACGTGAAATATCATTCGACATGGAAATATCTCACTGATACAGGTTTTTTAACGGGTGCTTTTGGCTTACGCACGAATGAGCCGACCTACGAATATTATTTTAAGCAATTCGCTTATTATAACGGCAGGCGAAGCAGTCAGTGGAATGGTCCCAGTTGGCCTTTCCAATCCAGTATGACGATCACTGCAATGGCGAATTTTTTACACGATTACCGTCAGGATGTTGTATCAACAACAGACTACCTTAACCATTTGCGATTGTATGCAAAGCAACATTATTTGCCGGATGGAAAAATTAATTTGGTTGAGAACTACGATCCGGATAAAGGTGGGCCAATTGTGCATGAGTACTGGGGAAATCACTACAATCATTCGACCTTTAATAATTTAATCATCAGTGGTCTCTGCGGAATCAGGCCTTCACCGGGTGACTCGTTGATAATTGATCCGCTGATTGATAGCTCCATCCAATATTTCTACTTATCCAAACTCTCTTATCATGGGCAACAACTTACTGTTGTATATGATGCAGACGGGGAGAAGTATCAATGGGGAAAAGGACTACATGTTTGGGTCGATAATGAAAAAGTTGGACTTACCAAAACTGGCAAAGGGTATCAGCTTTACATCGGGCCGGTAATCGCGCGCCGTCCTGAAACTATTGCTGCTAATTATGCACTTAATATCCGCAGAAAAAATTTTCCTGTGGCATCGGCATCGGTAAATGCATCTCTGGATACAACGCTATACAAAGCGGTTGATGGACGAATATGGTTTTTTCCGGAAGTGAATAATTGGTGGACGACGGAAGGATCGACCGCGGATGAAGATTGGTATGCCCTTGATTTTGGACAGCCGAGAGTTGTCAGCAACGTTAAATTGTATCTTTTTGCAGATGGAAAGCTGTTTGATGTTCCGAAAAATTTGTCGGTTGAATATGAAAATGATGGTGAGTGGAAGCCTGTAAAGTTGAGGGAAGGGAACCTGACAATTTTTGCGAATACTGAAACAACCATTCCTTTTGAAAAAATAAGCACGAATAAAATAAGAGTGGTATTTATGTATAAAGAGCTGAATGTAGCATTGACAGAGATTGAAGTATATTGAATTTTTTTAAGGGATTGAATTAATATCATTTGGACTCATTGATTTGACATTTGTAAAAAACAATCTCTATCGCAATGGGAGGTATTTGCTGTTCTCAGGTTGGATGTGAAGCGAGGAAAAATTTGAAGGTCGGTATGAAATAAAAATTGATACTATACTTAGAAAATATCCATAAGAAAATGTTAACCCCATTGCATTGTTAACGCCATCATAAGTTTTAATCCTATAACATATCATCATTTCATTTGAACGTAACTTTATTGTTCAATCGCCCCAACCACCATCGCTACCTGTACTGAGAATATTTCTCATTTTTTTACCATTCAAATTTTAAGGAGCACCATGAAAAGAAATCAATGGCTGACATTTGGCCTTTTTACTTTTTTATTTTCTGCATTGTTATTCGCATCATGTAAGAAGAATGATGTCGAACAACAGCAACCGGAAGTGGCTGGATTAATGGCATTTAACCTGGCACCGGATCTTAACGTGGCATTAACCATCGGCGGAAACCGCCTGACTAATAATCCACTTTCTTTTACCAATTATACCGGCGGATACCTGGGTGTATATCCAGGAGCACGGGAAGTAGCTGTATTTGATTATCCATCGGGTGACACAGTAGCGACATCGTCTTTTACCTTTGACGTGAACAACTATTATTCTTCCTTCATCGTCGGAAGCGATAGCATTTATCAGAATGTGATTGTAAATGATAATGTTGATAGTTTATCAGCAGTCTCAGGTAAAGCTTTTGTTCGTTATGTGAATGCCATTCCCGGAGTTGTAAATCCTAATGTTACTATTATTGCAGGAGGAACAAATGTTGTGAATACAAATGTGGCTTTTGCAACCGTGTCTGATTTTGTGGAAATAAATCCCGGTGATTTTACGATTATAGTAACGGATGGTTCAACCACAAGCGCTACACGCACAATCGCTGTGGAAGCTAAAAAGGCATACACTGTTTTACTTGTTGCCGGTACTGACAGCGCAGCAAGTGCTCAGATCAAATATATTACTAATGGCACTGTTGAAGACGACGATGACAAAAAAGTAGCTTTGTCTGCACGTTCAGTTAAATTGCAATAACGAAGATTGCGTTTCATAACAGACGAGTCCGGCTTGCCGGACTCGTCTGTTTATATGAATGCAGATTTTCGATTCGGCGTTGTTATCAGCTTATTTGCTTCGCAGAGCTTGCTTCGAAGCTTTTGAACACTTTTACTTAGTTCCTGAAAATCCTTCAGCATTTTTTATTCTCTTTATCTGTTTCAGGTGCCTGTCGGTATGCGCGAAATGAACCACCATTAAACCATGTATACTTCGGCGTTTCTCATCGCCCCAGCGAAAAGTGTAATGCGCTTTCAGATCATAAGTGGTGTTTTGTACAAATGAAATAATACTTTCTCTGCCATATAAAAAGAATGTAAGATTGTCTTTGCCTTTCATCAAACCCAATGGTGTAGCATTTTTTTCAGCTTTATGTGATTGTGGATCGTTCATCCAGCCAATAAACACACTATCTGGATAGGCTGTTTTGTATAGCGCTGGCTCTGGCGGGGAGCTCAACATAATATCCGCTTCCTGTTCAAATATTCTTTCGTACAAACCCAGATGTTCCAAAACCTGACCTATCGACCATTTATCTGGGGCGGGTTTAAAATTCCATTGCGCATCCGTCAGATTTTCTGTAGCCCGAATGATTTCTTTTTTCGTGCGGTTAAGATTGTCAAGCAGATATAGTCTGTCGGCAGCAGTCCATAATTTAGTCGTCTGTGCAACGATCGAAATGTTGAATAACAATATGCAGATTAGAAAGGTGGAAATTTTCATAATGATTAACTTTTCTATTTGTCTACTTCTCACAGATGACTTGTGATATAAGATGAAGTTTGGTGTGATGGAGCGTTATCCTTTATTCTAATAGTGAATATGATGTTTTTTAATCAAATATGCCATTTTGCCTTCACTCTGAATTCACCAATTGACCCTCTCGAATAATTATTACATTAACAATAAACATTCTCTATTCATTCATCTGACTTTTCACTAATTGTTCAAATATTGCCTGGGTTATTTCACCTGGTTTTCCATTGCCTATCATTTTGCCATTTACCTGGAAAACAGGTAAAACATTTTTTGTTGTACTGGTCATAAAAACTTCTTTGGATGCTCTCAGGTGATCAAGGGTTATTTTTTCTTCTTTCGCATTGAATTCACTAAATGATAAAATTTTATTTCTATTGATGCCTTCTAGTATTCCATGAGATGGCGTTAATACTTCATCGTGTTCACTAACAATAAATATGTTTGATCTTGGGCATTCACGTATATGACTGTTGTGGTGATATAATACATCGTCAGCTCCCTTTTCTTTTATGAAAGGCTGTAACCAGATCGAATGGAGATAATCGATCGTCTTTATTTGTGGTAACTGCCGTTGGTATTTATAGGTAACCAGGTTGATCCCTTTATCGAAAACGGCCGGGTCGTATTTAAAAGGTATCTGGGAAATTAAAATGTTAGGTGACGTTAGCGTATATCCGTCAGGGGAGTAACCTCCGGTTACTGTGATCCTTATCCCGGAGTCACCCAGGTTATTTTTCTGCATTAATTCCTGAAATATCTGTTTGAATGCTTCAGCATCAATTGTAATCTCAAGGCGCATTGCAGAAAGTGAATGGTAAAAACGCCGCAGATGGTTATCTAAAAAGACCGGTCTGAAATTAATTGTTTTAAAAAAATCAAAAATGCCGTATCCCCGCTGTATTGCGAGATCCGTGATATTTACTTTTGCATCGTTTTTGTGTACAAAA
>JANPJC010000146.1:0-3413 GCA_031425315.1 Chitinophagales bacterium
GGTTCTTCATTTATGCTGACGGAAATTTTGAGCAGGGTTAACCGTCCTGATTTTCCATTGAACTGGGATGCCACTGCGCATTTGCCCAAAATCGCCTGGAAGACAGGGACATCCTATGGTCGCAGAGATGGATGGAGTATCGGATACAATAAAAAATATACAGTAGGAGTGTGGACGGGAAATTTTTCAGGGGTGGGAAACCCTGCCTTAAGTGGAGCAGATATTGCTACGCCACTACTATTCAGGATTTTTAATACACTGGATTACGATGCCGACCGCGAGTGGTTTTCACCGCCACAGGAATGTGAGTTAAGAATGGTTTGCGCGCAATCAGGCAATATACCTTCTCCTTACTGTAAAGATATATTGATGGATTATTTTCTGCCAGGGATATCCGCTACTGATGCATGCGAACATGTAAAAGAGATCGCCGTGAGTGCAGACGAATCCATCAGTTACTGTATTTACTGTATGCCTGAAACCGGATACAAAAAAAAGTTATTTCCTAAGATGGTTCCCGAGATGGTTCATTTCATGCGGGCTAATCATGTTGTTACACAGGAAGTACCGCCACATAATCCTGATTGTGAAAGAATATTTGGTGAAGGGGCACCGCATATCACTTCACCAGTTAATGGCACAGAATATTTGATCAGCAAAAAAGAACCTGAACCCCTGCAGCTGGAATGCAAAACCGGCAATGATGTTAACAAGGTGTACTGGTATATAGATGATGTTTTGTATAAAACCGCTGAAGCCGGCACCAAACAATTCTTCATGCCTGCTGAAGGCCAGGTGAAAATTTCCTGCGTTGACGACAAAGGCAGAAACAGAGATGTAACCGTTGTGGTGAAAAAGGTGGATTGGTGATGAAAATTAAGTCAATATGTGAATAAGTCAATGGGTGAATTTTAAAGTACTAAGTGAGAAGTGCGAAGTAAACAACTGTTTCATTTCGTCAATCATGAAACATCAAGATAAAAGATACCGTTGTGGCTGTTCACAACAACTATGTGTAACCAGAAATTTTATCATTAAAATCTGATGTAATTCTACTGAAACTTTAGCGCTGCGTTGGTTTATCGATTCACTTATCGAAAAAATATAATTTCATAAATAAGATCAGAATTACTTGTGTTTTTTTCTCCGTTCATCTCAAAACCTCCGCTAACCTCTGTGGTCTGCATTCTGAAACTTAAAATATTCTTGGTTGTAATTTTTCCTGGCCACTGAGTTAAGCGGAGCATTTGAGTATAACGGAGTAAGGCAGAAATTTCTTGTTATTTCTAATTAAAACACTATCGACGTGTTAATCTCTAGACTTATTGGTTATTGGTCATTAATGAAGGTATCTGGGTGAATGAGTTAATAATTGAATTCCGATCATCTCATATATTCCGTCAGTATCTCCCTTCATTATATTTCCCTGAGACTTTTCAGCTCATGTCGCATTCCGAATATCAAAGGCGTGTTTTATACAGCCTAATCGCTTACTGGCGACATTTCAAAAAGCAAAAATGAGCAGACATGTTTTTTTGTTTTCCAATCCAGTATCAATCGAATTTTAATTTACTTTAGGAGTACTCATTAACCCTCAATAATGGACGATACAAAATTTAAAACTGTGGATGAGTACTTATCCACCTTACCCAAAAACGCGCAAACTGCTCTTCAGAAAATGCGGAAAACAATTAAGCAATCTGCACCCAAAGCCGAAGAAGTGATCAGTTATAATATGCCCGCATTCAAACAGGACGGAGTTTTAGTATATTACGCTGCCTGGAAGGAACATATTGGTTTCTATCCGGCATCCCCGGGTATGAGTGTTTTCGATAAAGAATTGGCGAAATATGAACGATCAAAAGGGACCATCCGGTTTCCATTAGATCAACCTTTGCCGCTGGATTTGATCAGCCAGATTGTAAAGTTTCGGGTACAGGAAAATATAGAAAAGAAACTGGCAAAACGCAAACGGAGTTAAAACTCCACTGAATTGTATAGTGCTAGGTTCATTTGTAATATACTGCCCGTATTACCGACTAAAGATGGATATCTGATAAGTATGAGTTTATTTTCACGCCGGCACTTTATTCATCAAAGCGGAATGGGCCTGCTTGCTGCATCTCTGTTACCTGTTATAGATGCAGGTTTCCAACAAAAAAAATTGAATATCGCGCTCTGCGGTTTGGGACGATATGCTGAATACCTTGCTGAAGGTTTGTTGGTTTCTAAATATTGTAAGCTAGCAGGCATTATAACAGGTACTCCAGCAAAAGCAGAGAAATGGAAAAAACAGTATAGTATCCCTCAGCAAAATATTTATAACTACCAGAATTTCGACCAGATCCGGGATAACAAAAATATTGATCTGATATATGTCGTATTGCCTAATGCAATGCACAAGGAATATACAATCAGGGCTGCAAAAGCAGAGAAACACGTTATCGTTGAAAAACCAATGGCGATCAATGCAGCTGACTGTATTGAAATGATTGATGTATGCAAAAAAGCAGGTGTACAGCTGGCAGTAGGGTATAGGCTTCATTATGAGCCTTATCACATTGAACTTAAAAGATTGGGGCAGCAAAAAGTTTTTGGAGCTGTTAAAGTGATGGAAGCTTCATTAGGGTATAGATCAGCTACACCCGGCGAGTGGCGTTTAAATAAGGCGCTTGCAGGTGGCGGGCCATTGATGAATCTTGGTGTGTATTGCGTGCAGGTCGCCCGATATGTTACTGGAGAGGAGCCGGTAAGTGTAACGGCGCAATTTGGTCCGGTGACCAACAAAACTTTGTTTTCAGAAGTGGAAGAATCGATTACCTGGCAATTACAATTTCCTGGCGGCGCGATGTGCAATTCTATCAGTACTTACAATGCTTCTATCGACAGATTTTATGCTGGTGCAGAAAATGGAAGTTTTGAATTGAGCCCTGCGATAAGTTACGGGCCTTTTAAAGGCAAAACAACCAGGGGGATACTCAGTTTTCCCGAAATTAATCAACAGGCTACACAATGCGATGAAATAGCAAAAGTTATTCTTAGCGGGAACAGATTACCGGAGCATATACGGGGAGAAGAAGGACTTAAAGATATGAAGGTGCTTGATGCAATATATGCTTCAGCCAATAGCGGGAAGAAGATAACCATCTGAAAATCTTTTCTTTCAAAAACAAACGGATTGCCTGGATTTGCAGCTGAACTTCATGATTTGAAGTCCAATCCTGTAATCTATGCATCTGTTGCCAATTCCGCCACGCTGGTGGTTTTGAAAAATCTTCAATTTGCATTTCTAGCATTCCGTCGGTAATTTACCGCCGTTTATACCTTTAATTACAAAATTTATCGCTCGTGAAACGCTAAGGCATAACTATTAAGAAAAACAACATGGATGATAACACTATAGAACATTTGCG
>JANPJC010000147.1:0-3339 GCA_031425315.1 Chitinophagales bacterium
ATTTTGGAATGTGGTGAAGGGAAAAGGTCCCTGTAATAAAGAACGGCTTGAAGCGAGAAGGAAGGCGCACGAAGAAGGACGATGGGTAAGAGAAGCTGCTTCAGCATATGCTGAAAAACAGAAAACAAAATTACAGGCCGCGTGATTTAATTTCCTCATCAAAAAAAATTATATGGCAATCATTTATTCAAAATATTATTATGGTGACATACCTGAAGGTTCTGGAGCGGGTCAGGTAAATGAAAGAATATCTGTTGCGGAAAAAGATTGGCCGCTGTGGGAAGTATTCATCAGAAGCAGGCAGGGCCTGGACCACAAGCATATGGGAAGTTTACACGCAGCAGATGCTGCTATGGCTATCGAAAACGCGCGTGATGTGTACACCCGCAGAATGGAAGGTGTAAGCATATGGGTGGTGGAAAGCAAATATATGCATGCGTCAAACCCTGATGAAGCAGAAAGTTTTTACGAACCGGCAACCGATAAAATTTACAGGCACCCGACTTTCTATCAACTACCTGATGAGCTGACTCATATATAGTTTTAAATAGTACTTAAGTAATGTCAACATCTCTCGAATCATATCTTCTTCATCTTGCAGATAACGCATTATTACTCGGACACCGTAACAGCGAATGGTGCGGCCATGGACCTGTACTGGAGCAGGATATCGCATTAACTAATATTGCTTTGGACCTATTGGGCCAGGCCAGATATTTCTACCAATACGCTGCGGAACTACATGGTGAAAAATTTACTGAAGATAGTTTTGCCTATCTCCGAGATGCCAATGAATTCAAAAACTGTTTGATTTGTGAATTACCTAATGGGCACTGGGGGATAACGGTGATGCGTCAGTTTATTTGTAGCGCACTTCAGTTTCACCTTTATTCAAAACTTCAGTACTCAGCGGATGAACGGATTGCAGGTATTGCTGAAAAAGCCTTAAAAGAAACAACTTATCATCTCAAATGGAGCAGGCAATGGATGATCAGGCTGGGCGATGGTACAGTTGAAAGCAGAGAAAGGATGATTGAAGCCTGGGGAGAGTTAAAGGATTATGTAAATGAGTTTTTTGAACCTGCACCATACGAATCTGAATTAATTATAACCGGTGTTGCTGTTAATCCAGCTGAAATACAAGCAACATTTAACGACTTGATGAAAGAGGTTTTTGTAGAAGCGACAATCCCTTTTGAATTTCCAGACTGGACTCAAAAGGGAGGCAAAGCCGGCTTACATACTGAGCACCTGGGTTATATCCTGGCAGAAATGCAGTTTCTCCAAAGAGCTTACCCAGGACAATCCTGGTAATATAGTATTGTAATGACCGAACCCGATATTAACATACAAAATATTTATTCGATACTGGAAGAAGTAAAGGATCCTGAAGTGCCGGTACTATCAGTCAATGACCTTGGCATCATCAGGAAAGTTGAAATGATATTTGATGATAACGGTAAAACGAGATTCGAAATAATCATTACTCCAACTTATTCAGGCTGTCCTGCAATGGATGCTATTTCCACCAACATCCGCATGGCACTGTTTGCTCACGGTATTACCAATTTTTCTATAAAACAGGTGCTATCACCCGCATGGACAACTGCATGGATGAGTGAAACGGGAAAGCAGAAACTTGTGAATTACGGCATTGCCGCACCGAATGCATTGCATGAAAAATTCTCAGATAAAATTATGGATGATAAAGGACCTGCAGCATGCCCATTATGTTCCTCAACAAATACAAGTGTTATCAGTGAATTTGGCTCCACTGCCTGTAAGGCATTATATAAATGCAATGATTGTCTGGAACCTTTTGACTACTTTAAGTGCCATTAACTGAACCTGACCGATATGTCTGATTCCATAATTTTTTCTGTTGAAGCGGGTATAGCTACAATTCAGCTTAACCGACCCGATAAACTCAATGCTTTTAACCGGGAAATGGCGATCGCTATGCAACATCGTTTGGATGAATGTAATAATGATAAACAGATCAGATGTGTTGTGATAACGGGCGAAGGAAAGGGATTTTCCGCTGGTCAGGATTTATCTGAAGTACTTGACCCTGACGGACCGGGGATGGATAAAATACTGGTGGAACATTACAACCCTATTGTAACAAAAATCCGCAACCTTGAAAAACCGGTAATAGCTGCAGTAAATGGTGTTGCAGCCGGAGCAGGCGCAAATATCGCCTTGTGCTGCGATATCGTGGTCGCTTCCACTTACGCCAGCTTTATCCAGGCATTCTCCCGGATCGGCCTCATTCCGGATAGTGGAGGCACATATTTTCTACCCCGGCTAATTGGCTGGCAGCGGGCGTCAGCACTCTTTTTGCTAGGTGATAAAATAAGTGCCGAAGAGGCAGAGAAAATGGGGATGATTTACAAGGTTTTTATTAATGAAGAATTCAAAGAGAATACCTACAAATTAGCTTCAACGCTGGCCGGCATGCCAACAAGAAGTTTCGCATTAACAAAAAAAGCATTAAATTATTCTTTCAACAACACTTTTGAAGCCCAACTGGAACTTGAAGACAGATTACAACAGCAGGCTGCAGATACTTTGGACTATCGTGAAGGGGTATCCGCTTTTATCGGGAAAAGAACGCCCTTCTTTAAAGGTGAATAATAAAATTTGATATTATGGCAGGACAAGCATTAGCAAATGAGGTAGTGGAGCATATGATGAAGAATGACTTTTTCAGTCAGTGGTTAGGTGTTGAACTGATTGAAGTAAGAGAAGGTTATAGCAAAATCAGGATGACTATCCGCAAAGAGATGGTCAATGGTTTTGGTATCATACATGGAGGCGTTCCGTTTTCACTGGCTGATAGTGCATTCGCTTTTGCCTGTAATAACCGCAATAATTTATCCGTAGCATTGGATGTTACCATCACATTTACAAAAGCGGTACATATTGGCGACATATTAACTGCCGAAGCCATTGAAATACATGATGGCCGCAGCACAGGGGTTTATCTGATTCATGTCAAAAATCAAAATGGCGATCAGGTGGCGTTGTTTAAGGGAACTTGTTTCAGGACGGGTAAAGCATTGATTGGCAAAACATCTTCATTATAGATATTACCTATAGCAAGGATTTAATGTTTCCGGGACCTTAAGAAATAAAATTTATTTCCACGAAACATTAACCTTAAAGCAATGCCAGTCACAAATGCCCAATCTTCTTAAAAAAAGAGATTCTGCTTCAAAAAACTGTTCTTCTTTTTTCTTCTGATTTCTTTTTCTTTTTGTTCGGAAAACTGTTTCGGCATTCTTCCAGGCAACGACAGCAGTATTTTCAAATATCAGGAGTCTGAAACTATTTTAC
>JANPJC010000148.1:0-2226 GCA_031425315.1 Chitinophagales bacterium
ACAAGAAATTCCATTGAGTACGGAACAGCAACTCGAAAATCAAACCGATGCAGACCAGGGAGAAACAGAGGATGATACCTACCTGCAGGACCTTGATCATTTCAGAAAAAATCCACTTAATATAAATACAGCTGACGCGGATGAATTAAAGCAATTAAGAATAATCACCGACCTGCAGATCGCGAATCTTATTGCTTACCGGAATTTGTTTGGCAAACTTATTAGCCTTTATGAATTACAAGCTGTGCCTTCCTGGGACCCGGTAACAATCCGGAAACTACTTCCATTTATTTCAGCGAGTATTCCCATGTCATTACGCGAAGAAGCCGGTAAGCGATTCCGCGATGGTGAACATAGTGTGTTATTACGTCTCACGCAAGTACTGGAACAGTCTGAAGGGTTTGACAAAGCAACGCCGGGTACCAAATATCTCGGCAGTCCGCAGCGAATTTTTCTGCGTTACCGTTATACTTATAAAAATTTGTTTCAGTTTGGAATAGTTGGTGATAAAGATGCCGGGGAGCAGTTCCTGAAAGGTGCGCAGAACAAAGGGTTTGATTTTTATTCTTTTCATTTATTTGCCAGAAAGATTGGTATTATCCAATCACTTGCAATAGGTGACTTCTCCGTAAGCATGGGCCAGGGCCTGATCCAATGGCAGGGGCTGGCGTTTAAAAAAAGCGTGGATGTCATGGGCGTAAAAAGACAGTCAGCGGTGCTTCGCCCGTATAGTTCTGCGGGTGAGTTTTATTTTCACCGCGGTGCAGGAGTTACCATCCGGAAAGGAAAAATAGAAGCCACTGCATTTATTTCCTTGCGCAAACTGAGCGGAAATTTTGTAGCGGATACAGTGAATAATGAAGACTTTATTTCTTCTTTTCTAACCTCAGGGTATCATCGTACTCCCAGCGAGATCGCTGACAGGAATAACCTCCAGCAGTCCGCAGCAGGCGGCAATATTATTTATCGTGGAAAGAACTGGCACATCGGGTTGAATGGGATTTATTATAAGTTCTCATTACCGGTTGAAAAAAGAAAAGAGCCGTATAATCTTTATGCCATCAGTGGAAACAATTGGTCAAACATCAGTGTCGACTATAGTTATACTTACCGCAATCTTCATTTTTTTGGAGAAGCGGCTGCAGATAAACGATTGAACAAAGCATTTGTCAATGGTCTTCTCTTAAGCGTCGATCCAAGAGTGGATATTTCAGTAGTACAACGAACAATTCATAAAGGGTACCAGTCCATAAACGGAAATGCATTTACAGAAAATACAAATCCCACGAATGAAACAGGTTTTTATGCTGGTATCGCGATTCGCCCGGTCCCGGGCTGGCGAATAGATATGTATGGCGATATTTATAAATTTCCCTGGTTGAAGTTCCAGGTAGATGCGCCGAGTAATGGAAAAGATTTTTTAATACAACTAACGTACACGCCTAACCGGCAAACAGAATTGTACACCCGGTTCCGGAATGAAACAAAGCAATCCAACCAACCAGGCAACTCCACGCCAACTAACTTCCTCGTCAGTATTCCCAAACAAAGCTGGCGTACACAGGTGAGTTATAAAATCAGTTCTGACTTTACCATCCGCAACCGCTTTGAATTATTATGGTACGATAGAAATGGAATAAACCGTGAAAACGGGTTTTTGAGTTTTACCGATATAATATATAAGCCTTTATTAAAACCTCTTTCGGCAACAGTAAGGTTGCAGTATTTTGAAACAGACGGTTACAACTCCCGCATTTATGCTTATGAGAACGACGTATTATATAGTTTCTCTATACCAGCCTTTTCAGACAAGGGGTTCAGGTATTATCTCAATCTGAATTACGATTTAACCAGGAAAATCTCCTGTTGGCTCCGTTTTGCCCAAACTGTCTATAAGGACAAGAATTTTCTAGGTTCAGGACTCGATGAAATACCTGGAAATCGGCGCACGGAAGTAAAAGTCCAGGTGAGATGGCTATTCTAGGCCTTGATAGTCAGATTATTATTTATTTTCGGGTGAATTAAGTATTTGTTAAAAAAAAAATTACCTTGCGGCAGCATTTTTAGAGGCAATTGTGTCTTTAATATCACCCTTACCCTTGAGAATTGACGGTTTCCCTTGATAATCAATGCTTTTAAAATTTAAAAATTAACGTTAACATGAGAAAAATCGCATCACTGTTTACGATGCTAATGCTCTTTGCTGCATTAGCATTTGGTCAGAAC
>JANPJC010000149.1:0-1759 GCA_031425315.1 Chitinophagales bacterium
TGAAGTGTGATAAATCAAAAATATTGACCACCGCGGTGTTAGGTACATGGGTGAATGGTGAGAAGGTATTTGGGAAATAAAACAATGATCTCAGAAAAGGGCTGCATCAAATATGTGATGCAGCCCTTTTTGTTTTTTCAAACGATAAGAATTTATTTCGACTTCATAAACGCCTTCATTTCTTTATACCGATCGTTACCGGTATTAAAAAATTGCGTAATCATCGGCACATGTTTTTTGCCATTTAAAATGGTATAGTTTGGCTGAGGTACAAATGCTTTAAGTGCAGATCCGAACTTCTCATTACTTACTTCAATAGAAGGGTAAGTTTTACTGCCACGGTAAATCAGCATTGGTGGCATATCTTGATGCAAGAAATACATGGGCGATGCTTCTTTCCATATTTTTGGATCGTTGCTAAATGTGTTTAAATACGTATTCCCCGGTTCAAAGTTTTCACCTTGCAAGTAACCGTACATATCTAAGCCTGCTGCATCTATGAGTATAATTCCTTGTAACGGATTTGCAATGCCAACTCGTGTAAAATATTCTTTTTTAATACCTACCAAGGCCGCTAAATGTCCTCCGGCTGAGTGGCCACTAATAAATATTTTATCAGGATCGCCACCATAGGTTTTGATATTTTCTTTCACCCATTTTACCGCCTTGGCTACATCAATCGCCATTTCATCGTAACCGGCTTTGGGGCTTTTTGGATAATCAACAATAACAGTCAATACATCCTTTCTCGCCCATCGAGTTCCAAAAAAACTATACATGCCTTTCCTACCTGAATTCCAACTTCCACCATGCACAAAAATGAGCACTTCTTTTAATGCTGCGCTTTTCTTAGGGGCAAAAACATTGAGGGTTTGGGCAGGTTTGTTTGCAACATTGTCTGCCGGTAAATAAGTAATGTTCTTATTTCTATTTATGGATGTAAAAGCGCAGCTGCTGAACATAAATATTGCAACAAACAGCGAAAGCGAAAAGGAGATGATATTTTTAATAAAAAAGTTTTTAGTATGTACGCTTTCAAAGATAGAAAAGTTTCGTTCCTATCAATATCTTCACAGAAGTATGCAATCTTTCTTTAAACATATAAATAAATATTATCCGCTTAGTACTGTTGCGCAGGAAGCCTTGGCAGCATGTTTTGTGAAAAAAGAATTTTACAAAAATGATATATTGCTAAAAGAAGGAAATACCTGCCGCCATTTGTATTTTGTAGAACAGGGCGCCATACGGGGTTTCTATAATTTAGATGGAAAAGAAATTACGCATTGGTTTGGTTTTGAAAATGATTTTGTGACATCTTTTCACAGCTTTATTACCGGCGAAGCAGCAGTTGAAAATATACAGTTCTTAGAATATAGCATTGTATGGGCTATTCCAAAAGAAATGATACAGGGATTGTTTGATGAGTTCCATGAAACTGAAAGACTGGTAAGAATTGTGTATGAAAAATATTACATCAGGCTGGAGGAAAGATTTGTAAATGCACAATTTAAAACTGCTGCAGAGCGATACGAAAATTTATTGCAGGAGTCGCCACATATTCTTACGAGAGTGCCGCTGGGTTATATTGCTGCCTACCTAGGCATTACACAGGAAACCTTAAGCCGCATCCGCAGCAGGGTTTAACATTTACTTTATTACTATTTGATAATTGTCAAAAGCATTGCACAATCCCAAACAGATATTTGTTTCATAAAAAATTATATATGGAACAATTACCAACACAACAACCGGAAACCTC
>JANPJC010000150.1:0-2413 GCA_031425315.1 Chitinophagales bacterium
TCGCCATACGCTGAGCCATTACTGAAACCAGGCGTACCCAATCCCCACTCCTTCGAACGATCTGTAAACGTTAAATCACCATTGTTCGAAAAAGCATAGTTCGGTACAGGATTAGAAGGCATCAGATCGATTAACTTCTTATAGGTATTCTTTCCTTTGTTTCGGAGGATATCACCCATCACTTCCCGGTTGGAAATATATTGAATGAAATCTTCATTGGTCAGGTCCTGATATATTCCATTTGAAACAAAAATATCTTTGAACCCATCATTATCAAGATCGGTCATTAATGCTCCCCAACTCCAATCTGTGGCATGCACTCCGGCCAACCTTCCAATATCACTGAACGAGCCATTGCGATTATTCAACTGCAACATGTTGCGTGTGAACTGATGATAATAACCAAACCGCAGGTTCAGTTGATATTTATCCCAGTTTTCAAAAGTGGTATTGACTTTCAACCGGGATTCCTCAGCAGGCAACATTTCAGTCACGAAAATTTCGGGATAACTATCATTGTTGATATCTGCCATATCAGCCCCCATTGAAGCATTGCTGATACTTCGCATCTGTTGTTCCAACACCTCGCTGAAAGTTCCATTCTTGTTATTGATGTACAGATAATCACGTTCAAAAAAGTCATTGGATATGTACATATCCTGCCAGCCATCATTGTTCACATCACCAACTGTAATCCCCAGTCCGAAACCAATAATACTACCATAGATACCAGCCTTTTCACTAATATCAATAAAACGGCCTTCGTCGTTCCTGAAGAACTTATGCCCCCCGAGTGAATCCCTTTTATTCCTTTCATTCTTCTGCAAATCAAAACTGCCAATTGCCTTAAATGAATTGTTCAGCAGATACATATCGAGATCGCCATCTTTATCAAAATCGAAGAATGCCGCATGAGTTGAAAAACCTTTATCATTTAATCCGTATTCTTTTGCTTTTTCCGAAAAGCTGTTATCTCCATTATTAATAAAGAGTTCATTCTCTTTGTTATCGCCTTTCACATCACCGCTATTGCAAACATAAATATCGATAAAACCATCACCGTTCACATCAGCCATACTCACTCCTGTTGACCATTTGCCTTTCTTCTCAATACCAGCCTTATCAGTAATATCTTCAAATTGAAAATCACCTTTGTTTAAATAAAGTCTGTTAGGAAGCATATTGGCAGTAAAAAAAATATCAGGTAATCCGTCATTATTAATATCTCCAATAGCAACTCCACCTCCATTGTAATAATTACGATATGTAAAAATGTTGAAGTTGTCGTCGTAGGTAAGTTTGTTTTCGAAATCGATTTTTGTGCTTGCTGTTGTAAGTTGTATAAAAAGCTTATCCCCTGCTTCTACGGTTTGCATAGCGTTAGCATCTCCCTGTTTTGAATTACAGGCAGACAGAATTATGCTCAGTATCGACACTATTACTAACCCTTTAAAACAAATCATTCTCCTTCTAATCATTTCGGCTGCGCATTTTTTTGTTTTTGTTCTATCAGCATATCAGTATAGTCAACAAGTACTTCTCTTTCATCAACTTTTCCAATGATAATTCTTCTGTTTCCATCAACCTTTACATGAATTGTTCCCCTGATTGAGTCGTTCAGTGTTATAAATTCATTTCCCCTGGGATACCATCTTTTACAAAGGTTCAGGACATCTGGCATCAAGCTGTCGGCAATTAAATTTTTATTCCACGGTGCCCAAGCATCATAACTAAATTTCACCCGAATTTTCGCGATTTTATCTTCATAAAAATCAGGATAGAAATTCATTGCGCCAGGATGTTTTAATTCACTCTTTAGCTTATACTTAACAGCTGTATTCAATTCCCCGTCAGATATAATTCCCTGTTTATTTAGTTCCCAGCAATGAACATAGAATTCTTTGCTGGTCATACCTAATCTTAATCCCAGGAAAAGGCTGTCCTTTCTGATTCCCTTCTTTAGTTCTTTTTTAACCAGCATAGAATATTTTTCACCTTCACTTGAAAAATTATTACATGCACTCAATACGGCGATGATTGACAAAATCAAAATAGTTCTGCTCATAATCTAATACTTCAATTACGTTTATAAAGTTCCGGGACATTATTGTTTCTGCTAATTACCAAAATATTTTTACTGCCCACTTTTAATGATTTGATATCTCTCACAGCGCCCCTGATATTGATTCCGCTCTGAGTGGCTGGTATGCTTGTAAAATTGCCCTTCCCATCACCCTTCAGCAGTAATCCATAACTCGCATCATAGATACCCACCTCAGGCTTGCTCTCATAAAAATTACCGCCCAATAAAATATCCAGCTTTCCATCTCCGTCATAATCTCCGGCCGATAAACCATACACCACCGATAATTGCGCTTCCTTAGGTAAAGGCTTCTTTTCAAATTGACCCTTC
>JANPJC010000151.1:0-67882 GCA_031425315.1 Chitinophagales bacterium
TTTTACTTTAATACTGGCTTTTCTTCTAACGGAAGCCAGGGCGCAGGAAGCAGTTAATCCGGTAGTCGCCGACTATGTGCGCAACTATGCAGGCTATGCTATCCGGGAAATGCAGCGAACAGGAGTACCCGCAGCGATCAAACTCGCACAGGGAATTCTGGAAACTGAAGCAGGAAGAAGTGACCTCGTGATGCGATCAAATAATCATTTTGGCATCAAGTGTAAAAGTTGGTGGACCGGCGAAAAAGTGTATCATGATGATGATGAAAAGGGAGAATGCTTCAGGAAATACGGCGATGCATATGATTCATGGAAAGATCATTCTGATTATTTAAGATCGCAGCCGCGGTATGCATCCTTGTTTGAGCTGGATCCGGAAGACTATGAAGGTTGGGCCAAAGGATTAAAAAAAGCCGGATATGCTACTAATCCAAAATATCCGCAAATTCTCATCCGGTATATTGAAAATTATCATCTCTACGAATATACAATGATTGCACTGGGAAGGAAGAAAGCAGATACTTCGTGGATTGCTATGCAGTTGCCGGCAAATAAATCAAATTCAAACAACAGCGCCATAGCAGAAACTGCTGAACCAATTGTAAATGCTGTTGCAGTCAGGAAAAATGAAACGGACGCCAAGCCTGTTAATGTTGTAAAAATCAGCTATCCTGAATCAGAATTTCGCATTAATGAGACCCGTGTAA
This sequence comes from Chitinophagales bacterium, assembly GCA_031425315.1. GTDB lineage: Bacteria > Bacteroidota > Bacteroidia > Chitinophagales > Chitinophagaceae > Pollutibacter. The sequence continues at coordinate 708 of JANPJC010000151.1, forward strand.
TTTTTGCAACTGCAGGTACATCTCTATTGGCAATCGCAGAAAAGTATAATGTGAAGTTGAATTGGCTGTATGACTTTAATGAGCTGGAGAAATCAAACGATGTACTGGAAAAAGATCAGCTTGTTTATCTGCAGCGTAAAAGAAAACAAAGTCACAACGAATATCATATCACCCGCACAAATGAGACGCTTGAGGATATCAGTCAGGAAGAGGGTTTGCGATTGGAAAGCCTTTTAGCATACAATCACCTTGAAAGGGGAATGTTTCCTGCTCCCGGCGAAAGGCTTTTTCTGCGTTCTGAAGCACCCGCTGTTCCAAGGTTAGTTTCATTTAGGGAAAAACAGACTGAGGAGGAGGAACAAACGATTGAAACGCCAGAAGGGGAAGCAACAACAGCAACTGCAGAACCGCTGCAGAGACATACAGTTCAATCAAAGGAAACACTGTTTAGCTTAGCAAAAAGATACCAGGTTAGCCAGGAACAAATCAAGGAATGGAACAAGTTGGCTTCCGGCGAATTAAGGGTGGGCCAGGAATTACTGATTTATAAAAGCAGATAAATGCAAACACTCCTCGTTCATGACAAACTTTTCAAACCTTATATTTCAGCCGATCAGATTTCAGTCGAAATAAGTAAACTGGCTTCACAGATAAGTGCTGATTATGCTGATAGAAAGCCATTATTTATAGCAATTTTAAACGGGTCTTTCATTTTCGCCGCCGACATTTTTAAGGCGCTCAGTATCCCGGCAGAAATTTGTTTTATCAAATTAGCCTCTTATAAGGGCACAAAATCGACTGGTCAGGTGATTACGTCAATCGGTCTCGACACTGAGCTTTTCGGAAGAGATGTAATCATTCTGGAAGATATTATCGATACAGGAAACACCCTTCACCAGTTTCTGCCTCAACTTGAACATCAGCAACCACGCTCACTTAAAATTTGCGCACTGCTGCATAAAAAAGAAGCCACCATTCACCCGATACATATTGACTATCTTGGATTTGAAATTCCCGATCGTTTTGTGGTAGGATATGGTTTGGATTATGATGGATATGGAAGAAACATTCCTGAAATCTATCAACTGAACGACTAGGTATAAACACTTTAAGAAATAGAAAACAGGTACCCTTATATTGAAACCACTTATACGCTTGCCTTGAGAATATTTTTTACGATAATCATTTTCTTTTTTAGTCTGCATAATGCATACTCCCAATATTATATAAGAGGAGAAGTTCGTGATGAGAAAAAAAATCCTCTGCAAAATGTCAGAATAATTTTGCATTCTTCCGGTCTTCCCTATTCTAGTGGCGTAGGGGGCGCGTTCGGAATCCTTACTTCAAAGGAGAAGGATACGCTTACTTTTAGTTTTGATGGATTTGAATCTTTTACAACACCGGTAAATGCATCTAAATATATCAATCTGGAAATGAAGATGCTTCCTTTTACAGCGAGCCTTTATAAACACACAAGACTTTCTGTGACCAAGAATCTAAAAGTTTCTGCTGCGATGAATCGGGTGATGGGGGATGAAACATACAATGCATTGGTAGAAAATGAATTTGTGGCAACTGATAAATATCCGCAAACCGGTGTGGTGTTAAATGTTGACAGGGCCGCCTACAGCAACGTTCGTCGATTTATCAATCTTAACAGTGAAGTACCTCCCGATGCGGTGCGCATTGAAGAGATGTTGAATTATTTTTCAATCAACTTTAATCCTCCAAAAGGCGATACCGTTTTTAAAGTAATTTCTAATCTTACTTCCTGCCCATGGAACGGAAATAGTCAATTGCTTTATCTGTATGTAAATACAAAAAAGATAAATCTTGAAACTATCCCTCCAAGCAATCTTGTTTTTTTAATCGATGTTTCTGGTTCGATGGATATGCCCAATCGCCTGCCTTTATTGAAATCAGGATTTCGAAAATTAGTTGCCAATCTGCGGCCTATTGATACGGTTTCTATTGTGGTGTATGGAAGTGTAACGGGTGTGATGCTGACCCCTACAAGTGGTGCCAATAAAAAGAAGATGCTTGACGCTATAGAAGAACTGCAGCCAGGCGGATTTACCCCTGGTGAAGCAGGCATTCTTCAGGCTTATACACTCGCCCGGAGCCAGTTTATTAAAGGCGGCAATAACAGGGTCATTTTAGCAACAGATGGTGATTTCAATGTGGGACAGTTTTCAGAAAAGGAATTGGAGGAGCTGATAACAAAACAAAAACAAAGTGGTGTTTATCTTACCTGTTTAGGTGTAGGGATGGGCAATTACAAAGATTCGAAAATTGAGATTCTTGCAAAAAAAGGGAATGGCAATTTCGCTTATCTGGATAATGAAACTGAGGCTGAGAAAGTTCTCGTTAAAGAACTAACGCAAACCTTATATGCGGTAGCTGATGACGTGTACATGAATGTGGATTTTAATCCATCATTGGTTTCATCTTATAGATTAATAGGTTTCGATAATAAGTTATCATCGTTAGCCGATAGCAGCAGTAATCTAGAGGGAGGTGAAGTTGGTTCAGGTCATTCAATGCTGGCCATTTTTGAAGTGGTGCCTACTGTTAAAAACGTGCAGGCTGTGTTCGACGGCGTAATGAAAGAATCTGTCGCTGATGTGGATATCAGGTACAGATTACCTGAACAGAAATCGCTGAAACATTTCAACTTTCGCGCACCTTTTAATTATCTGGAATTGGCCGAATCAGAAGGGCATGTCAGATTTTCTGCAACGGTGGCCTTATTTGGTTTGATGTTGAGATCCTCTGAATATGTAAAGAATATTACCTGGGAGCAATTGGTAGGGATGGCAAAAGAAAATGCCGACTTCACTGATCCTGCGCAGAGAGAATTTAATGACATCGTGCTGAAAGCCCAAAAATTGTACACGGCTTTGAAAAAGAAAAAGAAAGGGGAACAGTAATCCTTTTATCTCCCGCCAATCACCAGCCCGATTTTGCTCAATCCGGCTTTAAAAAAATTCAAGGTGTTGAACAACAGGATATAAATGTTGCGTGGAAACAGTATGATATGTACTGCCAGTATGATCAGCACCAAAGGGTGTACAAATGCTGCACTGATTAACACTGTAAGCGGAAGCAAAACCTGGTAATAGTCGCTCATTAAAATATGGTATGCCTTGTTTTCAGGAGGCTTAACGGCTATTGGGATCGCTTGTAAAATTCTGATCAATCCCATTACATATACCACGTAGAATCCCAGACAAAGAAAAGCCCAGGGGTTATTGAAAAAAGCGAGCATACCCGCGAGGCTTATCAGCTCAATGCCAAATACAATAATCGTAACCCATTTGCCGGAAGCACTGTTGAGGTCAGTTACCAATGTACGCAATCCCACCTGTTGATCATTTTTCAGATCATGATATTGATGCCATAAAATACCACGTAATCCTAAAGCAAATGACCATACTCCAACCAGGATAAGCCAGGTGATATTAACAGGTTGGCCTGTTTTGAAACTGATAAAAGTCACCATTAACAGGCTGGGGAATAATTGTGATCCGGAAGCATCTGCCAAAACACCCCATATTCCTCTTTTCTTTAACCGTACCGGGGGCAAAGAATATAAACTAAATGCGATCCATGATAAAGTATAGAGAATTACAGAAGGAAGATGGAAAGAGTAAAAATATCCGAATACAATTCCGGCTAGCACACTCGCACCGGGAAGCAACCAGCGCTTTGATGGAGCAATGTTCAACATTCTGTTCTTTTTGCCCGCTGCTACATCTTGTTCAAGATCGGTGATATCGTTGATCAGGCTAACATAGCTGGCTCCAACAACCAACGAAACGAAAAGAAATAGTATCCAGGGAGAAATTGTAAAAAGATCCACACCTGTTTGATAAGAAGTGATATAGGCGATTAAAAGAATCGGCAATAATTTGTATTCCCACCACTCATCTGCCCGTAATGCCGAATGAAGTTTCATTGCAAGTAATTATAACGATTACAGTTTAAATGAGAAATTACCGCCGCATTTTTTCTTTGGAAATAATATACAAAGTATTCCAGAATTTGGGTGTCCACGGTTTGAATTTGCTCAACAGGTAAGAAAATGGCAAATCCATTAACCCCGGGGGCTGCATCCTCTTTTGATCATGGGCCAGCTTTTCTTCCTTCGTTACAAATTTCACTTTGTAATCCGGTGTTACAACAAAGGGATGGTCTATAAATTTTGTGTGCTGCGTATTGCCCGGCTCCCGTAGTTTACTACAAATAAAAAGCCGGCGCGGGTTAACTGCGGGGGGGGATAATTCACCACATGCCAGTATTTCTACTTCCAGGAAATATTCAGATAGCCATCGGATCCAATGATCAATGCTGGGGAAAATCATATTATTATGAAACACGCCGTTTTCCTTCAAGCTCCAGATAACACCTGTAATGATAGGAACATGCTCAGGTAAATCCTTTTCATTGTAATACTGCGGAAACGGTATAGGCAGAAGGTCAGAAATATCCAGGGGATCAAGAAATAATTTTCCTTGTGGTGATATATACGAAATAAGATTTTTTAAACACAATTCAATCTCATCCATTGTATTAAGATAACACCATGGCATGCCGGTAGTGGAAACCAAATCCCATTTTCCTTGCCATTCTTCATTCATCACCCTGAGGTCATGCTGTTTAAAAAACAAGGCATCAGGATTTGCTTTACGGGCCACATCCAGCATTGCCGGAGTCAGATCAAAACCTGCTCTTTTTACGCCGGGAAATTGACTAAGGAAGTAGCCTGTGCCGCATCCTGCATCCAGCCAATTCGAAGCATCTTTTAAAATACGGCCTGCTACCTCAATATGAAAACTGGATTCTCCCAGAAAAGCAGAGTTCCCTTTTCTCCATATTTCATCGTACTTCGAAGCATACTCTTCGTTATATGGCCAGTCAGCTTTATTGATCATATTCATGTTAACTGCACTTAAAAAAGTGATATGATGTAGTTATGAAAAAGTTGAACTCATCAGGCGAACGATCCTTTTTTGACCTCGTCCTTTAAGTTCAATGAGTAACAATGACAACGCCTGTTTGGGATTAGTGATAAACGCTTTCTTAAAAGGCTGCAGGCAATTTTTAAAAGACTTGTCAATAGACAATTGCTGAAACGCATACATGGTCAGGTAGTAAGTAAGAGACTCTTTGTATGTTCGTTTTTCCCTTCTGATAAGACCTTTTTTATAACGGTTGTACATGATTTCCATATCATGCACGTAGAGATATTTTAAAAGCTCATTTTCATTTCGTCCATCATGAATATTGGTTCCGTCGATATTTTTTATCCAAAGTTTTTTCTTAGTAAATGCAGCTCTGCACTCTTTTGAAAAGATAATATCCATTATAATGCACCAATCATCTGCAATTTTCAGAATATTATTCCATTCAGATACAATAGATGATCTTCTGATCATTAATGAGGAAGATGGTGAAGGGCATCCGCTTATATATAGGGTTCGTAAATCTTCATTTACGAGGATATTCCAGTCATCATTGGCGTTCTGGAGATATGGTTTGAAGAAATTATAAGTACTGAAAGGGTCGTAATAATCCCCTTTACCTGTATCCTGCGACCAGTTGGCAAAAACAAAATCAAGATTATCTTTTTCAATAGCTTCAACACAGGAAGAGAGAAAATCTTCGTTCCACACATCATCAGAATCTAACGAGGTGATCAGTTCACCTGTCGAATTTTTAAGCCCGTTATTTCTTGCTGCAGCCTGCCCGCCATGATCCTGAATAATATATCTGACCGCCGGATAGTTTTTCATCAATATATCAGTTGCATCTGAAGAACCATCGTCCACAACGATTATTTCTTTATTCGGATATGTTTGCCCGAGTGCGCTTTCTATAGCTTTCCCTACTTTGGTCACCCGATTATAAGTAGGTATTATTACAGAAACCCGTGGATAGTTAACCATTGATGATTAATTTAAGTTGATTGGCAAATTCTTTCTCCGGTGATAACGGAACATTATTTTTTATATATCCAGATGCTTTTTTTCCCATCTCTTCCCATTCTTTACGATTTGCCCATGCACGTTCCATTGTGTTGCTGAAACTTTCGGGTTGAGCTTCGCCAATAAAACCGGTTATGCCCTCCTCCACTATTTCCCCATTTCCTCCTGCATCAGTGACGATAACAGTTCTTCCGGCCGACATAGCTTCCAGTAATACAAGCGGCATACCCTCACTCCTCGAAGGAAGAATCAGCGCATGATATTTTTTCCATACTTCCTCCATTTGAGTCGCGTATCCGGCAAATTCAACATTGTTAACACCATGAAAGGTAGCCAATTCCTGCAACGCTTCTTTGTCTGGTCCACTGCCAATAAATGTGACTTTGACATCCCTTTGTTTCCAGCTATCTCTGCTTAGAATGCGGATTAACATGTCCTGACCTTTGTCTAATAGAAAATAACGTCCAATACATGCTAATTTGTATCCTTCAGTATGATCTGGATAGGGTATAATTTCCCGATGAATCTTTACCGGATTGAATATCAACGAGCTATTGTTAAGATGTGCACCTAGTTGATCTTCAGTAAGATTTAGATTGTGCCGCGCAATAAAAAAACATTTGCGGGCATTGAAATAAACGTCCTGCATCGCTTTTCGCAATCCTGGTTCTGGCCAGTAAAAATCCACGGCCTTCTGTGCAACCAGTGCATAATTAATGTTCAACTGCCTGCATATTAAAGCGTAACTGACACCGTCGAAATTGATTCCCTGAGAAATCACGACAAGTGCAGGAGTGTACTTCTGCAATTCAAGTTTCAGGTTTTCTACTGTTCCTTGTGGTGGATCAGGATAAGCTCCTTTGTTGATGAGCCTGGCCAGCTTTCTTTTTAATCGAAATGCCGTTGTTTCTGCCGGCAGAGGCTGAGTGTTCAATTCTGTCAGCTGCACGCCCTGAGCAGCCAGCTTTTGATATTCTGTATGATTTTTATTCAAACCGCTTTTCAATACCTGGATAGTAAAGCCGGATTGTATCAGGAACGGAATAGCACGGGCCCACAATTCTTCTGATCCTCCCCAGTCGTCAATACAACAGGTCACAACTGCAATAACTGAATTATTGTGCTGTTTTGATGTTATAGTATCTGCCTGGTTTGACAATGTGACCATACGTTATTAAAAAGCTACATCAGGTAGACGCAGTTGGTTTTAAAGTTTTCTCGACATGAGTTTGAAATAACTTTGCATATAAGCCTTTATCTTTTCTGATTAATTCATCGTGCGTGCCACATTCCATGACCTGCTTCTCAGACATTACATAAATGTAATCTGCATGCTTGACAGTTGACAGCCGGTGGCTGATTACCAGAGCAGCTCTGTTTCCAATACTCTGTCTGAACGTTTTAAATAGCTCTGTTTCCGACTTAGCGTCAAGTGCACTTGTTGCCTCGTCGAAAATGATGAGCCTCGAAGGGCTGTAAAACGATCTCGCAATGGCGAGTTTCTGCCACTGGCCTGTACTCACTTCATGGCCATCATCGAAAGTGCGTCCCATCATCGTTTCATACTGATTGGGAAACGTTTCAATGAATTCGTTCGCCCCTGAATTCCGCGCAGCCGCTTTCATATCTTCTTCTCTCAAAGGGCTATCAATATCTCCGTAACGGATGCAATCTTTAACAGGGATACTATATCGTACAAAATCCTGAAATACAATACTGATTTGTTTACGGTAGTCCCTGATATCAAATTCTTTAATATCGATTCCACCGAGGCAAATTTTACCTTTTACCGGATCATAAAGGCGGCTTAGTAATTTTATAAGTGTAGACTTGCCTGCGCCATTTAAGCCCACTAATGCAACAATTTTACCCGGGGGGATATTAATGGAAACATTAGATAAAGCAGGAGAGTCTGCATGTGGATATTTAAAATGAATATTCTCTATACTAAACGTAAGGTTTTTCGTATCAGGAACCGCTGTATATTTTTCAGGTTTATATAAAGTGCTTTTCAGGTCAAATAATTCAAAAATGTTGGAGACATAGATGTTGGATTGATAAAGTTTGGAGATAGCACCCGCGATAGCCTGCATTACACTAAATGTTTGCGGAAATATCACCAGAAATACCGCAATGTCACCAACACTGGTTTTGCCATTAATTGTTCCAAATACAATATATCCGGTTATTGCAAAAAATGATGCGGTCACCATTGCCATTGTCGCAATTTCAATCCACGTTCTTTTCTTATTTAATGCTGTTTGCTCGTTGAGCAAAGTCCGGCGGATGTTTGAATATTTTTCACCTAAGTATTTGCCCAGAGAAAATGCCCTGATCTCTTTTGCGGATTGATCACCGGTTATGAGATTGCTAAGATACGAGGCCTGTCTTTCAACGGAAGTATTGTTGCGTTGCCATTCATACAATTTCTCAGAAAACTTTACGCGGATGAAAAGAATAGGCAAAACAAAAATTGCAAGTATAGGCAACAACATCCAGTCTATTGTAATCAATACTGAACCTACAGCAGCCAGCATTAAAATATTTCGAAGCATATCAAACAGGCTTACCACAACAGAGTAGGGGTGTATGCCACCAGCTTCTTTAGCCCGTTTTAATATATCGAGATACTCGGGACTTTCATAATATTTCAGGTCAAGTTCAAGTGTCTGATTGTGAATAGAATCATCCAGGTTGTGACTGATTTTTGCACCTAGAAATTCACTTAAATAGGAAGAATATGACTTCACACAATTATATACTATCGATACCAGGCCTGCAATAGTAATGTAAGTCAGCATCATTGACATGTAGCGATCTCCAAAATCCGCTTTATTAGAAACAGAGTCGATTAGTAGCCGTAACATGAATAAGGTTCCAAACCATAAAATGGATTCTATAAAGATTAAACTCCCAACTGTAAATGTTAATACGGGATCCACTGACCAAATGAGTTTGATCGTGCGTGAAAGATTCAGATTCCTGCGTAATTTTTTGATTTTCAGACTTATACTGTTACTCATTACATCGTTTTCTGGCCGTAATTGCGCATTAACAATTAAAACGTAAATAATCCTGATTCAGTATACTTAAAGTGTATTAACACTTACGTGAATTTTATCAATAGGGATGCGAAAAAGGCAACTATATCATATATTATTTTTCCTGACTATAAGAGTGGTAAAACAAGAATTCAACGCAAACAGAATGTTATGGTTATCTGTAAAAAAGGGTGGGGGTAAAATAAGTATCAAAAATCTAAGGAATATCAATCATCAAAATTATAGTCCTTGTCGATAACACATTATTACAACTGCATTGATGTTGTGTCTTCTATTATCAGGCTGATTACCGAAGTAAATACAAAATATGCAAAACATAAAAAATTTAAAAGCGTGTACACGTTGAAGCTAGTATAATGTAGAAATACCTCCACAGATTATATTGCCGGCAAATATTAATGTATTGTCGAGTTAACTGTACGCTAACAGTTTATGACTGCAACTGGCACAGTAGTTGAAAACAGTAATTCGTCTATCTGATTTTTCTTAAACAAATTAAATTATCTCACTATGAAAAATGTGAAACTGGCTATAGCCGCTTTAGTGATTAGTGCTACCTCTTTTGTAGCATTTAATGTTACGCAAACTGCCTCCATCAAAGGTAAAATTTCTCCTGCTCAAAGTTCTGAGAAAGCATGGGCATTGTCTTCAAGTGATACACTGCAGGCTCCGATTACCAATGGCGAATTCTCATTCTCCAATGTAAAAGCAGGTACGTATCAGATAATAATTGAAGCCAAGACGCCATACAAGAACACTGCAAAGAATAATATCGAAGTGAAAGACGGTGGTGTTACAGATGTGGGGGAAATTGTGGTTAATCAGTAATAATATATAGTTTTAATAGGGTTATTATTGGGTATTAAAAAACGCGATACATGCTGAAATGTATCGCGTTTTTTATTTATAGCGGTTACGATTAGCCGAACATTTCTTTTACCTTATCAAAAAAGCTTTTTTCATCTTTTTCTGGTTTGGGTTGAAAATTAGGTGAATCTATCATTTTTTCCACTGCACTTTTTTCCTCAGCGGTTAGATGCTGCGGGGTCCAGATGTTCACATGTATCAACTGGTCACCTTTTTCGTAAGAGTTTATAGCTGGAAATCCTTTTCCTTTCAATCTAAAGATTTTCCCACTTTGAGTGCCGGCTGGAATTTTAATTTTTGCTTTTCCATCAATAGTGGGCACTTCAAGATTTGTTCCAAAAACTGCATCTGGAAATGAAATATGAAGGTCAAATACAACATTTAACCCATCTCTCTGAAGGTTTGCATGCTGTTCTTCTTCCACTAATACAATAAGATCACCGGGAGGTCCGCCTCTTTCACCTGCATTACCTTTTCCACCCAAACTCAGTTGCATTCCTTCCTGCACGCCTGCAGGAATATCAATAGTAACCGTTTCATCGGCATATACTCTACCATCACCTTTGCAGTTAGTGCATTTACTCGTTATCTGGGTACCTTCCCCATTACATCCCGGGCAGGTTGCCACAGTTTGCATCTGACCAAGAAACGTATTTGTTACTTTCCGTACCTGGCCGTTACCACCGCAAGTACTGCAGGTTTGCACAGCTCCTTTATCTTTTGCTCCATTTCCTGAACAGGTGGTGCAGGTTACATACTTCTTAACTTTTATGGTTTTGCTGGCCCCTTTTGCGATTTCCTCGTAATTCATTTTGAGCTTTACGCGAAGATTACTTCCCCTGGAACCCCGGCCACGTCCTGTTCGACCACCTCTTCCTCCACCACCATTGAAAAAACTGCCAAAAATATCTTCGCCGAATATATCCCCAAACTGACTGAAGATATCATCCACATTCATATTGCCGCCGCCAAATCCCCCAGCGCTGTTTAGTCCGGCATGCCCAAAACGATCATATTGCGCTCTTTTGTCTTTGTCACTTAATATCTCGTATGCTTCTGCAGCTTCCTTAAAATTTTCCTCGGCAGCTTTATCTCCGGGATTTCTATCAGGGTGAAACTGCATGGCCACCTTTCGGTACGACTTTTTAATTTCATCAGCCGATGCAGTTTTCGAAACCATTAATACTTCGTAGTAATCTCGTTTTGACATAAAAATTTCCTCAGGATTTTGGCCTTTTGTTGTTTGTTTTATTTGCCCACCACCACTTTTGCAAATCTGATTATTTTATCGCTCAAAAAATAGCCTTTTTCCACTTCATCAACCACTTTGCCTTTTCTTGTAGCATCGCTTACCGGAATTTCAGTAATCGCTTCATGAATGTCGGGATTAAAGTCCTCCCCAACACTTTTCATCTCCTTAAGTCCTTTTTGGAGCAATGTAGTACGTAGCTTATTAAATACCAGCTGGATACCTTCGGGGATGGGTGTGTTGGATTTTTGCATCTGTTTTTCCGCTCTGTCGCAATCATCCAAAACTTCCAGCATAGAAAGAATTACTTCTTTGCCTGCAGTTTGAATCAATTCTATTCTTTCTTTGGCATTTCGCCTCTTGAAATTGTCAAATTCGGCAAAGAGCCTGATAAATTTGTCTTTTTGCTCCTGTAATGCAATTCTCGTTTCTTCCAATTCGGATTCCTCCGTTAAACTTTCGCTTAAACGATTGGTTCCGGCAATATTTTCATCTGAATTTAAATTCATTGCCGTTTCTTCAGAAGGATTACCTTGTTTTTCTGCTGTATTGGTCTCTTTTTCTTCCATATTCCCTTTTTAATTAAGACAGATTGTATCGTCAAATGGCTTGCCAGATGCGTACTTAAGTCAAATTGTCGGATTAAGATTGCACGTACTTACCTTTGTTGATATGCGTAAAGTTATTCTTAAGAAGAAGATCGGCAACAGGATTTTGAATGGACATCCCTGGATTTTTTCCAATGAAATCAATTTGATGGATGATGAGTTGAAAGAAGGCGATATCGCGGCGGTTTTCAGCCATGAAGAAAAATTCATAGGTAAGGGATATGTAAATCCTAAATCAATGATTACCATACGATTGTTAACGCGCGATAAAAATGAGGAAATTAACGACGCGTTTTTCCTGCAACGCATTCAAAAAGCATGGCTTTACAGGAAGAAAATAGGATATACTGAAAACTGCAGGTTGATTTTCGGTGAAGCGGACGAATTGCCTCAGTTGATTATTGATAAATTCAATGACTATTTTGTAATTCAAACACTTGCCCTTGGAATTGATGTTTGGAAACCTGCGATAGTGAGTGCACTGGAGCATATTTTTAAGCCAAAAGGAATATTCGAACGAAATGATGTCCCGATCAGGGAATTGGAGGGGTTGTCGCAACAGAAAGGTTTTTTGTCTCAGCCATTTGACACCAGGATTATTCTTCGGGAAAATGGTCTGCAATTTTACGCTGACATTGAGAAAGGGCAGAAAACGGGTTATTTTCTGGATCAGCAGGATAACAGAAGGGCAATTGAACACATTGTGAAAGGAGCAGACGTTTTAGGTGCATTCTGTTATACAGGCACTTTTGAAATTCATGCCGCGCATTATGGAGCACGTTCTGTACTTGGCCTCGATATCTCGGAACAGGCGGTTGCACTTGCCAATGAAAATGCCAGGCTAAATAAACTTGATAATATTTGCAGTTTTCAGGCTGTCAATGCATTTGATGTGTTGAAAGCATGGACTAATGAGGGTAAAAAGTGGGATGTGGTAATGCTGGATCCGCCCTCCTTCGCTAAAACCAGGACAGCGATTCAAAAGGCAATTACAGGTTATAAAGAAATCAACCTTCGCGGAATGAAGCTGCTTAAACCCGGTGGGTTTTTAGTGACATCCTCCTGTACCAACCTCGTACAACCGGATTTATTCCTTCAAATCATTGAAATGGCAGCAAAGGATGCAAAGCGGAAAATCAGGCAGGTTACTTTTAAAGCGCAATCGCCAGATCATCCCATTATTTATGGAATGGAAAACACCAATTACCTGAAATTTTTAATTGTTGAAGTACAGTAACAGCTGCTATTTCTCTATCTGGAATTTTCCGGATTCAACTACCTTGCCCGTCTTATCTTTCAATTGGAAAATATAAACCCCGCGGGTATAGTTTGTGAGATTAACCTGCGTGCGGGGTGTGAGTTCTGTAAGATCCAGGATTTTCTTACCCAAAAAATTAAAGACCTGTAATGAGTAAGTCTTCTCCTGAATTTTTTGAAACTCGAAATTAATAAAAGTTGTAGCCGGATTAGGGAAGAACTTAACCATCTTGGCGGTAGCTTGAACAGCATTTCTGTTGGTTACCTGAGCCTGGCTCCGGACACCGACAAATGTGATCAATAAGATGATTAATGTAAATTTCTTCATGACTTTTTTAAAGATAACGAATATGCTAAATTAATACCTTAAAATTAATTATGCAAGATACCGGTTAAATAAGTTTGCGACCCGTAACTGATTGATTTACAATAGCGATATTTGGCCACCTGCAGTTAAGCAAACGTTAAAAGAGCTTCCTCTATTGCAGTGAAATCGGGGATTTTGTCTGCACTTTCCAGTACTTCGGCATACTGAATCGTGCCTTGCTTATCTACCAGAAACGCACTTCTTTTGCTAACTCCTTTCATATCAAAGCCAAACGTTTCATATATCGTATCATAATCAGTGCTGGCAGTTTTATTAAAATCTGATAAAAGCGGGAAATTTAGCGATTGGTCTTCTTTATATTTTTTCAAAGTGAACAGCGAATCAACAGAAATACCCAGTACTGCCGTATTGAGCTTCTCGTATTTCGAAAAGTTGTCGCGTACTGAACAAAGCTCGGTGGTGCACACACTCGTAAATGCCAGTGGGAAAAATAAAATCAACACGTTTTGCCCTTCGTAATCTTTTAAGCTGATTTGTTTTTTTTCTGTATCAAATAGAGAGAATAACGGCGCTTTATCACCTGGTTGTAACATGATATTCTTTTTTGAATACATTAAACATGAAGCGGGCCGGATGGTTGTGTTGGGAAGGCTATTTTTATATCAATGAATGTTGCCGTTCAATTGCAGGAAATATCTTTCAAAGCTGAATTAAAAAATGCTGATTAAAACTTAGGACATTTTGTAGCATTTTTAGAAGAATTGTCCCTGTCTACGAACGCAATGTAAGAGAGTGAAATTTCCATTCCACCGCGCCCCTGGGAAGCAGTGCTGAGTTTCGAAGCATTGATATCATAACTGAATGCCAGCGAAAAAGGATAGTAGTCCATTTTTACAACTGGTATTACAGCGTCTTTGTACCTGTAGTATAATCCTGCGTGTATTGTATATGTTGGAACATCTTCGTCTCCAATTTTTCGTGAATAAAGGCCTCCACCGATGATTTCTTCGAAAGGCGCCTGGCGGCTATAGTCAGCGTGAAATGTTACGTAGGAGAACATATCGATATTCATTTTCAAACCACCCGACACCACCCATTTGGGTAAATGTTGAATGTTTCTGTAAAATGAATTCATGGGTTTATTAAAATGATGATAAGCAACACCTAAAAAATACGAATGCTGCTCTTCCGTACCCAGCGTACTATTAAAGCTCATACCCACACTGGCGTCGAAAAAATTGTAATTGTTGGTAAAAGATTCGCCGTCTGGCAATGCACCATTATAACCGAAACCGTCATATTGATTATTCGTGGTTACTTTAGAACGATCAAGCCGCCTGCTGACCAGTCCACCCATAAAACCCAGTGACAGGTAAGAATTTCTCGTTGCACTTACTGCCTTATGAAAATTCACCGCCGGCAAAATATGCGTTGTTTGCAATGCAACGGTCCCTGCTCTGTCAAACATGGTTTGAATTCCTAATGACATGAAATCATCTCCCTTGCCTACCGGAAATTTATAGTCTGCATTTATTGAACCAGTTTGATAAGGGAATGATATACTGTTCCATTGATTGCGGTATACACCCTGGACCCTGATATCGCCTTCAAACAATCCAGCCAATGAAGGGTTCCTTAACAGCGGCGCTTCAAAAAATTGAGAAAAATGGAGATCCTGCCCATTGATATTCTGTATACAGAGAACTAACCCTGTAATTAATATAAATGCAATCCGGTATGGTTTGTTTTGATTTTTCACTTTGTTACATTCTCTTCGTTAACGGATTAGTGTGATATCACCTTTCATAGTTATGATCGAACTGTTTTCGCAACTTAAGTCCATCATGTATACATAAACGTCAGGTGAAAGTTTGGTACCTTTAAATGTACCATCCCATCCGGCTGACGGATCGTTCGCATTGAAATTTCTCTTTTCAAATACAAGTTGTCCCCACCTGTTGAATATTCTTAAAGCTCTGATCGTGTTTATGCCTCTTCCTCTTGGATAATAGATTTCATTCATACCATCTCCGTTTGGAGAAAAGGTATTAGGCATAAATATGTTTCCATCATTACATACCACAAATATGCTGACTGCATCTGTAGCGGTACAACCCCCATTGTTGGTAACTGTTACTGAGTAAACAGTATTGAATGTTGGTGTGGCAACAGGTCTTGGACATGTAGTACAAGACAATCCTACAGAAGGTGACCAAAGTATACTCTGCACATCCGGTGTATAGGTTGCATTCAGTTGTGTAAAGAATCCTACCTGTATCGTTGTGTCATTGCCTGCATTAACAACGGGGTATGGGAATACTGAAATGGTAACTTCATCGGTTGTAACAAAACATCCCTTCCTGTCAGAGCCTGTTACAATGTACGTAGTTGTTGCTTCCGGTCTTGCGGAAGGATTTGCAATATTCGGATTGCTCAGCCCTGTTGCAGGCGACCAGCTATATAATTCTGTACCTGTTGCAATAAGCTGAACGGATTGTCCGACACATAATGAATCGTTGGGCGGAGCCACTACAGTAGTGGGGCCAATTACCGTAACCATTACCGAATCACGCAGGGTACAACCAAATGCGGTGCTGCCTGTAACATAATACATCATTGTATCAATAGGGCTGGCAACTGGATTCGCGCATGTGGTACAACTTAAAAATGATGCAGGGCTCCAGACATAACTGTCGGCTCCGGTTGCATTCAACTGCACGGACTGACCGAGACAAATCGCTGTGTCGATTCCTGCATTGGTAACCGGTAAAGGTTGTATGTAAACCGGATGCAGAACCGTGTCTTTACATCCCGAACTATTTGTTACAATCAACTGAACGGTGAAATTCCCTGCCTGGGTATACAGCTGCGAAGGCGGATTTTGAACATTCGCTGTTTGACCGTTCCCAAAATTCCAACTCCATGCAATTGCAGATGTGTCTGGTTGAACGAGCACCCCATTAAATGTAATCCGGTTGTTGATACAAATGGAATCTACGGAGCTCGTGATATCAGTAACAGGAGAACCAACTATTTTTATGAATTCATTTTTTGAAATAGTTTCAGAACAGCCGTTGGCGGTACCAACTGTGAGTGTCACATTATAAATACCAGGACCATTATATTGATGCAATGGATTTTGTGCGGTAGATGTTTGACCATCTCCGAAATTCCATAACCAGCTGTTAATTGTGCCGTTACTTTTTGAAGTGTCAGTAAATTGAACAATTCCTCTGTCACAAAGAAGTTGAGTACTTGTTGTGAATCCCGGATTGACACTCACTACCAGAATGGTGTCTCTGCCGAGTACCGGAACTTTACAGCCTTTACTATCTTCAAACAGTACGCTTGGTGGATAAAATCCAGGTTCGGTGTAAGTGTAGGACTGTGTTAAAGACGTGGTTTTAATAAGTTCACCATCACCGAACTGATAGTAAATGAATGCCACATTTTGAGTGGTAACCGAATAGTTTACAGTCAGTGGTGTACATCCGGTTGTCGGACTGTATGATAGTGTTCCATTAGGTCCAAAGACAGTGATCGTTTTATATGCAGTATCAGTACACCCACCAGGACTGGTTACTATTAAACGGGCAACAAAAATTCCTGGTATTGAATAAAAATGTTCAGGGTCCACCAACTCTGATGCGCCGCCATCACCAAAATCCCATTTAACACTTGCATTATGTTTACCGGTGAATGTAAATTTTACCTGCAGTGGCGGACAGTTGCCCACTGAGTCACTTACTGTGAATGCAGCGTAAGGTGTATCAACATTTACATAATTCACACGAGTCATCGAATCCTCACAACCAAATCTGTCTCTGATCGTTAATTTAACCGTATATAAACCTACCTGGGTGTAAATATGTGCAGGGTTTCTGGCTGTGGATGTGGCTCCGTCACCAAAGCTCCAGAAGAAATTATTAACGTTCGCAGATGAGGTATTGACGAACTGAATCGGACGACCAGGACAGGTAACTGTCTCTACAGTATTAAATGAAGCTTTGGGCTCTGTTGTTGTGATCAGACTTCTTTTTACCATACTGTCTGCACAACCGGCCGCATCGATAATCTTTAGTTTCACATTGAATGTACCTGGACGCGCATAGATATGCTGAATAGATGTATTAGTTGTGTTGATTATAGTGCCATCACCAAAATCCCAGATTCGGTTAACTATGGCGACGGTGCCATCACCATACGACGAATCTGTAAAGTTCACATCGAGGCCTTTACAACCGGCAGTTCTGTCGGCGCCAAATGTAGCTGTTGGCCCACCTATGGTTACAGTTTGAGATGAAGAGTCCAAACAGCCGTTGTAATCTGTTATTCGAAGTCTCGTGGTATATGTTCCATTGGCCACGCCGGCAAAGCTGTTTGTTGAAATCCTGGGACCGTTCACATATACTCCATTTCCAAAATCCCATTCGTAACGACCTACTGCATAATCAGGAACACTTTCGCGCGCGGTGAATACTGCTTCAGTACCGCGACATACCACTCCCGGATTAATTGTATAATCGGCAGTTTCATTCACAATCAGAATCTTTTTCTCTCTGGTAAAAGTACAGCCATCATTTGTTACAGTAAGACTCACTGTATATTCACCTTCATTAGGGAATATATGCAATGGACTTCTGTCGGTTGAAGTGGTACCATCACCAAAATCCCAGAGCCAGGTGGCAGCATTGATTGAACTGTCCAGAAACTGCATGGAGCGTTTATTAGCACAGTTACTCTGGTATCCAAATCTGGCAACAGCACCTTTTATACTTATGTAATCCTGTTTAACAACAGTTGAGGGACAACCCTGATTGTAGACAGTGAGGGTCACATCAAATTTTCCGGTGTCAGCATAAGCGTGCATCGGGTCTTTGGTTTGATCTACGGTGCCATCTCCGAATTCCCATAACCAACCTGTTACACTTCCTGAGCTTTGGTCAGAGAAAAGTATCGGTTCGCCAGCGCAGACTTCAAGCGGTGTGGCACTGAATGCTGCGGCTGAACCTTGTGCACCGGCCTTGATGTCCCTTACAATTATTGAATCCCTGCAACCACCCTTAGTGGTTATTACTAATTTGATTGTATAGTTTCCAGGTGTTGTATATGTTACACTTGGTGTAGGGGAGGTGCTGGTTGTACCATTTCCTAAATCCCAGAAATAACTGCTCACAGTATCCACAGCCACTACATCTATCTTCGGATTAAGTACAAAAGGTACGCAACCACTGTCCGGTAAATTTCTTAAACTGAAAACTGGTCTTGCAATGTTCACCAATGCCGATTTTATAACAGATGATCTACATCCATTTCTGTTGGTAACAGTTAATCTCACTGTGAATTTGCCAAAGCTGGTGTAAATCTTGACAGGATTTCTATCAGTAGAAGTTGTACCGTCTCCAAAATCCCATAAATAGGTTAATGGTCCACCCGTTGACTGGTCTGTAAAACGGACAGTAAAAGGAGGTTTACAGCTTGCCGCTATCGAGTTGGTGAAAACTGCTTTTGGAGTATCCACCACTACAATCTGTTTAACCAAAGTATCGATACAGGTTCCAAATTTATTACGGAGCCTGATATTATATACTCCAGGACTTGAATAAGATTTTACGGGATCGTATTGCAATGAAGTTCCACCATCTCCAAACGACCAGAATGTGCTATCAGGATCGGGAACTGACGTGTTTTTAATTTGGAAGGACTGCCGGATACAAATAGAATCAGGAGCGTCAAATGAAGAAGTTATTGTACCGGCAGGAATAGAAACAGGCTTACGAACAGTATCAGCGCAACCTGCACTGCTGGTGGCTACCAGCGTTACAGTATAATCGCCTGCTGTGTTGAAAGTACCAACCGGGTCTTTTACAGTTGAAGTTTGGCCATTGCCAAAATTCCAGGCGTAAGTCAGCGTACCAGGACCAGTGCTGAAGTTTGAAAAATTCAGATTAACCGGTGGTTTACAAGCAGAAGAAATTGGAGCAAAAAAGTCAGCGTTTACACCGGGAGAAACATTTATATACCTGCTTTTTACAATAGAAAATGAACATCCTTCGCTCGTTGTAACTTGTAATGTAACTGAAAAATTTCCCTCAAAAGTATATACATGAAATGGATCTGGGTCACTACTTACATTGCCATCACCAAAATCCCATTCATATTTAGTAATTATTCCGCTCACTGCTGATGAGAGATTATCAAAATCAACCCTTAATGGAAAACAACCTATGGTATCACTGGCAGAAAAATTCACCATTGGTGGTGCGAAAACATTGATATAAGACGTTTTTGTTATCGAATCTACCTGGCCGCCGGGCCACCTTGCTATCAACTTAACGGTATATGATCCCGGATTAAAGTAAATCGCACTGGGGTTGGCGATTGCAATCGGATTAGTATTCACGCCGAGATACCATTCGTACGAAGCTCCAGCCGGAGCCGACAAATTTGTAAACGCCACTACTCTTGGCGCGCATCCAGACAATGTGTCTGCACTGAAGTCTGCTTTAAACTGCGCCTGACTTTGGGTCATGCATAGGTTAAGGATTATGAGCAGTCCGATATTCTTTGCTATGAATTTCAAAAGGTGTTTCAGTTTTAATCAACAAAAGGGAACAGCTGTAAAATATTTTAATCGAAAGGATATCGGTCCGTGATTACTCTCGTCCCAAGTAAAACGAATAAGTAATAGCTTAATTATGTAAGCATTAAAAAAACCTTTCAAAGGAGATGGGGAGCGTAAAACTAACAAATTTTCCTTCTGGAAAACAATGTTATTGCTTTACTAATTTCAGGAACGCTGTTCTGTTGGTATTGGTTGGTCTTGCTTCCACATACGTGAAACTATTTTTCAATATTTTCCAGGTATCATTCAATCTCATCAGCGTATCATTGGTATTCAGAAACCTCGAAGATATGGTGAGAGCAGTTGCATCGCCCAGCCATGTACCTGCAGCTTCAAAACTGCCTTTAAATGCTTTCACTGAGCCGTCTTTAAAAAATTGAAACTCATAGCCAGTGAATTCTGAAGTGACGGTCTCGTTATTTTCACTGAATGTTTGCACCACCCACTTGCCACTGGTCATTGCTTCAATAACGATATTTGTTTTGATTTCTTCCTTCTTCTTGGAACAATGAGCAATGGTAATGGAAATGACCAACAGGATTAAGAAATGCTGAGGTGTAAACAGTTTATTCATGTTCTATTGGACTATTGGATTTGAACTTTTCGTTCAGATAGGACGAAAACCGGCTGGTATTTAACGATTCTCCTGTACACTTATTGCATAGTTCCAGGCTATTATAATACCTCCCGTGGGGATAGATATTTGTTGATAACCAGTTCTTAAGGGGTTTGAAATTGCCCACCGCCACATCCTGTTCCCAGCCTGGCCTGGATTTCACATAAGTATCGAAAAATTGAACTGCGTATAAACTTCCTAATGTGTAGGTTGGAAAATATCCAAAACTGCCATGTGACCAGTGAACGTCCTGGAGACAACCGAGGTTGTCATCAGGTACAATTACATCCAGATCTACTTTATAGGCCTGGTTCCAATAAAAAGGCAGATCCTCTAACTGTAAAGTACCCGACAGCAGTTCCTTTTCCAACTCATAACGGATCATTACATGGTGATGATAAGTCACTTCATCCGCTTCAGTCCTAATAAAACTCGGCTGAACGATATTCGCGGCAGCATAAAAATCATGAGGTGAAAGATTGCTGAATCTTTCAGGAAAAATCTGCGCCAGTTTGGTCAGCAGTAGGTCACAGAATGGACGGCTACGTCCTACATTGTTTTCCCACAACCGGCTTTGTGATTCATGAATGCTTAAGGATGAGGCCTCGCCCAACGGCAAACCGTATTGATCGGGAGGTAGTCCCTGTTCATATAATCCATGGCCACCCTCATGAATACAGCTCCACAGCATGCCTGAACAGTCTGATTCGTTGATTCTTGTGGTAATGCGAACGTCGGATGGATGAAAACTGATGGTGAAGGGATGTTCTGAAATATCCTGACGGCCAGATGTGAAATCGAAGCCCATTAATTTGAGAATGTCCATTCCCAGTTCCCACTGCAGATCTTTTTTCATACTCCAGTCCACAACAACAGCTGATTCACGACTTTTTTCAATGGAACGTAAGGTGTTGATTAATATAGGTTTTAATTCGCCAAATATTTTGTCCGTAAAGTCAACGGTAACACCCTTATCGTATTCATTGAGGTGAGCATCATAAATATGTTTTTCAAAACCGAGGATATATGATTCTTCTTTTTTTAATTCAAGTAGTTTGTAAAGTTCGGATCGCATCACAGCAAAACTGTTTGCTTTACGGGCGTCCATCCAGGAATGAAAGGTCCGGTTGATTTGCTCACTCATCTTTCTTACAAAAGCACCGGAATACTTGTTGTTTTTATTATAGTCTTCCAGTGTTAGACTTATGTTTTTTCTTTCTCTCTCTGTAAGTCCTTCTGCGTTAATAAGTTCATTAAGAAGGCCCCCTAATTTCGGGGAAGAAAACTGTTCGTGGGCGAGTTCGCTGAGGGTGGCTATCTGCTGACCTCTGGCCTCCGCACTTTTTACAGGAAGATAGGTTTCCTGATCCCATTGTAACACCGCGTTAGAATAGCGGATGTCGGCAATCCTGGTCATCAGGTTCTTATATTGTTGGTATTTTTCAGCAGTTCCTGGATTCAATGGTATTCAGATTGGTATCTGCAAATATACTTCATGGGCACCTTACCTGAAACTATTCAACTCAGGATTATTTAGGTTATATAATTGTAAAATTGTAATATCCGGATTGGGGATTTTAAAAAATTCCCGGATGATGAATTTACCTGAGAGGTACAGTGAACCCAATGAAAATCACCTTATTTAACCAGATAAGTTTCCCATCCGTCGTATCGACCCTGATATTTCCGGGCAGCTTCCCAAAAAGGAATAAGCACCCTTTCGATGTACGTGTAGTCGGGCACATCATTCTTGTAAATATGAAGCTGATAAGGGAATTCGGCATCACCAGCTTTGTCATTTAATTCTGCAATTGTAAATGCGCTGATACCGGTATTTCTGATAAATTCGTCTCTCTTAATTTTCGTTTTGAAATAAAAGTAATGATCGACCTGTCTTGACTTTATAAGCGAATCACCTTCATTTTTCAATCTGTCAATTAATCGTCTGTTCTGAATTTTTTCCATATCTACCGGCAGCGGGTAGAGTACAGTAAAATAATTAGTCCATGTTTTGTCGTCTTTGGCCTGGGTAAGCCATTTGTACTCCTTAAAATTAGCCATGGCCTGCACAACTGCCGGATGATAGCTGACAGTATCCAAAGAATAGAAGTAAAACTCTCTTATACCCCGTTGTGTAAAACGGCCCGCGTAAATTGCCCCATTGTTTTTGGCCAGTCTCTCTACCAGTCCCTCTTCCATTTCATCCAATGCAGTGAGTTCTGCTTTACCAGGCATGCCCATTGCATCAGGATATTGCAATTGCGAACGCACAATTATCACAAATGGCCTTTCTTTCATTGGGGCTTTTTTGCCCAGTGCGAGGTCAACGATCACGCTTACAGGCTTGTTATTGGTTTGCATCAGGTAAGCATCCCAGTCACCCTGGTGTTGCTGACCTGCGATTGTTTGAGCAAGCAACAGGGAAAGGGATAGGAGAAATCTTATCATTAAATTATTTGATTCAGTAAAGTCAAAGTAATTTCAATTTCAGCAAAACACAGGCAGATAAATGAAAACACTTGATATTATTAACTTTTTAGAAACAGTGGCCCCCGCTTCGTTGCAGGAAAGTTATGATAACGCAGGTTTAATATATGGTTCAACAGGTACTGAATGCACGGGAGCTATTGTTTGCCTTGATATAACCGATCAGGTGATAGAAGAAGCGGTTAAGTTTAATTGCAACTTTGTTATCGCTCATCACCCGCTGGTGTTTAAAGCGCTGAAAAAAATAAATCCCGAACATGGTATTTCGAGGGTACTGGTAAATGCTATTAAAAAGGACATCAGCATTTACGCCATTCATACCAATCTGGATAATGTCATTTCAGGGGTGAATATGAAAATAGCCGATAAGATTGGGTTGAAAAAACTTGAAATTCTGGATAAGAAAACCGGGCTGGTGAAGAAATTAGTTTGTTTTGTACCTACCTCGCATCTGGAGGTGCTGCAATCAGCTTTATTCAATGCGGGAGCGGGCCATATTGGCAATTACAATGAATGCAGTTTCGCAACAGAAGGGAAGGGGACCTTTAAGGCTGGTAAAGATGCGAATCCGTTTGTGGGCGATATAGGAGTAAGGCATGCTGAAAATGAAATGAGACTGGAGGTGGTTTTTTCAGTCTGGCAGCAAAAAGCTGTAGTGGCTGCAATGAAGGCATCACATCCTTACGAAGAAATCGCCTACGATATAATGAGTGTTGATTACCCACACCAGGAGGTTGGAGCGGGATTATTGGGAGAATTAGCTGAACCCCTTGAATCCAACAGCTTTTTCAAAATGGTGAAAGAGATTTTCCAGGTTCCGGTCATAAGGCATTCGCCATTGACGGGCAAAACGATAAAAAAAGTGGCCATCTGTGGCGGAGCAGGTAGCTTCCTGATTTCCAATGCAATAGCCGCCGGAGCGGATATATTTTTGACAGCAGATCTTAAGTATCACGATTTTTTCGAAGCAGACGGACGGATTATACTTGCAGATATGGGCCACTACGAAAGTGAGCAATTTACACAGGACCTGCTGATTGACCTATTGAAACAAAAATTCCCTAACTTTGCCGTCCTTAAAACGGGTGTAGCTACCAATCCTGTCAATTATTTTTTATAACACATTATGGCTAACGTAAAAGAATATTCGGTTGAAGAGAAACTCACTTCCCTTCTCAATCTGCAGAAAACTGAAAGCAAACTCGATGAAATTCAGATTTTAAAAGGGGAACTACCAATTGAAGTGAGTGACCTTGAAGATGAAATTCAGGGTTTGCATGCAAGAGAAACGCGCATTGAGGAAGAAGTGAACGGGATTACAGAATTTATCGAACAGAAAAAAAATGCGATAAAAGATTCGCAGGCGCTCATCGAAAAATATGAGAAGCAAAGTGAAAATGTCAAAAACAACCGTGAGTTTGAAGCCATCAATAAGGAAATTGAGATGCAGACGCTGGAAATGAGATTGGCCGAAAAGCACATCAAAGATGCAAGTGAAGAAATTTCTGATAAAGCCCGGTTGTTGGAAAGTGCCAAGAAAAATATTGGTGCAAAAGAAGCAAACCTGAAACATAAAAAAGGTGAGCTGGAAAAAATTATCAACGAAACTGAAAAAGAAGAGAACGAATACAGGTCAATGTCTCAAGGTGCAAGGGAAAAAGTGGAGGCGAGATTGTTGGCTTCATTTGACCGCATCCGTAAAAATTATCGAAACGGATTAGCTGTTGTGGCGATTGTAAGAGATGCCTGCGGTGGTTGTTACAATGCAATTCCGCCTCAGCGCCAGAGTGAAATCCGCCAGCGTAAAAAAATCATTGTTTGCGAAAACTGCGGACGTATATTAGTGGATGAAGAATTACATGATAACCTGCAGGCAGCGCAATAATATTCCGAAAAATATTTTCTAAGAAAGGTGCTTTTACGGGCACCTTTTTTTATTGCACAGTTTATATAATTTATGGGCTTACACTTAACTTTATCCAATGCTTAGCAAACTGCTCATTCAGAATTACGCCATCATTGAAAAAATTGAAATTGATTTTATAAATCACCTTAATATTATAACAGGTGAAACTGGTGCAGGAAAAAGTATTTTGGTAGGTGCATTGGGATTGGTGTTGGGTGAACGCGCAGATAGTGCGGTATTGATGGATAAAGAAAAGAAGGCAATTGTTGAAGCAGTTTTTACACTGGAAGACATTTCAATTATTTCACCGCTGCTTACTCAATGGGAGATAGAATTGACAGCTGAAGTGATTTTGAGAAGAGAAGTAGCTGCAAATGGAAAGTCACGCGCATTTGTAAATGATACACCGGTCAATCTGACACAGCTCAATCAACTCAGTGCCTGCCTTGTTGATTTGCATCAGCAATTTGATACTCATTTACTGGGGCGTAATGATTTTCAAAGAGAAGTAATCGATGCACTCGCTGCGCATCAGCAGTTGTTAAGCAGTTTTCAGAAAGCTCACCAATCTTATTCTGATGCTCAACGAAAACTTTTGCAACTAAAAGTTGAATCTGCAAATTTTAATCGCGAAGTGGATTATCAGCAATTTCTTTTTGATGAATTGGCAGACGCAAATTTTGGGACAGATGAACTGGAAGAATTAGATGCCGAGTTAAAAATTCTTTCACATGCGGAAAATATCAAAGCGGTTTTTGGTAGAATTCAAAACAGTTTTGTGGAGTCGGAGCAACCGGTTGTACAATCCATAAAAACGATGCTGCAACAACTCAACAGCGTAGCAGCATTTCACAAAGAGATACCCGCATTAACAGCCAGACTACAGTCGGCATTTATTGAGATCCAGGATATTTCAAATGAACTTGAATTGCTCAATGATAAAGTATTAATGGATGAAGCAAGGATTGACGAAGTTCAATCGCGTTTATCGCTCGGGCAAAAATTATTTAAGAAGCATCATGTATTAACGACTAATGAATTATTGTCGATTCAGGCAACATTGGAAAAGCAACTGAGTACTGTAATGCTTGCCGGCGAAGAAATAAAGTTGCTGGAAATTAAAGTGAAAGAAACTTATGATAAGGCATATGATTTAGCGCAGAAGCTTTCATTGAATAGAAAAAAGCAAATAAAACCGCTGGAGCAGAAATGCGGTGAATTACTGAAACGGGTGGGGATGCCTAATGCGCAGATAAAAATAGACATACTGGATGCTCCATTACATTCGGGGGGTATTGATCAGATCAGTTTCTTATTTGATGCCAATAAAAGTAACAGGTTCGAGCCGCTGCAAAAAGTCGCAAGCGGTGGTGAACTCAGCAGATTAATGCTTTCATTAAAATCATTGGTTGCCCATTCTGTAAATATGCCTACATTGATTTTTGATGAAATAGATAGTGGGATCAGTGGGGAAGCCGCGAGGCAGGTTGGGATTTTAATGAAAGAATTAGGTGAGAAACACCAGGTACTTTCCATTACCCATCAACCACAGATTGCAGCAAGAGCTGATGCGCATTTTTATGTATTTAAAAAAGAAGTCCGTGGTAAGATCAACACACAAATTCATAAATTAACGGACGAAGAAAGAATAGAGGCAATAGCTAAAATGCTTGGCGGTGAGCCGCCATCGGCTGTGGCAATGGAGAATGCAAGAGAAATGGTAGCCGGTTGATCATTCATTGTGTAATTATCGGCTAATCAATACCGTTATTTTTTGTATTTTTTTTTGTGAATCAAATCAATAATGGCCAAAGCAGATATTCTTATTATAGCGATTACATTATTGGCTGCTTTAATAGCGTGGGTGGGCAACAAATTTTTATTCTGTGTCTTAAAGCCAAGGGCATCTGCTATGAATTTTTTACTCTATTTAATTTCTGTTTTGCTGCTGGTATCAGGAGTAATTGTATCGATGGGATTTATAGTTATCCGCTTTCGTAGTTTTTTATTTGAGTAATCCTTTATTTTTACAAAAATTAATTCAACCATGTCTAATCAATTGCTGCAGGGTAAAAAGGGAATCATATTTGGCGCGCTTGATGAAAAATCAATAGCCTGGAAAACGGCTTTAAAATGCCATGAACAAGGCGCGCAGTTGGTTCTGTCCAATGCTCCGGTAGCATTGAGAATGGGCGAAATAAACAAGTTATCGGCACTTGTTAATGCCCCGGTAATTGGCGCTGATGTGGTAAACATGGAAGATCTTAAGAATCTTTTTGAAAAATCAGTGGAGCATTTCGGCAGTAAAGTTGATTTTGTTTTGCATTCTATTGGAATGAGTTTAAATGTGAGAAAGGGTAAATCATATACTGAACTGGATTATGGGTTCAATCAAAAGACACTGGATATTTCAGCGATGTCTTTACACAGGGTTTTGAGGACGGCCTGGGATCTGGATGCATTAAATGAGTGGGGAAGTGTTGTGGCGCTTACCTACATTGCCGCACAGCGCGTTTTTCCCGACTATAGCGAGATGGCGGATGCGAAAGCGTTATTAGAAAGTGTTACAAGGAGTTTTGGTTATCATTATGGCAAAAAGAAAAAAGTTCGTGTAAATACCGTTTCTCAGTCACCTACACGTACGACTGCCGGCAGTGGCGTAAAGGGGTTTGATGGATTTATAACTTTTGCTGAAAAGATGAGTCCGCTTGGAAATGCCAGTGCAGAACACTGTGCAGATTTTTGTGTTACGCTGTTTTCTGATTTAACAAGAATGGTGACGATGCAGAATATTTTTCATGACGGCGGTTTTTCCACTACCGGCGTTACTGCTGAAGTTATTGAACAGATGGAAAAATAGTACATCAACATTTCTGCTGATCCAAAATATAAAAGCCACCCCTGGGGTGGCTTTTGATATGGATGAGTTCGTTTTGATCAATATTCATCTTCATTGAAAAAGAAATCCTCCTGGCTGGGATAATCCGGCCAGATATCATCAATTCCTTCATAAATCTCCCCTTCATCTTCCAATTCCTGAAGATTTTCTATAACTTCTATCGGTGCGCCGCTGCGTATACCGTAATCGATCAGTTCATCTTTAGTAGCCGGCCATGGTGCATCCTCAAGGTACGACGCTAATTCAAGTGTCCAGAACATCTGAATTTCTCCTTTTTAATTTTCCGCAAATGTAATTGTTAAACCGAAATTTCCAAATCCTTTATTCCCACACCCGAAATTTGAACGGCTCCTGATGTAAAATATTGCTCCCGTTTTGATAAGCCCGTGCAGTTAACTTAATTTTCAAATTTTAAAAGACAATCACAGGAGCATGCTTGTTGCAAAAGGGATCACAAAATTTTATGGTAAACTCCAGGTGCTTAAAGGTGTTGAACTGAGTATCGAAAGTGGGGAAATGGTGAGTATTGTGGGGTCTTCCGGCGCAGGCAAGTCAACACTTCTGCACATATTGGGCACTTTAGATTATGCAGATGGAGGTGAAATTTACCTGGGTGGAAAAAGGATCGATCAGCTGAGAGGTAAGCCTCTCGCGCGCTTCAGGAATGTACATGCCGGATTTGTATTTCAATTTCATCATTTGCTGCCGGAATTTACCGCTATTGAAAATGTATGTATCCCCGGCTGGATTGCAGGTAAAAAAAAGAAAGAAGTGGAACAACGGGCAAAAGAGTTGCTGGGGTGGCTGGGCCTTCAGGAGCGGGAGCAAAATAAACCCGGTGCATTATCCGGCGGTGAGCAGCAAAGGGTGGCTGTAGCCCGCGCATTGATCAACAGGCCTGAAATTGTTTTCGCAGACGAGCCTACAGGCAATCTTGATAGTACGAATGCTAACGAGCTCCATCACCTCTTTATGAAACTCAGGGAACAGTTTGGCCAGGCCTTCCTTATTGTAACCCATAATGAAGAACTTGCCGGCATGAGCGACAGGATCCTGCATATGAAAGATGGAAGGATAGAAGGAACATAATCTTACCCGCTTAAACGTGCTTTCCAGGGGATTTCATCAACCGATAAGATATGTGCCGTGTATCTGCTCAATATAAATAAATAGTCGCTCAACCTGTTTACATACTTTATCAGGATATCATCAACTTCAAGACTTTCAAGTTCTAATCTTACACAACAACGTTCAGCCCTTCTGCAAACGCAGCGGGCAATATGCAGTTGAGAAACGGTGGAATGGCCGCCGGGAAGAATAAATGATTTCATTGGGGGTAGAATATCAGCCATCCTGTCGATTTCATGTTCAAGCGCCTCCACATCTGATTCCAGCAGGTCAGGGATCCTCATCTTCGGCTCTTTAATTGGGTCGCAGGCCAGTGAGGAGCCTATAGTAAAAAGCCGGTCCTGAACTTCCAGCAAGGTTTCACGGTTCGTTTCATCTTTAAGCAGATCACGGCAAAGGCCAATATGGGAATTCAACTCATCGACGGTTCCATAAGCTTCTATGCGAAGATGTGATTTAGGCACCTTGGTTCCACCGATCAGTGAAGTTGTGCCGTTGTCTCCTGTTTTTGTATATATTTTCATTGCCATAAATGTGCGGTTATAGAGCCTTGATTTCTTAAATAAAAAAAAGAGCCTATTGTTCAATTTAGGCTCTTTTCTAAAATTATTGCTGAATTCACGAAGGAATCATGACGGCATGATCGTGCACCTTATCACTTTCAAGCACCCCATCTCTCAGTCTGATAATTCTTTTGGCATAGTGCGAAATGTCTTCCTCATGCGTCACCAGCACTACAGTATTACCGTCGTCGTGGATTTTTTTAAAGATATGCATGATTTCGTATGATGTTTTTGAATCCAGATTACCGGTTGGTTCATCCGCCAGTATAATAGATGGATTGTTGACCAGGGCCCGGGCGATTGCAACACGCTGGCATTGGCCACCGGAAAGTTCATTGGGTTTGTGATGGCTGCGTGATGTCAGATCAACCTTCTTTAACACCTCATGTGCCATTTCAAGCCGCGTCTTTTTTGAAATCCCTGCATATACCAATGGTAAAGCCACATTTTCTAATGCCGTTAGCCGGGGTAGAAGGTTGAACTGCTGGAATACAAATCCGATTTCTTTATTCCTTATTTCAGCCAGATCATCGTCTGCCATGGTACTGACATCATGTCCATTTAAAATATATTTTCCTGAAGTGGGGGAATCAAGGCAACCAAGGATGTTCATCAAGGTGCTTTTTCCAGACCCTGAAGGCCCCATTAATGCCACATATTCATTTCTATTGATATCAAGAGTAATGCCTTTCAGCACCTGCAACTCCTGCTTTCCCATGTAATAGCTTTTCTTAATACTGTCGAGATGAATTACTGATTGCATATCAGGTTAATTTGAATAAAAAGCGGTTGTTTTCTCTAATGGAACACGCGTTTTACCCGGATTTATTTTTTAATAACTTTCGGAACCGTAAAAAATTCCCCGGAAGTGGAAGGGGCGTTTTTCAGCGCTTCTTCTCTCGTCACAGAGCCACCTACCTTATCCTCTCTGAGAATATTTACTTCACTGCTCATATGAATTAAAGGTTCAACGCCTGTTGTATCTAATTCGTTGAGTTTATCTACAAAGTCAATCATTTTACTAAGGTCTTCCAGTACCTCGGCCTTTTCTTCTTCATTGAAGCTCAATTTCGCCAGATGGGCCAATTTTTCAACCAATTCCTTAGTCACCTCCATTCAAGAATGTTTACTTACAAAAATAGCGGAATACTCGGGAATGGTTCTTTTTTTTGATGAATGGATAAATTTGATTCCCCCGGGGATTTAATGAATTTTCTGCTTCTTTTAGGGGTCTTTAAACCCATTAAAACATTCTCCATTCCCCTATCTTT
This sequence comes from Chitinophagales bacterium, assembly GCA_031425315.1. Lineage (GTDB taxonomy): Bacteria > Bacteroidota > Bacteroidia > Chitinophagales > Chitinophagaceae > Pollutibacter. The sequence continues at coordinate 31,561 of JANPJC010000151.1, forward strand.
GCCGTCCTTATGAATGGGAAAAAGCCAATAGTTATGAGCGGAATCCGGCCCACCGGATTTCTTCATCTCGGTAATTATTTTGGTGCGGTACGTAATTACGTCCGCATGCAGGAGGAATTTGAATGTTACTTTATGGTGGCGGATCTTCATTCGCTCACCACGCACCCTGATACCCGCGAGCTGAAGAAAAATATACACAGGGTATTGGCAGAGAATATAGCCTGCGGACTTGATCCTGACAAGGTCGCATTATATTGTCAGAGTCATGTTCCCGAAACTGCTGAATTGTATCTGTACCTGAATATGTTATCATATATCGGGGAACTGGAAAGAACTACAACATTTAAAGATAAAGCACGACTGCAGCCTGATAACCTAAACGCCGGTTTGTTAACCTATCCGGTTTTGCAAACTGCAGATATCATCATTCACCGCGCCTCACTGGTGCCGGTTGGTAAAGATCAGGAGCAGCATCTGGAAATGTCGCGCAATTTTGCTAATCGTTTCAATCATCGTTTTGGTGAAATATTCCCTGAACCTCAGGCATTTAACTATGGAGAAGAACTGGTAAAAGTACCAAGCCTGGACGGGGCGGGTAAAATGAGTAAAAGCGAAAATCAGTATGCAACCTTGTATTTGTCAGATGAAGATGGCCTAATTCGTAAAAAGGTTATGAAAGCTGTAACTGACGCCGGTCCGACAGCTCAAAACGCTGCTAAACCCGAAATTATTCAGAATGTATTTTTATTGATGAAACTGGTGAGTAGTGAAGATGTTATTGAACATTATAACAGCGCTTATAATAATTGTACTATCCGTTATGGAGATATGAAGAAGCAATTGGCGGAGGATATGGTGAATTTTATTTCTCCAATAAGAGAAAAAGCTGCTGAAATTCAGGCTGACAAAGCCTATTTGAAAGACGTTATGGAAAAAGGTGCTGCAAAAGCCAACAAAAGTGCAGCTAAAACGATGGCTTTGGTAAGGGAAGCTATGGGACTCAACTATTATTGAAAAAAAACATATTCTGCATCCCTGATTCCAAAATGAATATGTACATTAAATGTCCGCTTATTGCGGGAATCTAACGGTAATTAAAACCCATCATGGCCAAAATCAAAAAACCAAAACATATTGCAATCGCCGGAAACATTGGTGCCGGCAAAACAACGCTTACAGAAATGCTAAGCAAACACTACCGCTGGATTCCCCAATTTGAAGATGTGGACCAGAATCCATACCTCTTCGATTTTTACGAAGACATGCCGCGATGGAGTTTTAACCTTCAGATATTCTTTCTCAATAGCAGGCTTACCCAATTGCTGGATATCAGCAGGGGAACTGAAACAATTATTCAGGATCGTACTATTTATGAAGATGCGCACATTTTTGCGCCTAATCTTCATGAGATGGGATTAATGAGCAAAAGGGATTATGAAAATTATTTCGATTTCTTTCAGACATTAAAGCAACTGATCAAGCCACCGGATCTTTTAATTTATCTGCAGGCTTCTGTGCCTACATTGGTGGGGCAAATTCAGAAGAGAGGAAGAGAGTACGAAGAAAATATCAGACTCGATTACCTCAAGCGCCTGAACGAATATTACAATAAATGGATTGAAGGTTATAAAGAAGGGCCATTGCTGATTGTAAATGTCGATAAAAACAAGTTTGCAGAAAACGAAGAACATTTAGGAGAGATTATTACGAGGATTGATTCTGAAATCTACGGACTCTTTTGAAGTGGGAAGTACGAAATGTGAAGTGGGAAGTTAAAGGCAAGTACGAAGTACGAAGTGCGAAGTGGGAAGTGGGAAGTTAACAGCCAATACACAGTAGGTAGACGGTAGGTAGTGGAGAACAGCCAATACAGGTTATATGTTTTAAGTAATAAGTTAGTCAGCTGGACCCATTGATTAATAGCAGCGTGAAGAGGAACGACGTTTAGTAGCGGTAAGGCATGCCTTGCCGCTACTAAACAGGATAGCAGATACCGGTTATAAGTTTTACGTTTTAGGTTAATGCTGACTTACGACTAAGAACTGAAGACTCAAGACTTGTATTAAAAAAATTGGCCCCGCTAAAACTACCGGGGCCAAAAACAAGCAAACAATCGATTGAGACCACTTAGATTGAAGGAGCAGCAGCTTTTATTTCTTCAGAAATACCAGCGGCATACTTTTCAAAATTCACTATAAAGAGTTTGGCAAGATCCTGCCTTTTTTTATCGAATAAGTTTTTGCTTTCCCAGGTATTGCCCGAATTTAAAATTACAGATGGCACACCAGGACATTCTTTCGGAATACTGAAATTGAATACCGGGAAATTTTCGAATTCTACATTCTCAAACTTACCCTCCAGCACTGCAGTAATCATTGATCGGGTATGACCGAGTTTCATCCTCTTACCTATGCCATAGGCCCCTCCGGTCCATCCGGTATTGATTAGCCAAACCTGTACATCATTTTCTTTTAATTTCTTGCCCAGCATTTCTGCATAAGTACCAGGGTGCAGTGGTAAAAACGGTGCACCAAAACAGGCGCTGAAAGTTGCTTTAGGTTCGGTTATCCCAGCCTCTGTACCTGCAACTTTAGCAGTGTAACCACTGATAAACTGGTACATTGCCTGTTCCGCTGTCAGCCTCGAAACAGGAGGTAAAATGCCGTAGGCATCGCAGGTGAGGAAAAAAACATGTTGCGGAGTTTTTCCAATTGCAGGTGATGCCGCGTTGCTGATGAAATGCAAAGGATATGATACCCTTGTATTTTCAGTAATGGATCCATCGTCGTAATTGACAACTTTTGACCCGGGATAAAATACCACATTTTCCAACAAGGCACCGGGACGAATGGCCTGGAAAATTTCAGGTTCTTTCTCTTCGGTAAGCTGAATACATTTTGCATAACAGCCACCTTCAAAATTGAAAACATTATCATCGGTCCAACCATGCTCGTCATCTCCGATTAAGATTCTTTTCGGGTCGGCACTCAAAGTGGTTTTCCCTGTACCACTCAATCCGAAGAATAATGCAGTACGACGCTGTTCATCCATATTGGCCGAACAATGCATACTCAATATATTTTTTTCAAGGGGAAGTATATAATTCAGGACAGTGAATATTCCTTTTTTGATTTCCCCGGTATAGCCGGATCCTGCTATCAGGATCATACGGTGTTTAAAGCTAACAACGGCTGCATTTTGCTGTCTGGTTCCGCATTCCGCCGGATCCAGTTTAAGTCCGGAGGCTACAAGGATCTGCCATTGAGGTTTGAATGTCTCAAGTTGATCCTGTGTTGGTCGCAAAAACATGTTATAAGCAAAGAGATTTTCTGCTGGTTTCTCGGTTATTACCCTGATATTCAAACGGTAGCGATCATCGGCACAAGCATAGCAATCGCGTACCCAAATTTCTCTTTCGCCAAGATAGGCTGTTATCTTTTTAAAAATTCGGTCAAAATATATTGGTGCGATTGGGGTATTGAATTCGTTCCAATGAACAGTTTTTTCCGTGCCTTCATCCAAAACTATGTACTTGTCCTTTGGGGAGCGGCCTGTGAATTCGCCCGTTTTTATCACTAGTGCGCCCGTATCATTATATTCGGCTTCTCCCCGGTTTACCGCCTGTAAGGCCAGTTGATCCGGTGATAACTGGTAGTGAATATTGTCAGCAACCTTAAGTCCAAGCTGCAATAATTTTCCCCGGGGGATAACCAATGTTGTGGGTATCGACATAAGTACTTTATTTTAAAACGGTAAACAAAGGTAGTTATTTAAATAAAATCTAAAAATCGACTCAAAATCAACTTTAAATTTAAAAATTTCTGCTAATTCGATTAATAGTAGATCAAAATTGATAAAAACTTACAGCTGTTAGTTTTGCTTGAATGAACCACAGGAGGTATTGAATAACTTCTAAATCTTTCTTTTTTTGATTGAGGATCCTATCGGCTTCATTCAAAAAGGACACCCGCATATAAGAAACGGTCATATTTACTTTTTCTGATGTGAAAATCTTTTACCACTGCGCGCGCCGAATTCTTATTTTTAAGCTTTATTATTATGAAACAGGTTTCTGTCAATCCTTCGATTTTTATTCAGAACAGAGAAAGATTTGCTGATAAGATGGAGAAAAATGCCATCGCTATTTTTAACAGCAACGACGAATTACCAACAAATGGTGATGCACTTTATTCCTTCAAACAAAATTCCGATTTGTATTGGTTAACTGGCATTACACAGGAAGACACAATGCTTGTGTTATTTCCCGGCAATACCGATCCCAGACTCCGTGAAGTTTTGATCCTGGTGAAGCCCGACGAGCTTAAGGAAAAGTGGGACGGGAAGCAATTGCGTAAGGCCGAAGCTGCTCAACAGTCGGGCATTTCCACAATTGTTTGGCTCGATGCTGCGGAAACCTTAATGCAGCCATGGATTCATATGGTTGACATTATTTACCTCAATACAAATGAAAATGACAGAAAAGCAAATGAAGTTTTAGTGCGGGATTATCGTTTTGCAGAAATTATGCGCAGGAAATTCCCTTTGCATGAATACAAAAGAGCGGCAAAAATTTTAAAAGAACTTCGTGCGGTAAAATCCAAAGAAGAAGTGGAGGTGATTCAGGAAGCAATCAGGATCACAGGTGATACATTTAAAAGACTCTTAAAATTTATCAGACCTGGAGTTTGGGAACATGAAATTGAAGCAGAAATATACCATGAGTTTATTAGTAACCGTTCAACCGGCCCAGCTTATGGTTCAATATTAGCCAGTGGTGACAGGGCACGAACGCTGCATTATGTGGCGAACAATCAGGAGTGTATGGACGGAGAATTGATATTGATGGACTTTGGAGCTGAATATGGCGGCTATAATGCAGATTTAACCAGAACGGTTCCAGTGAGTGGAAAATTTACAAAACGGCAGAAACAGGTTTACAATGCCTGTTTGCATCTGCACAACTATGCAAAAAGTTTGTTGAAGCCGGGAATTTCAATTGTTGATTACACAGAAAAAGTGGGTGATGAAGCATCAGCAATTTTTGTACAGATTGGTTTGATAAATAAGTCTGATGTAAAGAATGAGGACAAGGATAACCGGGCTTACCGCAAATATCTGTATCATGGCATTTCACATCACTTAGGTATAGACGTACACGACCTTGGTACACGCACATCGCCTATTACAGCAGGGATGGTATTTACTGTAGAACCAGGTATTTATATTGAAGAAGAACAGATGGGTATAAGAATTGAAAATAATCTATGGATAACGAAGAGAGGAAATACAGACCTCATGAAAGACATTCCGATTACTGTTGAGGAAATCGAAGCATTAATGAAAAAGAAGTAAGTCCCGAATTGTTAATTAGCCTTATCCGCCTTCACACTATATTTGTCGATCAAAACCAGTATGCTGGTTTAAATGTTTATGAAACAAATCCCCAATCTTTTCACTTTATTAAACCTGGTAGCAGGATGTTTTGCGATTGTTTTCGCGCTGCAAACCGGTGAAAGTTTACTGACATACAATGGCGAGGAATGGAAAATATATCTGCCAGAAAAAATCTGGTGGGCATCCATTTGTATTTTCATAGCCGCTGTTGTTGATTTCTTAGATGGATTCCTGGCCAGGTTATTTAAGGCAGATTCTGAAATGGGAAAGCAACTTGATTCACTTGCCGACGTAGTGAGTTTTGGTGTGGCACCCGGATTGATATTTTATCAGCTGCTTCGCATAACATATGCTTCGCAACCAGACGGAATTGAAATTCCGATAGGTTATCTGGCGCCTGCATTTTTAATTCCGGCAGCTGCTGCATGGCGTTTGGCACGATTCAATATCACGCCGTCAGGTGCATCCGGTTTCCAGGGAATGCCAACACCAGCGGTAGGAATTTTAGTGGCTTCTTTACCTTTATTGCTGTTATACAATTATTTCAATATTCAACGGTATGTTCTAAATCAATATGTGATTTACGCGATGATATTCATATTGAGCTGGTTAATGATATCTGGCTTGCCGTTGATTGGATTGAAATTTAAGACATTTGGTTTTAAAGAGAATATGCCCAAATGGCTTTTGATAGCAGTAGCAATTGTGAGTGCGATCCTGTTGAAATGGATGGCTATACCTGTAATGTTCATCGCCTATATTATTTTATCTTTGGCTTTCAAAAAACAATCTGCATGAATTATTCTGTTCATATTAATGTGATGCCTTTAAAAGATTTATTAGATCCACAGGGAAAAGCTGTTTTAGGTGGATTGGGCAACCTTGGGATGAAATCAATAGAGGATGTAAGAATTGGAAAACACATCGTGTTGCAGGTTGAAGCAGGATCGCCGGAAGAAGCGAAATCAATTGCCGAAGAAGCCAGCAAAAAATTATTGGCTAATCAGGTAATGGAATCTTTCGAGATCAGTGTTGCATGATTATTATTCATGAGTAAATTCCGTTAAGCGAAGCGGCACATTCTCTATCCTGATATTATGTTGCATATCATTCCTACGCCAATTGGTAATCTCGCAGACATCACATTCAGGGCGGTGCAGATATTGCAACAGGTTGATTTAATTTTGGCTGAAGACACCCGTACTTCTTCGGTTTTGCTAAATCATTACCAGATACAAAAGCCTATCACTCCATACCATCAGCATAACGAACATAAAATAAGCGCTCATCTTGTTGATCAATTATCAGAGGGCAAACAGATGGCATTACTTACAGATGCAGGAACGCCGGGAATATCGGATCCTGCTTTTTTTTTAGTTCGTGAATGTGTCAAGGCAGGAATAGAAGTACAGTGTTTGCCAGGTGCCACTGCATTTGTTCCGGCGCTGGTGAACAGCGGCTTGCCAATTAACCGTTTTTGCTTCGAAGGATTTTTACCGCTAAAGAAAGGAAGGCATACACTTTTTACTCAACTCGCAAATGAAGAACGGACTGTTGTTTTTTACGAATCGCCAATGCGTTTAGTTAAAACACTTCATCAGTTGATGGGATATCTCGGAGAAGACAGATTGTGTTGTGTAAGCAGGGAACTAACAAAAAAATTTGAAGAGAATAAACGGGGAACGCTGAGAGACGTGCATGATTATTTTGAGGCGAAGGGAGTGAAAGGGGAGATTGTTGTCGTATTAAACGGAAAGCAGGATAATGACAGGAAAGCCAATCCTGATAATACTGAAGAACAAGATTAATTGATTTATATATTCGATTTTAATTAACGGCCTCTATACTTTCGCACTTGTTTCATTTTTGTACATTGTGACCTTTATTTGCAATCATTTTACCTGAATAATTTCTTAATATGTGTCGATTGACTGGACTCCTGACTTCTTTATTATTGATTTTTTCTTTGAGCACTAATGCTCAAACGGATAGATGGCAGCAGAAGGTGAAGTATAAGATGGATGTGAACATGAACGTTCAAACCAATATTATTAACGGAAAGCAGGTGCTTGAATACTGGAACAATTCTCCTGACACATTAAAGGTGATATACTATCATTTATATTGGAATGCATTTCAGCCCGGCAGCATGATGGATGAACGCAGCAGGGAATTAGGTAAAAGAAAGGAATGGGATAACAGGGTACGTGATCGCATCAATGCTTTAAAACCTGATGAAATTGGATACCAGAAAGTAACCGGATTAAAGATTAATGGAAAACTGCAAAAAACGGAGGAATATGAAACGATTTTGAAAGTAATTCCTGATCAGCCGGTTTTACCAAAATCAAAAATAAACATTGAGTTAAATTTTGAGGCACAGGTGCCTGTTCAGATCAGAAGAAGCGGGCGCAACAATGCAGAAGGCGTGCAATATAGTATGTCGCAATGGTATCCTAAACTTTGTGAATACGATTACGAAGGATGGCATCCGACTCCATATATTGCCCGCGAATTTTATGGTGTATGGGGCGACTTTGAAGTGAATATCACCATTGATAAACGCTTTGTAATTGGAGGCTCGGGTTATCTGCAAAATCCTCAGGAAATCGGATTCGGTTATGAAGCTGCAGGAGCGGCGGTAAAAAAACCAACAGGCAATACATTGACATGGAAATTTCTTGCTCCCAATGTGCATGATTTTGTTTGGGCCGCTGATCCTGAATACAAACATATCAGTAAAAAAATACGGGATGGTTTAATATTGCACGCGTTTTATAAAATTGATGCGGAAAAACTGAACGAACAATATAACCTCTTACCGGCACGATCAAAGTCGCGTACAACTGCAGAACAATACGTGGAGAATTATAAAAAAGAGTGGGAAAATGTTTTAGAGCTCGCAGCCAGAGCCTTACCTTATATAGAAAAAACCTGCGGCAAATATCCTTATCAGCAATATTCGTTTATACAGGGAGGTGATGGTGGAATGGAATATCCTATGGCAACATTGCTGAAAGGTGCAGGCAGGGGAGTTGTAATACATGAATGGTTGCACAGCTGGTATCAAATGATTTTGGGAACAAATGAATCTCTGCATTCATGGATGGATGAAGGATTTACAAGTTTTGCTGAATCCCGTGTGATTAATTTTCTAGACGGCGGCTCAGACAGTTTTCCCCACAAGGGTGCAATGGCCACTCATGTAATGATTTCAAAAAGTGAGATCAATGAACCACTTACCACACACGCCGATCAGCACGAAACCAATTCTGCATACAGTATCAATGCGTATGTGAAGGGAGAAGTTTTCCTGGAACAACTGGCTTATATTATAGGAGATAAAGTTCGGGACAATGTTATGCTAGAATATTATAAAGAGTGGAAATATAAACACCCAAATCCCAACGATTTTATTCGTGTAGCCGAAAAGGTGAGTGGCCTTCAACTGGATTGGTACAGGGTATATTTTGTTAATACAACAAAAAACATTGATTATGCAATTGATAGTTTATGGGAAGAAAATGGTAAAATGAAAATCAGAGTCCGGAATAAGGGTACTATGCCTATGCCGGTTGATGTATTATTAAATTTTAAAGACGGATCAAGAGAGATGGCCTATATCCCGCAGTACTTAATGTTTGGTGAAAAGAAGCAGGAAGACAATGGCATTAAAAGAACGGTTTTTGAGCCTTGGAAATGGACACATCGTCTATATGTTTTTGAAATGAATCGGAAACTGCTTGATCTGAAGTCAGTAGAAATTGATCCGCGGCAGCAAACTGCAGATATGGAACGAAAGGATAACAAACTTGAATTGAATTGGTGAGCTGATAACTTTAGCTCATCTTCCAAAATACCTATTGACGGCCTCCACGCGATTATTCACGTGGAGTTTTTCATATATGTGATAAACATGTTTGCGTACAGTTTCCTGTGCAATACCAAGTTTCGCCGCAATTTCTTTATACAATAATCCTTTTGCGAGCTGTTCCAGTATTTCTGCTTCGCGATGTGATAATGTATCGAGCGACTGATTAGGAGCCTTAGGGGCTTTATTAAATACTGCTACAACTTTACGGGCAATCTGGCTGCTCATCGGCGATCCTCCCTCGTATAATTCGCGAATGGCTTCGAGCATTTTTCCCGGCGCAGTTTTTTTGAGAATATATCCGCTCGCACCTGCAGCAAGTGCTTCAAAGATTTTTTCATCTTCCTCGTACACTGTGCACATCATGAATAATAAATTCGGATTTGATGGCTTAACCAACCGCACACACTCAATGCCACTCATTCCACCCAAATTTATATCCATTAATATAACATCTGGATTCAGTAGTGGTAACCCGATTACAGCGTCTTCTGCATTTGGAAAAGAGCCAATCATTTCATAACCATCAGCCATTGTAATTATCTGCTCCAATGCGAGGCGGATATCAGTATTATCTTCCACAATGCAAACAGAGATATTCTTCATAACGGTGCCGGTTAATTGTTAATTGATAACAGGTTAATCATAGTCCCCGAATTAAAACGTATCGGATCAAATTTTTAAGCTTTGTGGAATGGCCTCCCAAGCAAACATCCGCCACATAGTCACATAGGGCACATAGATATTTCTCTTGTATTCAAATATGTGTCTATGTGGTTCAAAAAAGCACCGCTATGAAGGTTGATTATTCTTATTTCAAGGACATTGACAGGTGAATGACAACGATACAAGTCAATAGTTATCAGCTTCTTTATTGTTAAAGCTACATCATTCTATCTTTACTGAAAAACCCGGATTTTTGTCTTTTTATTAAACAGGAACATACAGCACAAATTTTTCTGTAAAATAAGATTCAGGGAAAAATGAAGTGATTTCGTGAATATGCGGGCGCAATTTACTTTCTGAAATTTCAGTGGCAAGGTCACCACCTTTGAGACAGATTAAGCCATTTTTATGTTCATCCCATCTTCTCTCATTTCTGATCAGCGGCTTTCCCCACGACCACAACTCTTTTAATGGAGCAACTGCCCGGCTGACGACAAAGTCAAATTTTCTGTTTTTTATTTCCTCTGCTCTGCCATGCCAGGTGGTAATATTTTTTAAACCGATTCCTTCTGCTACGTTCTGCACCACTTTGATTTTTTTTCCGATTGAATCCACCAAATGGAATTTTACTTCGGGAAAAAAGATGGCAAGGGGTATACCGGGAAATCCGCCTCCCGTGCCGATATCAATTATTTCTAGGCCAGGCTTAAAATTGAACCATGCTGCTATTGCAAGCGAATGCAAAACATGTTTTTCATACAAGGCTTCGATATCTTTTCTGGAAATCACATTAATCTTTTCATTCCATTCCCGATACAATGCATCAAGCTTTTTAAATTGCTCCAGCTGTTCGGGTGTGAATTCAGAAAAGTATTGCAGTATTATTTCCAGTTTTTCTTCGGCTTTTTCCATACTGCAGGCATAAAGATGATATAATAAAAAAACATCCAGATATCAAGTAACCAAAACCAGGGCCATAAGTTTTTCTCATCCAGCTTCTCCATTGACTTATACCAAATGACACCCTGAACAATCAAACGTAGGGCCCAGATACCCGCCGCCAAACGCCAGTCGTAAAAAAACGCCGTCATCACAAGTAAAGGATAGAAAAGAAAATATGAAAAGGCATACATACCGAGCAGGAAGCGATGTGCCGCCTTGTAATATTTTGCGGTGGAGTAATGACGGTTTTTCTGCCTGACCCATTCTGAAAATTTCATTGGAGGTTTCGAAATGGTGTAGGCCTCTTTGTCCAGCATAATCGCTGTATTGTGAGCGGTTGCTGCTGTATTAATGAAAAGGTCATCATCACCACCCGGAATATTATTATGTGCAGCGAAACCTTTGTGTCTGAAGAAAACCTGTTTCTTGTATGAAAGATTTCTGCCGACTCCCATATAAGGTTTGCCAGCCAGCGCATAAGAAAAATATTGTAATGCCGTATGAAAAGTATCGAAACGGATGAGTGCATTAAGCATTCCTTTTTGTTTTTGGTATGCGCCATATCCCAGCACAATTTCAACGCCTTCAGTAAAACCTTCCTGCATTTTTTGAATCCAGTTTTCAGAAGCAGGTACACAATCGGCATCTGTCAATAAAAGAACTTCGTATTTGGCCGTTTTTATGCCTACTGAAAGAGGAAATTTCTTCCCGGGAATCAGCTTGGCTTCCTGCTTCAGCTCCACCACATGCAATTGTCTGAATTGCTTATGCATACCTTCCAGCAAATAGCGGGTTTCATCCTGGGAATTATCATTCACCACAATTACTTCGTGTGTGCTGCGGTAAGATTGAAGCAGTACACCAGGCAGATTTGTTGAAAGATTTTCGGCTTCATCGCGCGCACAAACAATCACACTTACCGGATGTTCCCGGTATTGTTCTTTTTCCGGAGGCATGTAACTGCCGAGCCGCCTGAAAAATATTACGTAGTAAAGGAGTTGTATAACCGCAATGAAACAGAAAAAGTAAAACACAATTTCCCACCAATTAATCGACATAGGCGCGAAGATAATATACTCCTTATCAGGCGAGTGGTTGCAGATTGCACAAATTGTGGAAAAGTCGGTAGACAATAGACAGTAGACAATAGACGGTAGTCGGTAGAGAACAGCCAATACATTAGCAGTGAGCAGTAAGCAGTAAGCAGGGAACAGCCAATACACAGTAGGTAGATGGTAGACAGTAGACGGTAGAAACAGCCAATACATTAAAAGTAAGCAGTAAGCAGTAAGCAGGGAACTGCCAATACACAGTAGGTAGATGGTAGACAGTAGACGGTAGAAACAGCCAATACAGGGTTTTCAGAATTCACCCATTGACATATTCACATATTCACACGATCAAGGGCATTCACGATTCACGATTGACGATTCACGATTGACGTTTCACGATTGCCGATTCACGTTCCTGCACTTGTATTATCTTGCGCACTTATGCCTACACTTCAATTCAGCGTAGAACATCGTGATCCAAATTCTGCCGCCAGGGCGGGAACTATTGTTACCGATCATGGCGCGATACAAACACCGATTTTTATGCCGGTGGGAACCGGTGGAACTGTAAAAGCAGTGACACAGCGGCAACTGGCCGATGAAGTGCAGGCGCAAATTATTCTGGGCAATACCTATCATCTGTATTTAAGGCCCGGGCTTTCGGTATTGGAAGGTGCTGGCGGATTACATCAATTTAATCATTGGGATAAACCAATTCTTACTGATAGCGGAGGTTACCAGGTATTCTCATTAGCGGCAAGCAGAAAGATTTCTGAAGAAGGTGTGGTTTTTCAAAGTCATATCGATGGATCGAGGCATTTATTTACCCCGGAATCGGTGATGGATATTCAGCGAAGTATCGGAGCAGATATTATAATGGCTTTTGATGAATGCCCGCCCTATCCATCAGCATACAGTTACGTTAAAGATTCAATGGAACTCACGCATCGTTGGCTTGACAGGTGTATTGAACGCTTTGGTAAAACAGAAAACAGGTACGGCTACACGCAAAATCTTTTTCCAATAATACAGGGAGGAACATTTCCTGATTTACGTAAAGCTTCCTGTGAATACATCAGTTCTAAAGACGCGCCAGGCAATGCGATCGGAGGCCTGAGTGTAGGCGAACCCACGGAAATGATTTACGAGTATTGTGGATTGTGTTGCGAAAATTTGCCGGCTCATAAACCACGATATCTTATGGGTGTGGGAACACCATGGGACCTGCTGGAATGCATCTCTTTGGGAGTAGATATGTTTGATTGCGTTATGCCCACACGAAATGGCCGTAATGCAATGCTTTTTACAACGCAGGGCGTTATTAATATCGACAACAAAAAATGGGAACTGGATTTCTCGCCAATCGACGAAGGTTTATCCTGTGAAACCAGTAATTATTATTCAAAATCTTATCTGCGTCACCTGATCAAATCAAAAGAGTTGTTAGGGTTGACAATAGCCAGTGTACATAATCTCGCGTTCTATCTTTGGCTGGTGCGTACAGCAAGGGAACATATTGTTGCCGGCGATTTTGTATCCTGGAAAAATGAAACGATAACAAGGATTTCGCAACGTATATAATTTTAGTTAATGCAGCATAGCAATAACGTTTGCAACTTGCTCCTCCCGTTTATTTTGCAGATAATTTCTTCTTGCTAAAAAGCCATGGCAAAAGTTCGGGTTCTGCGAATGCATTCTTCCAACTGTCATGGCCTACTTCAGGATATTCTGTATATTTTACTTCTACTGTTGTTTTTTTCATAGCCTGTACCATTCTCCTTGAATGTTGAACCGGAACTATTGGATCTGCGTCACCATGAAATATCCATAAGGGAAGTTTTTTTGCATACAGCCTGGTTTTTTCCGGACTTCCACCTCCGCAAACCGGGAATGCTGCAGCGAATAAATCGGAGCGACGCCATAGAAATTCAAAAGTTCCAAAGCCTCCCATGGACAAGCCGCCCAGGTACACCCTGGTGCGATCAATTCCTCCGTGCGCAAGCAAAGTATCTATGAATTTTAATACCATGGCACTTGTACTTCCTGCCTTCGCCAGGGTATCTATCGTGAATCCTCCCAATGAATCTTTTTGCTCTGATCTTTTTACGTTTGCCCAATATTCGTTTTCAGGACATTGCGGAAAAACAATAATGGCAGGGAACTTTATACGATTCAGTGAATCAAGGAATAGATCAGCTCCCCAGTCCAGCTGTTTTATATTGTCCGTACCTCTTTCACCAGCGCCATGCAAAAAAACCACCAGCGGGTATTTTTTCTTTATATCAAAATTTTGAGGTGTCAGTATCCTGCAGCGCAGGGTATCTTCATCCTGGATAAAGTATTGCTCTTCAAATAGATTCCTGTCTTGCGAACAAAGGCTGAAAGACAACAAAAGTGCAATTGAAATGAACAAAACTTTCTTCATAAAAGAGATGTATTAAAATAGCTATATGAAAATAGGATACATTCAAATTATAGTTTGATTTAAAATTGATAATTTCACAAAAAAGACTCCGTAGCTCAGCTGGTAGAGCTACTGACTCTTAATCAGTAGGTCCAGGGTTCGAGTCCCTGCGGGGTCACAATTACCTACCTAAACCCTTGCTAGACAAGGGTTTTCTTTTTTACTGTAACTTTTACTGCATTTTTTGCGTAATAGTATGCTTTCTATATTCTTCTAAAGTAAGAAAAAATAGAAACTGATTTAAAGTCTCTATACAATTCAACACAAAATCAAATGATGCTGGTGTTATCTGTCTATTGGCACAAAAAATCATGCATTTCTTGTTTCTGCACGAGGCTGTCGTTTAAAGTTTCCCGTTATCCATTTCCATATCGTTGGTTCCCCTTCAGTGCTGCAGGTCATTCTATAATGGATAATCATTGCAGATCCAAATGTGAGCAGCCCGATGAAGAGTATTGCGGCATTGATACTAATCAAATCTGAAATTATACCTGTTAATATGGCGCCGATGGCATAACCCAGGTCGCGCCACAGTCGGAAAATACCGATGCTCTTTGCCCTGTCCTGCGGATTCGTGTTTTCTGCCACCGTTGCAAGAAAAGTTGGATAGACCATTGCGGTACCCCAGCCTAAAATGCTGGAAAGGAAAACGAAATGGAAAAGGGTTTGCGCCCAAACTAAAACAACGAGAGCAATGGCCTGCAGGAGCATACCGATGTATAGCATATCTTTCTTGCAGAAATAATCCGCCATTTTTCCTGTAAACAACTGGCCTATCCCCCACACTGCTGGATAAACAGCAGTAACCACTCCTATCTCACCAATCGTAAATCCTTTAGTTGCAAGAAGGATGGGAAATATGCCCCAGGCCATTCCATCATTGAGATTATTAATCAGACCTGCTTGCGTGACCGAACCCAGGTTCGGGTGTTTCCAAGTCGTGTCCATGAATATATTTGCCAGCGGGGCAACAGTATTTGTAGTGGTTTCTTTCGCTACATGGTGTTTGGTATCTTTTACCAGAAATATACTTCCGAGCAATCCAAGAATAACCAAAACGATTCCCAAGTAAAAAGGATAAGGCCTTATTCCATATTCACTGGCAATCCATCCGGTTAAAAATGCCACAAAGGCAACTGCAATGTATCCTGCAAATTCATTCAGACCCATTGCAAAACCACGCTGCTTATCTCCCACGAGATCGATCTTCATTACCACCGTACTTGACCAGGCAAGGCCCTGGTTGATACCCAACAATACATTGGCTGCAATGATCCAGCTCCACGACGGCGCAAACATCAAGATAAAAGGAATAGGAATTCCTACGATCCACCCGACAACCAGAAGATTTTTCCTTCCGAATCTGTTGGCAAGTGTTCCCGTATAGTAATTTGTGATAGCCTTCACAATACCGAACACCACGATAAATGAAAGTATCGCTGTTTTCGCTGCAATATGAAATTCGATATCTGCGATACGGGGTAAAATACTCCTTTCAAGTCCTACCATACCGCCAACAAAACCATTGATGATCACCAGCAAGGTGAATTGTTTCCAGTTTTCTTTTAAACCCAGTTGCACCGACATAAAATCTATTTTCTAAGTAAATAAGTCAGCAGATTCAATGTATCGATACTTCCGAAATGAGGGCCTTTTTCAAAATCGCCTTCTTCCAGTGCCATAGTGTTGGTGAGATGTGCGAAGCATAATACTTCTTTTTGCCGTGCCTCAGCGAAAGCATAAAGCGCAGCGGCTTCCATTTCCACGCAGCAAACATTCTCTTTTCCCATAGCCGATATTGCAGAAGCGGTTTCACGGTAAGGTGCGTCCGTTGTCCAGCTTTTTGCTTCAAAATAAGGACACTCCATTTTACTATCTCTCACGGCAAACTTTTCATACTGTGTTTTGGAAATAACAGCGTTCTGATTCACCGGCAGGTAATGGTAGCTGGTCCCTTCATCTCTCACCGCTTCAGTGATTAATGCAAATCGCTTCTTAACAGCACTTTGATTGATCATACCTGCAGAAGTAACGCTGATCAGTTGCTTACATCCTGAAACAAACAACTGTTCTGCCACGAGTACTGCATAAGAAGCACCCACAATACAGGGTACAATTCCGAGGGTTATACCATCGAGGGAAAAATCATACATCCTGGAATGATAACACGACCAATATTCATTCAATTCCGCCGCCGCTGTCTGTAAAAGATAATCTGCCAGGTCGCCATCAGGATCAAGTACACATATTTCAGGAACTCTGCCCTCAGAAATATTTCTCTGCCTTCTTGCTTCACGAAGGAGATTCTCCGGTAAAAAAACTGAAGGTTCCCCGTAAATTTTGTTTTCCAGTATCTGTACTTTTCCTGTTAATTCCATATTCCTTGTTAATTATGCTCAATGCTTTCAGGAAATTGCACAACGGTTTGCACCCGCTTCCAGATCTACCGGATTAATATCACTGAAATCGCCGCTGATATTTTTTTCCACTATGGTTAAATAATTTGCAGGGGTGGGTGGTATGCGCTGCAGAATATTCTTAATGAAATCCTCTTTCGTCAGATGAAGCATTGGTACCGATTGTTGTATATCAGCGATAGTAGACTGAATTGGAATATGATCAAAATCCACAGGCTGACTGGTATGAGCCGGCAATACAATGATGTTCTCATCCAGTGATAACAATTGATGAAGGGAATCAAACAGTATTGCTGATCTCACTGTTGCTTCTTCTGTCGTGGCTTTGAGATCGGGCCTGCCAACTCCATTGGTAAATAGTGTATCACCGGTAAGTATCAGTGTTTCCCCAATCAGATAGCAGGTGCTTTCTGTTGTATGCCCGGGTGTGCGAATGGCTTTTATGTTTGTGCTGCCTATTGCAAATACTGTTGCCATATTAACTGGTTCAAATTGGAAATCCACATTGTTCGGAACAGGCAGATACAATGCTGCATTGTTGCGTTCTGCCAATTGCTTTGACCTTGAAAGATGATCCGCATGAATATGTGTCTCCACAACAAACTTCAGCACCCACTTTTCTTTTTCCAATATCTCTTCATATGCTTCAACCGGGAGTGATGCATCTACAATGATGGCTTCTTTATCAGATGCTATTATGTATGAAAGACAACCTTTTCCTGTTCGTCTCATCTGTATCAGTTCGAAATCAGGATAGGATATCCTCGCTGTATTCCACGAAAGGCTCCAGCCTTTCATACCTCCCAGCAAGGAATAGGCTTCAAATCCCTGCTGTTGTAATAATCCGGCTGCTATCATACTGGTTTTGCCTCCGCCGCAGATGGCAACCACCGGCACAGATCTGTCGAGGTGCAAGCCCTGCAATGCACCTGGATTGTCTGATTTTAATTTATCATAGGCATTGATATGAATGCTGCCTGGGATAAACCATTCTGTCCTCTCCTGGCTGGGCCTTATGTCAAGAACAGACACAGCTTTTCCAGTTTCCATCCATCTGCGGAGTGTTTCCGTATCAATCTGTTTTATCATTTCCATTGTCATTTCACCTTCAGATTTACTTTCTTTTCAAAATAATTTCCAGTCATTCCGTCCTGCGCCCTGCCTTTAACGCTCTCGCCTCTTGTTAACATCACCTGTAGTTGGAGAACTACATCTTTTGCATTGCTTAAGGGCTGTATGGTCATGGGCAAACTTGTTATAATTGCATCTTCATAGCCCGGAAGTTTATCGCCTACCACGCGGCATGCCATTGGAAGATTGACGTCCCAATCGGGTGCAAATTTAGAAAGAGACTGAGTTCCGATAGTTGACGGATCAATATAAAGCCAGGCATTCCGATAGGGTTCAATGATTGAGTTGATCTTTTTTTGCCCGATTACAGTCAGTACAGTTTTCTGTTCCCATCTTTTAGCTTCTATCAGAAATGAACCGTCGGGTTGCTTTAATGACTTTTTAGTTTCAATATCAAGGATATCAATAACCAGTTTATCCCCTTCCTTCCAAGGACCATTGTTTGCATGACAACTCATACAATTTTTTGAGTTGCTCAGAATGCCCACTGCCGGAGGATAAGCATGCGCTGCATTTATGCCGAATGAAATACCTGATGTCTTCTCCCTGAATTCCCAATGGAATAATTTATTCCGGTCACTTGTCATGCTGAATACAGCGGCAATTAAAACAACCACGATCAGAATAAATGCTTTTGTTTTCATCTTTGATATTTTACCGGTTAAACGGAAAGCCCTTGTCTATCCAATCTGCTTTAATATTTTTAGGAAGATGCAATAGCTTATGGTTTACAAACTCCATTTTATTGAGGAGTTCAAATGCCGGACGGATATTGGGGCAGTGCTGGAAGGGGCAGCAACCGCAGTAAATTACAATAACAGTATCCCTGGATAATTTTGAGAGCTTAAGTTTTAGGTTATCCAGGTTCATCGGTTCTTTAACTTCACCAATGTCAATGGAACCCCTTATCAAAGCCCCGGTGCCGATGCTCAATATAATGGGCTTATGAGCGTTGGAATCGTTGATGAGTTGGGCCAGCAATGCCGGGGCCATCAGCTGATTTTCCCTCCATGGTTCGTTTCGGTTATCCTGGCTCCGCGAATTGAAGGCAGATCCAGTAATGACCAGCATTGTGAAAACGATTCGCAAAAGCATTTTTTTATTTTTTGTAAGAAACCTCTATTTAATTTCTGTTCTCCAATGCCCTTAACTTCCATTCCACATACCCGTCTTCCATATGGATGGCATTGAATTTCTTCTGGTTCAGCAGTTTCACTGCATCAATAGCCATTACACAAAGGGGCCCGCGGCAATAGGCGATGATTTTTCTATCCTTTGGCAATTCATTCATTCTTTTTTTTAATTGGGTAAGTGGAATGGATACCGCATTGGGAATATGGCCCGCATCATATTCAGCTTCAGGCCGTACATCAATCAGCATTACTTTTTCTTTCCTGGCCCTCAACAGCAGGTCATCCAGCGTATATGATTCCAGGATATTTCTGTCTGTTTTAAAATCGTGGATAACCCGCTCTATTTCTGCAAATTTCCTGAAACCCAGTTCCCTTACTGCCGACACCAGCTTCAGCACATTGTCGTCGGTGATACGATAAATAATGAAGTTGCCCTGCCGCTCTGTTTCCACCAGCTTTGCAGATTTTAATACCTGCAGGTGCTGGGAAGTGCTTGCAACGGACATGGCTATCTCTTTAGACAGCTCCTCCACCGAGAATCCTTTCTGGGAAAGCACATCAATCAATTCCATTCTTTTAGAATTGGAGATTGCATGTGTAACGCGTGCAAGTTCCTGGTATACCTGTTCCTTCAAAGAAGATGTAGCCATGTTAAAATGTTTGACCGGAGCAAATATAGCATCTTTTCAACTATTCAACATATTAATTGAATAGATTTTTCTCGACCCGGGTGATTAGGAAAGGAACTGGTTACAAAACGTCCCTTTCCTCCAACTTCGTTTTAAAGTAAGGCAGGAATCCAATTGGACTATATTTGAATATACTTTTCCCATGTATTCGCAAATCATAAGTTATATTAGAAAACGGATTGAATTCAGTAGTGAAGAGATTGATGAAGGCCTTCAGTACGTTGATTTCAGGACATATGCTAAAGGCGAGTATATACTAAGTGCAGGAGATTATTGCCGGTTTATCGGCTTTTTGAATAAAGGATTTATTATGGCCACTTTTGCTGACAAAAGTGGTAACGAGAAAGCCGCTGAATTTAAACACGAGGGATGTTTCTTTACTTATACTGAAGGGCTTTCAGGCCAGATTCCTTCGCATAAAAATTTAATTGCACTGGAAGACTGTGAAGCGCTTTTATTAAAAAAAGATGACCTGGCTTTACTATTTAAGGCAATTCCTAAATTTGAAACTTTATTCAGTCAGATTCTCGCTGAAGAATTGAGGACGGTGCTGCATAACGAACAAAACAATAAAGTCCTGAGTGTGGAAGAAAGATACTTGTCGCTTGAACTCAGCATCCCCGGTGCATTTCAAAGGATCCCCATAAAATATATCGCCAGCTACCTGGGTATTGAAGCTCCTAGCCTGAGCAGGCTCAGGCGGAGATTGGCAGGCAAATGAAAGTAACCCTGGTTATTTTTTTTCCATTTCCTGGTTTATAATTTTGGATACAAAAATAAACAAGATGAGATGGGAACGGTTTATCGGGCTACTATTGGCCAATGCAGTAAAGTACTTTTTTATTTCACTGCCATTCTTCCTTGTGTATTATGTTTTTTTAGAAGAAGATTTTCATACCGTAAAATACAAGAAAAATTTCCAAAACTTAAAGACTATGCCCGTGAGTTGGGGTTTTCCACCCTGTCAGTAATAATATTTTCCCTGCCACCGCTGATTATGCTTTACAGTGTCCGGATCAGGCCTCACACCACTTTTTATAATGAAATAGGGGAACATGGTACACTTTATTTTTTACTCGCATTTCCTTTAATGTTCCTGATGCACGACACCTATTTTTATTGGGCCCACCGTATTATGCATCATCCCTGGCTATTTAAGAAAATCCACCTTATTCATCACAAGTCCACCAATCCATCTCCATGGGCCGCTTATGCTTTTCATCCCTTTGAAGCCATTGTGGAGTCTTTGATCTTTGTGATATTTCTTCTCATCATTCCAATGCATAGTTTTCACCTCATGACTTTTTTTGTATTTAGCCTAATTTATAATGTTTATGGGCATTTAGGTTTTGAAATTTACCCCAAAGGCTTTAACAAACACTGGTTTGGAAAATGGATGAATACTTCTGTCAGTCACAATCTCCACCACCAGTATTTTAAGGGCAATTATGGGTTGTATTTTACTATCTGGGACAGACTGATGGGAACTCTTCGTCCTGATTATGATATCTCATTTGAGAACCTGCAGTTGAGAAAAAAACCTTCACAATAAAAAACCTTCACCAGCAGACAGTGTAGCAAATACTCTAAATATCGCAGCACTAGATTCGCTGTTCGGAACAAAAGGAGAACTTAACAAAGGAGTATATAAATATGCGATCGAAAGATCAGATATCGCTCTCCAGGTGCATGGCATTCTAATAAGCACATTTATGGGTTTCAAATACGTGGGTAGCATGACAGGGATCGCCTGAAAAAGCTGCTGTTGCAGGTGATTTCACAATGCTTGAAGATGAAGTAGCTCCTGTAATAAAAGCCTTAGTGGAAAATGGCATTGAGGTCGCCGCAGTGCACAATCACTTGGTACATGAAGAGCCGAAAATTTTCTTTCTTCATTATTGGGGTGTCGGAAATGCAAAACAATTGGCAAAAGGGCTAAAAAATGCATTGATGCAGACCGGTTTAAAAATCAAACATTGAAGATTTTGGAACAAACTCAAATAGCTATAAACCGATCTAATACATAAGATAGGTTGAGATCAAAGGTATATTTTACCAACATATACTTTTCCAGCCCCCTGCCGGGATCACTCAAGCAATACAATTTAATGTTGCTTTTTTTGCTTTTTTTGAGGACTTAATAACAAATAATTCACACGCTCATAAATTGCTCATTATCAGAATATATGACCTTGGTCATGTGGCTTTTTTTAACGAGGATTTAAAAAATGGGCAAAAAATGCTCGTATTTTAAATCTTTTTTACATATTTTGCAGCTCCATCATGATCAATTGTGGAATTTTTGAAACAATTTGTGTCGTTGGTTAGTTCCAGATCCGCTGTTGCAAAAATTTTCTCCTTCCAAGATCCCATTTCTAAAATCACTTGCACCTTCTACTTATTTATCCAGTTATCCTTGGTTGATTATCGGGTATCCAGTACTGTTTACCTGTCTATTTTGAAAAAATGGTAAAAACCGGAAAGAATTTAGCAATAATGCTACGGAAATGTAGTTTGTGATGCTAACGTTCACGCATAGTACCTATGTAGTCACCGGACAAGTAGCCCAAGATGAAACAAATTTTATTTATTCTATTACTTCAGTGTGCGCTAAATACAACAGCGCAGAAGCAAATCATTCTATATGATAATTGCGAGTTTGCTCCGTTAATAGAGTGGGGCAGTGCCCGTACGCAATGGCAGTACTTTCAAGGTAACACCAAACCTGCCGGAACTGGTTTACTTAATTCAGGTACTTCAAAAATTACAGTGTCAGACTCATTTGCACGCAATGGTACCGGGAGTTACAGATTCCAGATTGTAAAAGACAAGACATATGGCGCCACCGGACTCACGGGAACTAACAGGTCGGAATTAGTTTGGAATATAGGGGCACCGGTTGTTAATACAAATATTCGCTGGGCGGCTGCTTCATTATATATACCTACCTGGTTTGCAGATGATATTACACCTGAGGGCGTACTTTTTGGTGCGATGCCAACACCCGTTGACCATCCTTCTCCTTCACAAATGTATATGTTCAAAGGCCGTTGGTACATGGATGGCATAGTGGTTAATGATACCGGCAAAATAACAGGTAAATTTCTATACGACCTTGGTGTCGTGGAAAAAGGTGTGTGGGTGGATTGGGTATTGAATAGAAATTTTACGCAACATGATAGCGGATACGTTCGTCTTTATAAAAATGGAAAACTGGTAGTATCACATACTGGCGGTAACTGGGTGGAAAAAGAGCATAATCCTGAAATGTATTTGCAGGTAGGTCTTAATAAATGGCCATGGAACGACAGTACCGGTGAAGGTAACGGTCCCAGTGTGGTGAATGACCAAAGAGTTGTTTATATCGATGAAATTAAGTTTGGTAACTCGACTGCAAAATTGGAAGACTTTACTGTTGTGCCCGACAGTTTAACAAATATTCCCCCGGTAATAGATGTGCCTTCATCATTTACGGTATTATTACCTAAGAATTACGCAACACTCACCGTAGCGGCAAAAGACGTCGATGGTAAAGTGGTATCTAATGTCTGGACACAGCTTTCAGGGGATTCAAAGGCATTTATCGTAAACGCAACCGCACTTTCCACAACAGTTCGCAACCTTGCGCTAGGAACTTATAAGTTTCGGTTAGCCGTTAAAGATAATTCAGGTACAATTTCGCAAAAAGATGTTGTTATAAACGTACTCATGCCTTCAAACCCGGAGCCCCCTGAGATTTTTATGCATGATGATTGCGAAGATGAGCCCGAGGTGCAGCCGATAGAAGAATGGGCTCAATTTCCATTAAGCAGATGGTGTTTTTATACCGGAAATGGGAATGATGTTATGAATAAGTCGGAGCTTGCAAATATTACTGTTTCAAATCTTTATGCTAAAAAGGGACAGTCAAGTTATAAAATATCCCTGTCGAAAAATCCCACTTACGACCCGCCTTCCATCCGTGCGGAACTATCGTGGAATCAGCCCGCTAGTACCATCATCAACTGGAAATGGGCGGCAGCATCTATTCTGATTCCAACCACCTGGGTTGATGACTGTACTCCGGTTGGTGTTTTATTTAATACCAAGGCATCACCCGATAATTATACTACTCCTTTCCGGCTCCAGATCATGAAGAACAGGTATTATGTGGCAATGGCAAACATCACCAAAGAAGGAAAGGTTTTAGGTGAATTGACTTATGATGTTGGACTGGTTGAGAAAGGTGTTTGGGCTACATGGGCTATCAACAGGAATTTCACACAAACAGATACCGGTTATATAAAACTTTATAAAGATGGAAATTTAGTTTGGGAACATAAAGGTCCAAATTGGCTGGTAGCAACAGGCCGTGCTGCTGAGGGATATGTCCATCAGGGTTTATATAAATGGACATGGAGCGATGCCAATGGAATGAATTGGGGTATTCCATGTTATAACGGTACGATTGAAGCTTATTATGATGAGTTCCGTTTTGGCAACGCCGATGCAAAACTTTCGGATTTTATACCGGTTGATGAAGTGCCTGTTGTAACGACTCCGGCATCTTCTGCACTTTCTTCTCCTGGTATACCAGTGGTTTTCAATAAAACAAATGGTGGCGTTACACAATTTCCAATAGGAATCTGGGGAACATCCGGAGCCGTATCAACAGGAGTAAGTTTGGGACAAAGATTACCAGGCAATGGCTTTGTTGAAATGGCATTTGCTGATACAGTATCAAATTCAGCAACACTTGTTTTTGACAATGACAGCAGTACTTTAAACAGTAATTACACCACCAATAATCTTCCAAACGACCTGATCTGGATTGGTAAACGTGGACGTAAAATATGGGTGGGTGATTATATAAATGGCAAGCTGGTGTCGAAAGAAATTGGTCTGGTACCAGTCGGTAATTCGCTGGTGAAAATCAAGAGAATGGGGACCGCATTTATTGTTCAGGTATTTGCTACAGATACAGGGTGGATCACTATATATACCTTCGAATTTCAAACGGCTAAAGAAGTTTGGATCAAAGGGCTTTGGGAATCGGGCACGAAAATGCAATATCCCATACTCAGCAAATAAAATATTTTAATCAAATAATATTAATGCAATGGCTATGTCATTGCATTTTTTTTGTTTTGATTTTAATCAGACATTATGTTTTGCGCCTTGTCATTTTACGCTTTCCTTCACAGCTCATTTTTTTGCAGGCAGTCAAATTCAGTTACTTTTGCCCTTTGCATGACACGGCTGGCATTCTAAGGATCAATGAAAGATGAAAAAAATAGACTGGTATATCTTAAAGAACTTTCTTGCCACATTCTGTTTTTCAGTCATACTGCTTACCGTGATTTCGACAGTGATTGATATGAGCGAAAAGACAGATGATTTTGTTCGCTCGGGATTAACATCGGGGGAAATTTTTTCACAGTATTACATGGGTTTTATCCCTTTCATTATTTCCATGCTTTTTCCCCTTTTTGTTTTCATTTCGGTCATCTTTTTTACTTCGAAAATGGCAAACCGTTCGGAGTTCATAGCGATACTGGCAAGTGGCGTAAGCCTGAGACGAATACTAAGGCCGTATTTGATTGGTGGAATTATTCTCGCCGCAGTACTTTGGATTGGTAATATGTTTATAATTCCCCGTGCCAATGAAAAGAGAACAAGTTTCGAAGCCAAATATGTAAAAGGCGCAAACCTCCAGGCCATATCCAAAAGCATATATATGCGCGTGGATTCATTCAGCTATTGCGGTATCAGGTATTACGATACTACTTCAAGGTCGGGCGGAAGTTTTTTTATGGAAACTGTACACGACTACAAAGTAACTTACAATTTGAGAGCCGATAACATTGCCTGGGATACAGCTAAAAAAAGCTGGCGTTTAACAGGCGTCGTAGAACGTTTTATCGATGGACTGAAAGAAGATGTAAAATTTTATACTGAGAAGCACAGAGATTTTTCTTTCAAACCCTCCGATTTGCAACGGGATGAATATGTCCATTCGAGGCTTACCACACCGGAACTGAAAAGAATGATAGAGCTGGAAAAACTGCGTGGATCAGAAACCGTAAGAGAACTGACGATGGAGCGGGCTCATCGCAATGCAACACCAGTGGCCGTGATTATCCTGACTTTGATTGGTGCAATACTTGCCTGCCGTAAAATCAGGGGAGGAAGCGGGGTTCACCTGGCGCTTGGTATTATTATCTGTGCAGTTTTTATTCTGGCCGATCGTTTCTCAACCATATTTTCTACCAAAGGTGATCTTAACCCATATGTTGCTGCCTGGATTCCAAATATCCTATTCGCAATTCTGACTGTGTACCTGTACCGTAAGGCGCCTAAGTAGGCGAAACTCCAAAGGATATATGTATTGCTGAAATATCACTACCAGGTATGGTGCCGGGTTTTAATTGTATTTTATTTAGATGATGACAGTAAACATTTGTTAAGGTAACCACGTTTTTCTACCTTTAGCTGGTAAGCAGATACAATGTTGGAGCGAACAAAAAGAGATTCTTATTATGGAAGAAATTAAGGAAAGGTTTAAGGCCAAAGCTGACATTTTAGGTGCAGAAATCAAAGAGATTTTAAAGGCACATGGAAATAAAAAGATTGGAGAAGTAACCCTTTCACAGGTATACCAGGGCATGAGGGGAATGACGGGCCTGGTGACTGAAACCTCCTTACTCGATTCTAATGAAGGTATCCGCTTCAGGGGATATTCAATACCGGAACTACAGGCACAACTTCCAAAAGCAAAAGGTGGGAGTGAACCATTGCCGGAAGGATTGTTCTATTTGATGCTGATAGGCGAACTACCCACTCCGGCTGACGCAAACAGTGTTACATCTACATGGCAACGCCGTTCGCATGTTCCCAACTATGTTTTTGATACCATCGAAGCGTTACCGGTTTCTTCTCATCCTATGACTCAGTTTGTTGTTGCCATTATGGCGCTGCAAACCGGAAGTCAGTTTGCCAAACAATATGCTGCGGGCATGAGCAAAAAGGATTACTGGGATGCCACCTTTGATGATACAATGGATCTGATAGCGCGATTGCCGCGTATAGCCGCATATATTTATCGTAGAAAATATAAAAACGGCGATCATATACAGCCCAATGGTTTACTCGACTGGGCCGGAAATTTTGCTCACATGATGGGCTATGAAGATGAGAGTTTCAAAGAGCTTATGCGTTTATACATGACAATCCATGCTGATCATGAAGGCGGTAATGTTTCTGCACATACTACACATCTTGTAGGTTCTGCTTTGAGTGATCCTTTTCTCAGCTTTGCTGCCGGTATGAACGGACTGGCGGGCCCATTGCATGGATTGGCCAATCAGGAAGTAATCAAATGGATTTTTGAAATGCGTACAGAGTTGGGTGTGGACGTACCTACTAAAAAACAGGTTGAGGCCTATGTCAAGAAAACTTTAAGCGAGGGCAAAGTTGTTCCGGGTTATGGTCATGCGGTTTTAAGAAAGACAGATCCCCGCTTTACAGCGCAAATGGAATTTGGTAAAAAGCACATGCCTAATGATCCTTTGGTAAAAACGGTATGGCGCGTATATGAAACAGTGCCGGATATTTTAAGCTCTCTTGGAAAAATAAAAAATCCATGGCCTAACGTAGACGCACATAGCGGTGCATTATTGGTTCATTACGGCATGGTGGAGTATGAATTTTACACCGTTCTGTTTGGCGTGAGCCGTGCACTCGGCGTTTTGTCAAGCCTTTGCTGGGACAGGGCTTTGAGTCTTCCACTGGAACGACCTAAATCCATTACCACAGAACTGGTTAAGAAATGGATTGATGGAAAAGACGAAATATGGGGAGACTGAAAGAAGTGGGAAGTACGAAGTGCGAAGTGGGAAGTGAACAGCCAATACAAGGAAAGTGTGAAGTTCGAAGTGCGAAGTATGAAGTTGACAGCCAATACACAGACAGTAGACAGTAGACGGTAGGCAGTAGAGAACAGCCAATACATAGGAGAGTTACTGTTCTTGAAATTCAAATCAAATTTACATACTCGGGGGTGCGCGCCCTGTAAGGGCGTAATATCCCAGCGATGGGCAACGCCCATCGAGACAAGTGTGAAATACGAAGTGCGAAGTGGGAAGTGAACAGCCAATACAAAAGTTGGTAGAAGATAGATGGTAGGCGTAGAGAACAGCCAATATACATGAGAGTTAGTGTTCTTATAATTCAAATCAAATTTACACACTCGGGGGTGCGCGCCCTGTAAGGGCGACAGAATATAGTGAGGGGTGAAGCCCCTCGAACATATCAGTATCAGGATGACCAGCCCTGAAAGGGCGAAAGACCAGAAGATCATGTTAATAATAACTTGATTTTTTACAATAGGTTCTCCGCAATCATGCCTCAATCATTTAGTCATAAATTCTGCGCCGTAGCGCGCCCTGTAAGGGCGTAATATCCAAGCGATGGGCAACGCCCATCGAATTAAGTTCGAAGTGCGAAGTGGGAAGTGAACAGCCAATACAAAAGTTGGAAGAAGGTAGACAGTAGGCAGTAGAGATCAGCCAATACAAAGAAAGTGTGAACTGCCAAAGGCAAGTACGAAATGCGTAGAAATAGTCAACTGCTAATACACATGGCTGTTTTGTCCCGGCAGGGACAACTGGTGGGTAGTAGGAGCCGCTTGTATTATTTCTCACTTGTCTTTGGCTGTTGACACTTCGTACTTTGAACTTTGTACTTCGCTCTTGTTTCACTGAGCTGCATTAATTTCAATTAACCGGTCTGTTCCGTTGCCATTGCTTGTGCAGAGATAAACGGTGCCCTGGGGCGAAACACAGATGTCCCGGAGACGTCCATATTTACCGGAGAAAAAACTTTGAGCTGTTCCGGTTGATAATCCATCATCACTGAGCGGAACAACATAAAGCGTTGCGTTTTTGAGAGAAGTTACCAGCAGCGATTTTTTCCAGGTAGGAATTCTATCATTGTTATAATAATCCATTCCGCTTAAGGCAAAGGTGGAGCTACCTGTGGACCATAGTGGTTCCACAACATTATTGGTTGTACAAAACGTTTGCTCCGAACCATTACACGGTCCATTTACTTCAGGCCATCCAAAATTGACTCCCTTATCTATCCAATTCAATTCATCTTCAATAGAAGGACCATGTTCTGTGCTATATAATTTGTTATTAACCATTACCATTCCCTGCGGATTACGATGTCCAATACTCCATACCGGCCCTGAAGAAAACGGGTTATCGGCGGGTATTGAACCATCCGATTTAATACGCAAAACTTTACCTGATAGTGAATTTATTTGCTGAGCATTTGCAGGAACAGCTGCGTCTCCGGTTGTAATGTACAAATCCGGTGATGCATCATCGGTTATCCATAGGCGAGATCCATTGTGAATATTTGCAGCAGGAATATTGTCAATCAGTATAAGAGGAGTTTGAAGTTGATTGGATTGAAAAGTATAGCGCACAACTTTTTCCCTATAACTTCCATTATCTAAATAATTGTATACAACATACAGGAACCCGTTTTCCAGAAATTTAGGATCCTGTACCATTCCCAACAGCCCGCCTTCACCTCTGGGCACCACATCATCTATTGTAAAACTAAATACAGTATTGCCGGTAGCCGGGTCCAGCTTGCTGATTTTTCCCTGCCGTTCAGTCATCCAGATATGGTTGTCTTTGCCCCACAAAATCTCCCATGGAAAACTCAGGTCACTGCGTAAAATTTTTTCTGCCGGGAGCTGAGGTGGATTCAGTGTATCATTCCGGTCAGGAGGATCTGATTGGCCATCATTCTTCTTACATCCCCACAATAAAGCAATAAATAGTGTAAGTGCAGTGGGCAGGAGGATACTTTTCATATAGTATAAATCTAGTCCAATGATTGCCAAAATCATACCGTACGAATATAAATGTGTGTTAATTTGATCGTATTTTTATTCACGGTTAAAATTAAAATTGTATGCCAGAATCAAAATTGCCCGCGCCTGAATTTTATGCCAGAGACCGGAAGGCATGGAGAAAATGGCTCGACAAAAATCACCAGGTGCTGGAAAGCGTTTGGCTGATTATTTATAAAAAGGATAGTGCAATATCATCGGTGAATTACGAAGAGGCTGTTGAAGAGGCATTGTGTTATGGATGGATCGACAGCAAACCTCAAAAAAGGGATGATGATTGTTTTTTACTGACCTTTTCAAAACGTAAACCCAAAAGTGTCTGGAGTGCAATAAATAAGAAGAGGATAGAGAAATTGAAGGCTGAAAATTTAATGCAACCTGCAGGTCTGGCTGCAATTGAAATTGCAATAAACAATGGAAGCTGGACAAGTATCGACAAAGTGGAAGCCATGGAAATGCCGGAAGAACTGGTGAAAGCTTTTAAGCAAAACAAAAAAGCAAAAGAGAATTTCGATTCATTTCCGCCGTCTGCCAAAAAAGGTATTTATCAATGGATAGCGACAGCAAAAACGAAAGAAACTTTAAATAAGCGGGTGATCGAAACAGCTAGTCTTGCAGAAAAAAATATCCGGGCCAATCAATGGACACCAAAAGAAAAACGATAATTATTTTTTACTGAACATAAAATACACTGCTCCCATTAAAAAAAGAAAACTCACTGCATATTTCCAATGAAAAGGTTCTTTAAGATAATATATCGCAAACACTGAGAATACAATCAATGTGATTACTTCCTGCGTAATTTTTAATTGAAAGCTGTTCAGGCCATCTGCAAAACCAATTCGGTTAGCCGGTACCATCAGGCAGTATTCAAAAAAAGCAATTCCCCAACTGATGAGAATCGCTTTCCATAGTGGAATTTCTTTAAATTTTAAATGGCCGTACCAGGCGACGGTCATAAATATGTTGGAAGCGGTAAGTAATAGAATAGTTCGTAACATAGTGGATTGTATTTTGACAAAGTCAATTATACAAAGAAACTATTCTATCAATTAATAAAACTCAGAAAATTATTTTTTTGTATGATATGCAGTAAGGCGGATGAGATTTTCGGGAATAGGCTTATCGTTCCATTGCTGGTGGATAATCATGGCTGCACCAATTGTGGAGGCCTGGGGAACTGATGCGGCAAATACATTGTGTTGAGGGAATGCTGCAGCTAACAATTTCATGTAGATTTTATTGTTGCTAAATCCGCCATCTACATAGATGTTTTTTACTTCGCTGTTTTTAAGAACAAGATTAGAGGAATATACCTGCAAACTGATTATTTCTGAAATCAATGTATGATATGCTGATTCATAGCTGCTAAAACCGGATAGGTCGCTATTTGAGAAATTTAATGCAAACAGATTAACAGGATTGGTTTTGAACTTATCTGTCGAATTATTTTCTTCCAGGAACTTTTCGTTGAAGACGACTTTCTTATAATAGTCTGGTGCCACATTGAAGAATTTCGCCAAACGGTTAGTCTCTTCTTCATGCCAATGGCCGGCAAATAATCTTGCCGATTTTACTGCTTTCCCCGAATGTGTCAGATAGCATAAACAATCCTGTTCGAGCTCACTGATAGTTAGCGGACTTTGATTAAATGGATTTAATGTAATGCACCATGTTCCGGTTGAAATCAGCATAAAAGGTTCAGGACAACATGTGAGGTAAGGTATGAGTGCGGAAGAGCTATCATGCAATCCAATACCGATATCAATGAGTTTTTTTTCAAATGATACTTTCGTGGTTAATTCACTGGACTCAATTGGCGCAAGTTTTGTGAGTATATTTTCTTTTTTAACCCAGTCATGATACTGCCGTTTTGTAAAATCCCATAGGTGGGTATGGCAACCAATACTCGTCATATCAGAATAAGCCATACCTGTAAATAGGAATGACAGAAACTGGGGAACATGCAATGCATATTGAATAGTATCAAATTGCCGTGTTTTCAGCTGTCTCATTCTGTATACCTGCAGGCCGGAATTTAAACTTCCGAGTACCGGTGAGGCAGTGATTTTAGCTAATTCCTGTTCACCTCCGTAGTCACTGTAAAATTGTTGATGTAGTGCCCTGGGAAAAACCTTTAAATAACTGTATAGTGGTGCTGCAGGTTTGCCTTCATCATCTATATAGACTATACTGGCTCCAAATGCACTAAAATTCAATGCACTGATATCATAGGCAGTATTTTCCATCAGCTCATGAAAGCTGCTTTTTATCCAGTCAATGAGCGCATTAAGATCGTCACAACTCTCTCCATCTTCATCTTTGATTTCTGGAATCTGAACTGCTGTTTCAAAAACAAAATTGTAATCATTATCCAGCACAGATAATTTTTTATTCGTTTTGCCGATATCGAATATTGCTATCATGTTTGTTTGCTAGAGCCCGGTGGCGACAGCTTTGGTCCCTCTTTCTTTGATCAATGTGTCTCTGACTTTCAATTTCCTGAAGGCCTCAATCGGCGATATGGCGCCACCATTGCTGAGAGATGCTTCTGCAATTAACGGCCTTACATCTGTACGAAAGGCAGCCTGTAATAATTCCTGGCATTTTACCACATCATTATTTTGCTGAGTTTCCTGAAGTGATTTTCTATCCACAAGTAATGCCTGGGCATAACTGATCAAAATGGCTTCCACTGATTGCAGCAAATCTTCCAATGGATCTTTAACATTATGCGACGCATCAATCATCCACGCGAGGCCGGTAGCATGATCCATGCCTGCTGCATCCATTCCTTCAATCAGTTCATTAAAAATCAGGAACAACTGATATGGTTTGATACTGCCTACGGTGAGGTCATCATCACCATATTTTGAATCATTGAAATGAAATCCTCCCAGTTTTTTTTCCATTAACAACAGCGAAACTATTTGTTCGATATTAGTATTGGGAAGATGATGACCAAGGTCTACCAGGGTATGTGCCTGCGGCCCGAGTTTGTTTGCGTACAATAATGATTGGCCCCAATCCCCAACAGTTGTTGAATAGAAATTGGGTTCATATGGTTTGTATTC
Organism: Chitinophagales bacterium; assembly: GCA_031425315.1. Lineage (GTDB taxonomy): Bacteria > Bacteroidota > Bacteroidia > Chitinophagales > Chitinophagaceae > Pollutibacter. The sequence goes on from JANPJC010000151.1 coordinate 64,301, forward strand.
AACAAACATTTTCCATTCTGCCGGTAAAGTAGAATAAATATCTTGTAAGCCTTCCAATACGCGTTGAAAAGCCTGCCTGAAATTGAGCTGTCCCGGAAAACAGGATCCATCTGAAAGCCATACTGTAAGCGCCTTTGAGCCCAGTTTAATACCGTGTTGTATAACCTCTTTGTTGTGATCAATTGCTAGTTGCCGTACAGCTTTGTCTGTGTGCTGTAATGATCCGAACTTATAACTCTGATGTTGACCTGGCTGATCCTGAAAAGTATTCGAATTCATGGCATCGAAACGAATACCATATTCAGCAGCAGCAGCCAGTATCAGTTTATAATCTGAAGGAATATCCCAGGGAATATGGAGCGAAATTGCGTTACCCGATTGGTTTAAACTGTGAAGTAATCCAACATCTTCAATTTTTTGTTCAAGATTTGATGGCTCACCTTTACCGGGAAATCTGCCGAACCTCGTTCCGCCGTTGCCCAGTGCCCAACTGGGAATCGCTACCTGGAATGCAGCCATTTTTTTAATCAACAACTCAGCGCCTTCATTCGAAGACGCAAAAAAATCATATTGTCGTTTATGATTTTTTAAGAGTGGTTCATTACATGCTTCTATAGCTGAGGTACTAATTTTCATTTAAAACTCCTTATTCAATAAGATTATAGATCTGGTTATGCGTAACTATCTCAGGAATGCCATTGCCACGCCGCCATCAATATTCAATACATTTCCTGTAGATTTTGAAAGCATTCCACCTACAAAAACTAAACATGCATTTGCAATATCTTCTGGTAAGATGATTTCATGCAGTAATGTTCTTTTTGCGTAATAGCCGGGCAGTTCTTCTACTGTTACACCATAAGCTTTTGCACGACCTTCAGCCCATGCGCCTTCCCATATTTTGCTATCAGAAATCACTGCATCAGGATTTACGCTGTTGACTCTTATTTTATCTTTTCCGAGTTCTGCCGCGTTTAATCTGCTAAGATGAAGCTGTGCTGCTTTTGCAGAACCGTAGCCGGCATTGTTTGGCCCTGATACCAAAGCGTTTTTACTTACAATATTCAGAATATCTCCACCCAGGTCCTGCTTACGCATGATAGCTACAGCGGCCTGCGTGATCAGGAATTGTCCTTTCACCAGGATATCGTACAACAGATCCCAGTCTTTTTCAGTATGGTCTTCGATACTTTTAGAGATCGAGATGCCCGCACAATTCACAACAATATCTACTCCGCCGAATGCCAATGCTGCTTTTTCAAATATGGGGCTGATGCCTTCTTTGTTTGTTACATCCAGCATTGCAGCGATATAACCATCTTTACCATATGTACTATTGAATTCATTGCTGGCTTTTTCCAAACGTTGTGCATCATTATCATTAATAATTACGCATGCGCCTTCGTCAGCAAATTTTTTGGCTATAGCTTTTCCAATTCCACCGGCACTGCCGGTTACCAATGCCACTTTTCCAGAAAGCGCTTTGGGTTTAGGCATGCGTTGCAATTTTGCTTCTTCCAGTAACCAGTATTCAATATTAAAAGCTTCCTGTCTTGGAAGTGATGTATAAGAAGAAATCGCTTCAGCGCCTTTCATTACATTGATGGCATTGATATAAAATTCAGCTGCCACTCTTGCTGTTTGTTTATCTTTTGCATAAGTGAACATTCCTATGCCTGGATATAGCAACACCACTGGGTTGGGATCACGTATTGCAGGGCTGTTTGGGTGTTTACATGATTCGTAATATGCAGTGTACATTTCACGATAGGCTTCAAAAGAAGGTTTAAGTTTTTCTTTTATGCTTTGTACATTACTTAAATCTTCATCAGCAGACAGCGGAAGTACCAGCGGTGAAATTTTTGTACGCAGAAAGTGGTCAGGGCAACTGGTACCCATAGGCGCTAATTTTTCCAGGTCGTTTGATCCGATAAATTCAAGTACTCTTTCGTCGTCGGTAAAATGACCAATCATCCTGTTTTTAGCACTGCATAGTCCGCGGAGAATGGGGGCAATTGCTGCTGCTTTTACGGTGCGTTCGTGGGCGGGTTGGTTTTCAATTTTTTTACCGCCAAAAGCAGGACCCTTTTTTTCGTAATGTTCTTCAAGATATCCGGCACATTTCTCAATTACTTCCAATGAGTTGATATAACTTGAATAAGCTGTATCACCCCATGTAAAAAGTCCATGCGATCCAAGCATTATACCTCTGATGCCCGGGTTTTCGTCTACACATTTTTTTAATTCAAGGCCCAGTTCAAATCCTGGTCTTCTCCATTCCACCCAACCGATAGATCCGCCGAATAATTCCTGCGTAATTTCTTTTCCGTTTTTTGCCGCCGCGATTGCGATGGCTGCGTCAGGATGAAGGTGATCGATATGGTTAAAAGGTAAGAAGCCGTGGAGTGCAGTATCAATTGAAGGTGCTTTACTTTGCAGATCAAAAATGCAGTAGTTGAAAAGCTCTACCATTTCATCTTCGAATTCGAGACCGCGGTAAACATTTTTCAAGCTGAGCAATCGGTCCATATACAACGCAGCGAGGCCACTTTTTTTCAATGTACCCAAGTCGCCTCCGGATCCTTTGACAAACATTACCTGTGTTTCTTTGCCTGTTAAAGGATCTTTTTCCATGACTTTGCATGATGTGTTTCCACCACCGTAGTTTGTTAACCGAAGATCTGCGCCGAGCAGGTTTGAACGATAAATTAACAGCGCCACTTCGTCGTTACCTAATGCAGCAGCTGCATTTTCGTCCCATAAATAGCTAACATGCTTAAAAGTGTTTGACATAAAAATATAGTGATAGATTTAAAATTATTATTGCGGTGGTTTAAGTGAATTACCCCAACCCACAAGTATTACAGAAAGAATGATTGTAATAATTCCCCATGTGATAGTATTTCTTGTTTTAGCACTTACTCCTTTCCATTCATTCAAAATAATTCCCCACATATTTGCAATCAGAATGATAAAAGCCATGTGCAGTATCCACGAACTGGCGCCATTTCCTAATTTGCTTTCACCCATGCCGTAAAAGAAAAATTGCAGAAACCATATTGTACCTGCAGCTGCTGAAAACAGATAGTTTTTTAATAATGGTGTGGCAGCGTTGGTATAGTCGCCGAATGATTTGTTTTTTGTATTGAGGTAAAGACACCAGATCAGATTTGTAAACAGGCCTCCCCATAGCAGCACAACATAACTAACATTATTTTGATATAGCGGGTCCATTCCTGATGCTACCGCAGCTTCGGCCATCGGTTTTCCAGCTTCAATACCAAAATTAAAACAGGCACTCATGATACCGGAGAATACTGCGACCAGCAATCCTTTTTTTAGATTGAATTCAGCTACAGATTTCTGTTTATCGGCTTCGGGCAACTCTTTTTCCTTCATCATGCCCGCTCTTCCGCAGATGTAAATACCAAGGAGACATAAAAAAACGCCTGCGAGAACAATACGGCCCCAGCCGGTTGTCAGCAATTCGGCAATGGAAGTTTTACCTGGTGCAGGAGACAGGTAGTAATATACAGATGGAACCAATGCACCAAATGCGGAGCAAAAACCAAGAACTACAGA
>JANPJC010000152.1:0-8480 GCA_031425315.1 Chitinophagales bacterium
ATTTGCATGCCTTCAAAGTTCAGTACTTTAACTTTACTCATGGTTCCTGATTTTTAAGTTGTTTAGTGTGGTAATTAAACTTACTTAATTATCAGGAATCCCCTTCGCGGGGTCCCCACTCATACATAAGACCTATTCACACATTGACCGGTGAGCAGTGAGCAGTAAGCAGAAGAAAAAGCCGGTTCATAAGAAAAGAAAGTTGTTACTTAAACGGCTGAATTTTTTACTGAATTATCCAATAATCCATTAATCCAATAAATCCAAATTCTGACATTTGGTAGCAGGCAGTAAACAGGAAGCCAATACGACAGGGACGTGGAGATACATGGAGAGCAATACAGGGAGATTCACGGAGAATGCCTGAATGTGATGCATCTGCCTCTTATTGACCCATTGACACCACAAGCATTCACGATTGACGATTCACGATTCACGCGAACACCGGCTGTTCACTTCCTACTTCGCCCTTCGTACATCTTACTTTTTTTAAGCTTTCATTAAGGAAGAAATATTTCTTAATTTCGTTACTTTCAACACTATGAAGAAATTACTAAGTCTGTCCTGTGCAACAATGATCATGTTTGCGACTGCATTGGCGCAACCTCAGGCAACCGTACAGGAAGGAGAAGTTGGGATCACATTAGGAATGGCTCATTATTTTGGCGACCTTAATAATCGTGCGGCTATCAACCGCCCCAAACCGGCTTTCGGCATATTTTTTCGCAAACAGTTTGGTGACTATGTAGGTGTAAGGCTCGGAGCGCATTTTGCGCAGGTGGGTTATTCTGATATTTACAGCGACAACGAGTTTCAACGCAGACGTAACCTCAGCTTCAATTCAAATATCTGGGAACTGGGTTTACAGGGTGATTTTAATTTTTTCAGATTTGTACCTGGCAATCCTGAATACATTTTTACTCCATATGTAACATTAGGAGTTGGATTATTTAACTATGATCCTTACGCTTATCTCAACGGAACAAAATACTTTCTACGTCAGCTGGGTACCGAGGGACAAAATAACAGTTCGCTTTATCCTGAGAGGAAACCTTACAGCAATATGGGATTCTGTTTTCCTATTGGGATGGGTATCAAATACAATGTGGCCAACAATATTAATGTGGCATTTGAAATTTCTTACCGTTTTACCAACACCGATTATCTGGATGATGTAAGTACCACCTATGCAGGCGCCAACGCTTTTCCTGATTTACCTGGAGGTGGCCCATCACCGGCTTTCCTTTTGCAGGATCGTTCTTACGAAACAGGGGCTCCAATAGGAACTGAAGCCGGAAGACAAAGAGGGTTCAGCGGACAAAAAGACCATTACATTTTTGCTGAAATCGGCATTTCTTTTTCACTTACTTCTTATCGATGCCCAACCCCAAAGCTCTAGGTAGTGGCGGTACACATCGAATTTAATAGCTGCAAAAATCTGGCATCACGTATTAGTTGTGACAGGGAAGAAATTAAACGAAAATTTTAATTCTGCATTATCTTTGTTAGATACGTTACAGGTTTTCTGCCAACGGTATTCAACATCATTTTTAAATGTCACTTAAAGAAAACATTGACCTGGCCCGGCTCCCCAGTCATATAGCCATCATAATGGATGGTAATGGCCGGTGGGCAGAAGAAAAAGGACAGGATCGGCTATATGGGCATTTTCATGGCGTTGAAAGCGTTAGGAATATTGTAGAAGGTTGCGCCGAATTGGGAATAGAATATCTTACCCTGTACGCATTTTCCACTGAAAATTGGGACCGGCCGGTAACCGAAGTAACGGGTTTAATGGAATTATTGGTAGAGACAATTCGTAATGAAGTCCCTACCCTTAATAAAAATAACATTCGTTTGCACGTAATCGGCGATATGTCGATGTTACCCGAATATGCGCACAATGCGCTACGGGAAGCCCTTGATCTCACAAGTCATAATACAGGCCTTAACCTTGTAATGGCACTCAGCTATAGTTCGCGCTGGGAGCTTGTTCAGGCCGTAAGGAGAATTGCTGAAGATGTAAAAAATGGTGCTATCGACCCGGTAACCATCAACCAGGATACTGTTCAGAAATATCTGACAACCAGCGAGTTCCCTGATCCTGAATTAATGATACGGACAAGCGGTGAATATCGCATCAGCAATTTTTTACTATACCAGCTCGCCTATGCAGAGTTGTATTTCACCGGCACCCGCTGGCCCGACTTCAGAAAAGAGCATCTTTATGAAGCCATAATCGATTTTCAAAAAAGAGAAAGACGATTTGGCAAAACCGGCAGGCAATTACAGGGTGAAACAGCACCAAACCTGCACTGAAATAATAATTACGCCTTTCTTTAACAATCCTTTTCACAAAAAGCCGTTATTTTGCCCCCCGAAAATCAATTGATGAAGCGCATCTGTACGTTGTTCTTATGTTCTGTGGCCCTGATTCTTGCGGATGTGAGAGCTTATGCTCAAACAGACACTATTCCGCCGGCAAACGCCTCTGCAGATCCGGCACTTTTAGCATTATTTGATGCTAAGACTCCCCGTAAATATATTATTGCTGATATTAAAGTTACGGGTAACAAAATCTTTGACCCTGCAATCGTAATATCCGTTTCGGGTATGGCTGTAGGTGATGAAGTAACTATTCCCGGTGGCGACCAGTTTGCAAAAGCAATCAGTAAACTGTGGTCGCAAAACATGTTTACCAACATCAACATTTATATCACCAAACTCGAGGACAGAAATATCTGGGTCGAAATTGATGCGGTGGAAAGGCCGATGCTTTCAGACTTCAAATTTAAAGGGGTAAAAAAGAGTGAATCTGACGAATTGGTTGAGAAGGTAGGATTATTTAAAAGCCGCGTGGTAACGGATAATATGCGGATGACAGCGGTGGAAAACATTCAGAAATACTATGTCGACAAAGGTTTTCCAAGGGTACAGATTCAAATACAGGAAGTAGCTGATCCTAATACTCCTGGAAAAGTCATTCTTAATTTTCTTATTGCTAAAGGAAAAAAAGTAAGAATAGATCAGGTGCACTTTTTTGGAAACACTGTTCCTGAACAGAAGTTGAAAAAAAGAATGAAAGGCACGAAGGAAATGGCCAAGTTTACGCTGTTTCCCGACTCAACATATACGCCATATGGTGATATTAAGCGCCTGACATGGAACGAATTTGTAAAGGAGAAAGCGTACCTGAAACCAACCAGGGCTCTTCAGTATATCGAACCGTGGTTCAGGTTCAAATTTGGTAATGCAAAATTCAACGAAAAGAAATATATCGAGGACAAAGAAGCAGTTTTAGCATACTACAATTCTTTAGGATACCGCGATGCAGTGATTACACAGGACACACAGTACTATTCTCCAAAGGGAAGTTTGAACATTGCACTGAAAGTTGATGAAGGCAAACAATATTATTTCGGAAATATTACATGGAGAGGAAATACTAAATATTCTGATTCAATACTCACTCTGTTGCTTGGAATCAGAAAAGGTGAAATTTATAATATTGAAACGCTTGAAAAGAAATTGGGCAAACAGCTTTCACCCGAAGGGGGCGACATCAGTTCCCTGTACATGGATGATGGTTACCTTTTTTTCCAGGTAGATCCGGTTGAAACTTCTGTATATAACGATACGATTGACCATGAGATCCAGATCAGGGAAGGGCCTCAGGCTACAATTAAAAACATAACCATCTCTGGCAATGACAAAACGAAAGAGTATGTTATCCGCCGGGAGTTACGTACCATTCCCGGAGAAAAATTCAGTCGTTCTGACCTTATCCGTTCACAACGTGAAATGGTTAACCTTGGGTACTTCAACCAGGAGAAAATAGGTATTCAGCCGGTGCCCAATCAGGACGATGGTACTGTTGATATCAATTATTCTGTAGAAGAAAAATCTTCCGATCAGCTGGAACTGAGTGCAGGCTGGGGCGGTGGAATTGGATTGACAGGTACGCTGGGTGTAACCTTTAACAACTTCTCCATCAAAAATATCTTCAATAAAAAATCATGGGATCCATTGCCATCCGGTGATGGTCAGAAATTAAGTTTGCGTTTTCAGTCTAACGGGAGATTCTTCAGATCACTGAACTTCTCTTTCACCGAACCCTGGTTGGGCGGAAAGAAAAGGAATTCATTTACAGTTAGTATTTTCAATACAAGATTCTCGAATGCTTATAATCCGCAAACTGGTCTATTCGACAGGAAATATTCTGATTCATCATTTCTAAACACAATTGGTGCATCGCTTTCACTAGGTAAACAATTGAAATGGCCAGATGACTTTTTCACTTTGGTTTATACCCTGAGCTTTATCAATTACAAGGCGAATAATTACCCTATTTTCCCTGGCTTCAACTCAGGCAATTCAACCAATATCAACCTGAAAATAGCTTTGGCGCGTTCATCTGTTGATCAACCGATCTTCCCTAAGAGCGGATCGAATTTCTTATTGAGTGGGGCCTTTACGCCACCATGGTCGGCACTGAGAGGTGTAAATGAAGCTGACATTTTCAAATTGGTGGAATATCATAAATGGAGATTCAATGCAGAGTGGTTTGTTCCATTGGGTAAACCTTCAGGTGAAGACAAATCAAGACAATTTGTATTGCGTGTGGCAGCTAAATATGGATTTATCGGCAGATACAATAACAAATTACCGATCTCTCCATTTGAACGTTTCCAGGTGGGTGATGCCGGTTTAACCAATAATTTCGGTGTACTGGGTTACGATATCATTGCACATCGCGGTTACCCGGTTTATGAAAGTTCAGACCCGACAGTCAATCCGGACAGGCAGCAGGCTTCACAGTTCTTCACGATATTCAATAAGTATACGATGGAGCTGAGATATCCTTTTGTAACTAATCCAAGCAGTACCATTTTCGGTCTGGCGTTTTTTGAGGCCGCGAACGGATGGTACAGTTTCAAAGACTATAATCCTTTCAGATTGCGTCGTTCGGTGGGTGTAGGGGTGCGATTCTTCCTCCCTATGTTTGGATTGCTTGGTTTCGATTATGGTGTAGGCCTTGATCGGATCACACCAAATGGCCGCTTAAAAGATGCCAGCAGGTTTACATTCATGTTAGGATTTGAACCAGAATAATAGTTGCTTAATCATTTTCAGTTAAAAGTGATATTATGAAAAAATTACTCTTATCAGTATTTGTTATTGTTGCATTGGCATTTACTGTGGAAGCACAGCGATATGCTATAATTGATACAAAATACATTCTGGATAAAATACCGGATTATAAAGAAGCTCAGAAAAAGCTGGATGAATTCAGCGAACAGTGGCAAAGGGAAATTGATGGCCGCCAGGTGGAACTCGACCAGATGTACAGAAATTTTGAGGCTGAGCAGGTAATGCTGAGCGAAGAATTACGGAAGAAAAGGGAAGATGAGCTTTTCAATAAAGAAAAGGAACTGAGGGATATGCAGAAAAGAAGGTTCGGATTTGAAGGTGACTTATTCAAAAAAAGACAGGAATTGGTAAAACCTATACAGGACAGGGTGTACAATGCCATTCAGAAACTCGCCGTGGCCCGTCAATATGATTTTATTTTAGACAAAAGTGAAGGAATAACTGTTATCTTTGCCGACCCAAAACTGGATAAGAGCGACGATGTACTGAGAGAATTGGGTGTTAAATAATAGCCAAAGAGAATTAAAGTAACAACTTAATCTCTACCAAAATCAACTATCATAACAAAACAAAACAGAAATGAAAAGAGTATTATTCATGGCTTTGACGATGATTGGACTGCTTTCAGTAAATCAGCTGAGCGCACAAACAAAATCAGCCTATATCAGTATTGATGAAGTAGTGCAGCTGATGCCTGACTATAAGAGAGCCATGGCAGATATGCAACAGTTTGACAGCTCATTACAGATCAACTATGCAGAAACTGTACAGGAGTTAAACCGTTTGGACAGTATTATCAAAACCGATTCTTTGAAATGGTCGGGTGCGGTTAAGGCTGCCCAGAAAGATAAAATGAAGAAATTGCTGGTTGAATTGCAGGGTTACGAACAGTCTTATCAGCAGCAGATGCAGCAAAAACAGGAAGAATTAATGAGCCCGGTAGCGCAGAAAGCTAATGCGCTGATTAGTGAAGTAGCCAAATCAAATGGTTATGGTTATGTGTTTCGTAAAGAAGCATTGTTGGTATATCCTGACGCAGATGATCTTCTTCCTTTGATAAAAAAGAAATTAGGTGGAACAGCCGCCGCGCCAGTGAAACCACCGGCTAAAACAAACTAACTTTCGCAGACAACATATTTGAATCAGGCTCAAAAGGCCTGATTTTTTTTGTTTCAAGCTTTTCTCGTCCTAATTAAAGAAATTGCAGTTCATAATAAATTGAAGGATCAGCAGATGAAAACAACTGTTCCGATAGGTATTTTCGATTCCGGATATGGAGGATTAACGGTTATGAAAGAAATCGTATCCATTTTACCTGCGTATGACTTTATCTATCTCGGTGATAACGCCCGTACTCCATACGGATCAAGGTCATTTGAAACAGTTTATCGATATACTCTGGAATGTGTGGAATGGTTCTTCAGGCAGGGTTGCCCATTGGTGATCCTCGCATGTAATACAGCATCTGCGAAAGCATTACGAACCATTCAGCAAAACGACCTTCCCTTGATTGGTCCACATAAGAGAGTTTTAGGAGTTATCAGGCCAACAGCTGAAGTTATTGGCAACTACACCCAAACCGGCGAGATTGGAGTGTTAGGAACCCCTGGAACGGTAAATTCCCTGTCGTATGTAATCGAGATAGAAAAGTTTTTCCCTTCGGTAAAAGTCCACCAGCAGGCTTGTCCGATGTGGGTGCCGATTATTGAAAACAGGGAGTATGATAAAGAAGGCGCAGACTATTTCGTGAAAAAATGCATTTCTAACTTAATTGAAAAATCTCCGGCTATTGATTCCATACTGCTGGCTTGTACTCACTATCCGCTGCTCTACCCTAAAATCAAACAATACGTTCCTGATCATGTGAAAGTATTGTCGCAGGGAAAAATCGTGGCTGAAAGTCTTAAAAATTACCTGGAAAGACACCCAGAGATGGATGGATTACTGACTAAAAGCCAAAACGGTGGCAACCGGGCTTTTTTTACAACTGATTCTACCGAGGATTTTGATAATCACGCCAGTATTTTCTACGGAAGGGAAGTGAAGTCGGGGCATGTGGAACTATAGCATGTCCTGAGTCTTAAGTCTTGAGTCATCAGTCCTTAGCTATGCTTTCTGCGCAGTCAAAACTTCTTTATCTTTTGCTATTGCATGTTACAGGTTGCAGCTTATTCACCAATTCACACATTCACAGATTGACCTAACGGGAATCCACTTCAAAAGACTAGTGACTGGAGACTTACTACTCAGGACTTACCAAAAAATTCCTTTCCCGGATGAAGATTTCTCCTTACCTTCGCCGTCCTTTCACAAATTTGCGGGTGTGGTGACCTGTAAATGGATGGAAACCCGAGCCGTTCTCCCGGTTCTATTTCAGAAAAAGTGAAAAAGTAAGTATTATGAAACGTACATATCAACCGCATCGTCGCCGTCGTAAATCTGTTCATGGATTCCGTAAACGTATGGATTCAGCTAATGGTCGTAAAGTATTAGCGAGCAGACGCAGAAAAGGACGCAGGAAACTTTCTGTTTCTGACGAGAACAAACAGAAATAATCCGGTTTCGGGCATTAATTGCCCGTAAAATTCCGGTGTAAAATATTTATAGCTCTGGTCTGAAGGCCGGAGCTATTTTTGTTATCCGCACTTTCTCAGAAAATAACTTGACCAGGCAGCACACATTAGGAAAATCTGAACGGCTTAAAAGCCGTAAAAAAATCGGTGAAATTTTCCGTGAGGGTAAGAAGTTGCCCCAACAGCCCTTTCTTGTATACTATCGTTTTATGAAAACAGCCGGTCAATCGTCGCCCATACTGCAAATGGGTGCAGGAGTGAGTTCAAAACATTTTAAGAAAGCGGTATCGAGGAACAGGATTAAAAGGCTGATAAGGGAAACATTCAGAAAACAGAATGACATTCTGAAAACCGTTTTGTCGCAGGGTAATTTTGTAATGGAGATTTTTATCATTTATACTGATAGAACACTGCCTGAATATCAGAATCTGTCAGATAAAATGAATGTAGTTTTACAAAAACTTTCTTCTCTATTGAATAAAAATGAAGGATAAAAACGACACTTCTATTATTACTCGTATAATGCAGATATTGGCATTGCCATTCATACTTGTCATCAAGATATATCAATGGGTCATCTCTCCTATTTTAGGACCTAAATGCAGGTTCACACCCAGTTGTTCTCACTATGGATTAGAAGCACTGAAGAAATATGGTTTAATCAAAGGCAGCTGGCTCGCTGCAAGACGAATTGCGCGTTGTCATCCCTGGGGCGGACACGGATACGATCCAGTTCCCTGAATACTTTTTGATTAA
>JANPJC010000153.1:0-3437 GCA_031425315.1 Chitinophagales bacterium
TGCCTTTAATATTTGCGACGAAACCTATCCCGCATGCATCACGCTCAAACTCGGGTCGGTACAATCCGATGTTGCTTGCCATATCGAATGTGCTATTGTTAGAGATTATTTAATAATATATCGGTTCTATTGGATAGAACAATAACAAACAAGCAAGCATCTCCTTGAAAATACGTAATTAATACCGATTTTCAGGAGCTTTGCCTGATAATTTTCCACACGGTTAATGTGTAAAAGGCTTTTTCAGGTGGGATAATGGGAAATAGAAAAATCTTACCGGATTCAGGGTGCTTAACACTCAGATCAGGTAACCAAATAACTTATCGTCTTTATTAATTTCAGAAAAATTGATCCCGCTATGTTTCATTCGATGAATAAGCGCATCATAATCGTACCTGTTTTGTAATTCAATACCAACCAGTGCCGGTCCTGCTTCTTTGTTTGTTTTCTGCATGTATTCAAATCTGGTAATATCATCAGATGGCCCAAGGACGTTATTCAAAAACTCCCTTAACGCGCCGGGACGCTGGACGAAGGAAATCAGGAAATAATGTTTAAGTCCTTCATATTGTAAAGACCTTTCTTTAATCTCAGGCATCCTGTCGATGTCGTTATTGCTGCCACTTACTACACAAACCACTTTTTTCCCTTTGATCTGCTCTGCGAAATGATCAAGGGCTGCAATAGATAAAGCACCCGCCGGTTCTACCACTATTGCATCTTCATTGTATAATTTGAGAATGGTAGAACAAACTTTTCCCTCATTAACAAGGTGCATTTCATCAATCACTTCTTTACATACAGCAAAAGTTAAGTCTCCAATTCTCTTTACGGCTGCGCCATCAACGAATCGGTCGATCGTTTCAAGAGTAACAGGATGACCCGCATGTAATGCGGCAGTCATTGAAGGAGCCCCTTCTGGTTCAACACCAATAATTTTTGTATCAGGAGAGTATATGGAAAAATATGCCCCAACGCCGGCACATAAACCGCCGCCGCCGACAGGTACAAATAAAAAATCAGGATCGGGCAATTCATCCAGAATTTCCACGCCTACTGTTCCCTGGCCTTCAATAATTCTCGGATCATCAAAAGGTGGAACAAAAACCATGTCATTTTCTGCAGTATATTTTTTCGCTGCAATCGCACAGTCGTCAAATGTATCTCCTTCGAGTTTTATTTCGATCCATTCCTCACCAAACATCCTTGTTTGCTTAATCTTTTGTTTGGGAGTTATTACCGGCATAAAGATTACTCCTCTAACCTGGAGTTTTTTACAGCTGTAAGCAAATCCCTGGGCATGGTTTCCTGCACTTGCGCATACTACACCATGACTGAGTTGTTCAGGCGATAGAGAGCTCATCATATTAAATGCTCCCCGTAATTTATATGATCTTACAATTTGAAGATCTTCACGTTTCAGGTATACGAGACAGTTATACCGATGCGAAAGATTTACATTCAGCGACAGCGGAGTTCTTGTCACCACTTTCTTTAAGCGTTCTGCTGCTTTCCTGATGTTCAATCCCATAGGACCAAAAGGATTTAGCATGATCGGTTTTCCGGCTTGTACTGTTTCTGACATATACAGATTAATGGGCCTTCTCTTCTTTTTTGCCCATTAAGGAAGAAGAGAAGGCCTGTGAAAAATTATGCATTTGCCAGTGCGCCTGATGGCTGAAGAGCTTCTTTAGGTCCATCCACCACCTGGTTTTCCGGGCGGAGACTCCGTACAGTTTTACCTGCCTGCCACATTTCACTTTCGCGAAGCTCTTTCAGTTCCACTTCCAGTTTTTCTCTGTAATCAGGTTGGCTATTGAGATCAATTGAACGCTGAGACTCTTTGCCCGCAGCAACACTTTTATATAATTCTGAAAATACAGGGGCTGTAGCATCTCTGAATTTTTTCCACCAGTCTAATGCACCACGCTGAGCAGTTGTTGAGCAGTTAGCATACATCCAGTCCATTCCATTTTCTGCAACCAACGGCATTAGTGACTGCGTCAGTTCTTCAACTGTTTCATTAAAGGCTTCACTTGGCGTATGTCCGTTTTCACGTAATACCTGGTACTGTGCTGCAAAAATTCCCTGGATAGCTCCCATGAGTGTACCTCTTTCGCCTGTAAGGTCAGAGAATACTTCTTTTTTGAAATTAGTTTCGAAAAGGTATCCGCTTCCTACAGCTATACCTAAAGCTACAACACGCTCAAAAGCTCTGCCGGTAGCGTCCTGAAAAATTGCATAAGAGCTGTTTAAGCCACGGCCCTGTAAAAACATTCTTCTTAATGATGTTCCGCTTCCTTTTGGTGCCACAAGAAAAACATCTACATCTGCCGGAGGAATAATATGAGTTTGTTCGTTGAATGTAATGCCGAAACCGTGCGAAAAATATAATGCTTTACCGGGAGTAAGATGTTTTTTAACTGTTGGCCACAATGCAATCTGTGCAGCATCACTCAGGAGGTAACAAATGATTGTTCCACGTTCCAGCGCTTCTTCAATTTCAAATAAAGTTTCGCCGGGTACAAATCCATCACGCACCGCTTTATCCCAGGTTTTTGAATTTTTACGCTGACCAACAATTACGTTGATACCATTATCTTTTTGATTAAGTGCCTGACCCGGACCCTGCACGCCATAGCCGATAACGGCAACGGTTTCTTTTTTCAATACTTCCTGCGCTTTGCTGAGAGGGAATTCATCCCTTGTGATCACATTTTCTTCCACGCCGCCAAAATTGAGCTTTGCCATAATTATAAATTTTCGATGGTTTAAATTGGTGAATTGTTATAGTTGATTTTGGTTGTTGCTTTACATACTGAAAACCTTCTGGTTTTCATTGAGGAATTCATTCTCCATTAATTCATCACTAGGCTCACGTTTCTCAAATTCTTTTAATTTGGTATGAAATCCTTCGCTGGTTTTGATAATGGCGACACGTGCGCTGCGTACAAATTCTATCAGTCCATAGGGTTCCAATACTTTAATTAAGGCATCTGTTTCTTCCCTATGCCCCGTGGTTTCGAAAACGGTGTAATCTTTGCGGATCACTACTGCGCGGGCTCCGTACTGCCTGAGTAATCTTTCCACCTTTACCTTTTCAGCAATTTCGTCAGTGATTACTTTGTATAATGCAAGCTCCTGCCATACAATCTCATCGCTCGTATTATAGTAAGCTTTTAATACTTCAACTTGTTTCTCAATCTGACGGCAGAGTTTGCGTACAACTTCTTCTGTTTCATTAATCACAATAGTGAAACGGTGCACACTTTCCACTTCCGACGGAGAAGTATTAAGACTATCTATGTTGATTTTTCTCCTGCTGAAAATTATGGCTATCCTGTTAAGTAAACCCACCTGGTTTTCTGTGTACACAGTGATAGTATATTCCTGTTTGTTCATAACACTTAATTTATCTGAAATGCTCCTATTGTTTT
>JANPJC010000154.1:0-26246 GCA_031425315.1 Chitinophagales bacterium
ACGAAGTGCGAAGTACGAAGTGCGAAGTACGAAGTTCGAAGTACGAAGTGCGAAGTACGAAGTGCGAAGTACGAAGTAAGAAGTACGAAGTAAGAAGTGAACAGCCCTTTCTTCGTAAATCGTTAATCAATCTTCTTTAGCAGAGAGTGGAAATTTTTTAAATTAAATAGCCATAAGGTTAGAATGTAGTTTCTTACCGTGTCTTTCTTTCCCACTTCCCGACTACCTCAGATTAATTTCAGCGACACTGTTATTCATCGACGATAGCCGGTAAGACGGAAAAAACGGGAATGAAGAAACGGGAAAACTATTACCATCAATTTACCGTCTCGATTCAGGCGGAAGGGAAGTAAGAAGTAGATTTTGAGACTGCCTTTTTAAGGATATTTCGGAAACCGATCCGATCATTTTGTAATAACAACGGATTGTAATCAACGCCAACTATCACCATAAACTATCAACTACTTCTCACTTCTCACTTCTTACTTTTCAAAGCTACCCAGCAACAGGTATTGTTATGAAATTCGTTGTCACCACCCGTGCTTCTGCCAAATTCACCGTAGGTGAAGAAACCAGCCATAGGCACGTTAAATACCTTCCTGACACCTTCAATTTCATCGCCAACCAGGGGACCAAACTGCGCGAGCCGGCCGATGCATGAAAACATCAATAAGGCCTCTGCATCAGGTATTTCTTCCTGCTTAGCCTTCGCAGCATTGCTGCTCACTTCTTCGATTATCTCAAAATCAGGGGGGAGTGTCAGTCTCACCTTATCTCCTTCTTTTATGCTGGCAAGAACAGAAACAGACTTGTTCTTCCAATCGAAAAATCCAACGCTCCGTAATACAGGCTCACCTTTATTTCTGGCAATACTGAAGATTACGTTTTCATTAGGATAAAAAATCTCGGCCTCCTCTTGTGTTAAATGCAGACCCAGATACTTCAGTACCATTTCGGCTGCAGGTTGATGATCGATCTCGTAAATGCAGTTGTTTGTAGCCTTTGTAATAGTCTTTTCAGTTCCCACTGGTTTCTGTCCGGACGCTGCCTTTCCTTTCATCAGAATTTCATCTCCATCCAAAACAAGGAATATAATGCCGGTTTTCAGTGCCCGATGATTGGTGAAAACAATAGTTTCATCAAACAAAAAATCATCACCGGCCCTCCCGCCCCAGATATTTGTTTCGCTTCCGGTAACTGACTCAATGGCTCTGATGACAGGTTCAGCTATGATCCTTTCCATTTCGCTTTTCACATATACGCTGCCAGAGATAATAAACGATGGATTCTTAAATTGTTGCTTTGCTTGTCCGGCCATTTCTCCTGCCAAAGCAACCGGATCCTTATCCTGGTAATTCTCCAGCAATATCATAAAACAGGATGGATCCATATCCAGCAAAAGGATGACAATTGTTCCTTCACCAACATTGCCATCAATAAACTCACCACCTGTGGTGGCCCCAAAGATTTTTATACCCTGTTGATCCAGGATATCACTCACCGCATCAATGTCCTGTTTAATAGAAATAAATACAAATGCCAGGGTAGGCTTAAAACCATCTGACATACTTTTATGTACAGCTGTTTTAATTTCTGCAGTTGACTTTCCGCTGATTGATTTTGATTTCATACGTATACATTAATCTAATGGCAACAATATCGTAAACTCTGTACCTACTTCCTCATTGCTATTTACTTTTATCTCGCCACCATGTGCCTTGATGATATCATAAGATAAGGAAAGTCCGAGACCTGTTCCCTGACCCATCGGCTTAGTTGTAAAAAAAGGTTGAAAGATTTTATCCACTACTTTTTGCGGAATGCCATTACGATTATCCGCAACAATTATTTCAACGGTATCACCAGTTCTTATTGTCGTTAATGAAACAGTTGATTCATAATTATCCCCAAGCAATTTCTTTTTTTCATTGACTGCATTCGCCTCCGCTAAAGCTTCATCCTTCGCTAAAGCTATGGCTGAGGACTTGGCGTGCACAGCATAAAAAGCGTTGTTGATCACATTCAGTATTATCCATCCAATATCCTGGGGGATGACATTAATCTTTCCGATTCCTGCATCAAATGTTGTTTGCAGAATGGCATTATAGCTTTTGTCCTTCGCCCTCAATCCGTGATATGCCAGCCTTAAATATTCTTCGGCCAAAACATTGATGTCTGTAGGTTCTTTTGCAGTGGATGTGGTACGGCTGTGCTGCAACATTCCTTTCACGATGGCGGCGGCACGTTTGCCATGATGATTGATCTTTTCAAGGTTTTGTTTGATGTCTGAGGCAATGGCCTTTACTTCAGCGGTGTTACCCCTATCAATCTCTTCAGTCATTTCAGTTATCAACTCGTTGCTCAACTCCGAAAAATTATTGACGAAGTTTAACGGGTTTTGAATTTCATGGGCAATGCCGGCAGTGAGTTCTCCGAGGGAAGCCATTTTTTCGGATTGGATGAGTTGGGTTTGAGTGGATTTTAAATCAGTAAGTGTTTTTTCTAAAACCTGATTTGCTTTTTGTTTTTGCCGGTTATTGCGGCGAATAATAATTGCGATGATGAAAATCACCGCCAAACCCGCCAGCACGCTATAGGTTCTTATTTTACTTTGGGTTTGAATTTTCTCCTTTTCAAGTTCCTCAAGTTTTAACTGTTCATCAAAGCCGATATGCCGGAATTGTTTTATTTTTTCTTTATTATTCAGGCTATCATATAAAAGCATTGATA
This sequence comes from Chitinophagales bacterium, assembly GCA_031425315.1. GTDB lineage: Bacteria > Bacteroidota > Bacteroidia > Chitinophagales > Chitinophagaceae > Pollutibacter. The sequence goes on from JANPJC010000154.1 coordinate 2,731, forward strand.
ATTGAAGATATTTATAAGCGCTATCCGGCTTTTTATCCAAATTAAACAGTTTTGAAAGGAAGGTATAGGCCGATATCGTACCGGCGGGCCTACCTGTCCTTATAAATGCTGCTTCTGCCGCCCTCGCGTAAAAATAACCTGAATCAATATGATGTCGGGTTTATAAGGAATCATTTCTTCCATAATCCGAATTACTTTCTCCACCATATTTCCAGGATTTATAGCTGATATATCCATAATAGAAACTGTTCCCAGGACTACCTGTCGGGGGAGTAAAGCCTGCAGCTCCGGATTGTTCTTTTGCTATATTCCTATGCGAAAGACTGATCGCTCCCATTCCCAGAGAAATATCCCCGATAAATTTTCTGTGCGAATGCTGGCTGGCCATGGCTGGTTATTTTAATTGCTTCGCAATGTTTTCAGCTGAGGTTATAAACATTAAATTTAGACTATTATGCAGCATTTCTTCACCAACCGCAAATATGGATTGCATCTATTAACCCTGCTCCTGGCTTTCACTTTCGGGTGTACACCGAAAAAAAATAATGATGCCGCTGATGCCCTCTCCGGTTTCACCATTCCTGAAGAATTTAAAATTGAACTCTTTGCTTCAGAACCCCTGGTGGCTGATCCGGTTGACATGGAAATTGATGAAGAGGGAAGGGTATATGTGGTGGAGATGCATGGGTATCCCCTGGATACTAAAGGCAGCGGAAAAATAAAGATTTTGAAAGACACCAACTACGATGGCTTACCGGATAAAAGTATCCTGTTCGCTGATCAGCTTGTGTTACCTACAAGCATCATGCGTTGGAAAAAAGGAGTACTTGTTACTGATGCCCCTGATATTATTTACCTGGAGGATTCTGATGGCGATGATATCGCCGACATCAGAAAAATTGTTATGACCGGTTTCGCCCGTTCCAACCCGCAGCATAACCTGAACTCACCTGTTTACGGAATGGACAACTGGATTTACCTCGCTCATGAAAGTGCAGTGCACACTGTGTCTTACGATTCCATCTTCGGAGATAAGGGTACACGGATCCATTTTACAGATCATCAGCATGGGCAAACGCTTCCGCAGAATGCTAATGGAAAAAGCATCCGCTTCAAGCCCGATATGCATCAAATGGAAATGCTTTCATCACATACGCAATACGGGCACAGTTTTGATAAATGGGGACGTTATTTCCTTTCAGGTAATTCCACTCATATTTACCAGGAAGCTATTGCACAACGTTACACTGATCGAAACCCGCAATTGCTGTCCATTCCATCAATGGCATATATTGCGGAACATGGTAATGCGGCTGAAGTGTATCCAGCCACCACTAATGCCGAACACCAGTTGCTGACCGATGTGGGAGTGTTTACTTCTGCATGTGGCATAACCATATATAATGGTGGTCTGTTCCCAGCTCAATATGATGGAGTGAGTTTTGTTGCCGAACCTGTACATAACCTTGTTCATGCAGACCGTATTGAAAACGATGGACCCGTTCAGAAGGCCATTCGCCTGTTTGGAAACAAAGAATTTCTCACTTCAACTGACCCCTGGTTTCGCCCGGTAAATTTTTACGTTGGACCGGACGGAGCATTATATGTAGTGGATTATTACAGGAAAATAATTGAACATCCGGAATGGTTGTCGGATGAAGTGAATCAGTCCGGACAATTATATGCAGGAACTGACCAGGGAAGAATCTACAGGATTGTTCCTAAAAACAGAGCTGGGTCTTCCGGCTATTTCGGCAAAAAACTCCTGGATCATTCAAAATCGTCTCAGCTGGTTGATCACTTAGCAGATTCAAATTACTGGTGGCGCATCAATGCTCAGCGCCTGCTTGTGGATACAAAACCCACCGCGGTAATTCCTTCACTGGAAACATTGATTGAGAAAGGCAATATAGAAACAACACAGATTCACGCATTATGGACCCTTGAGGGAATGGATAAGTTGAATAATGACATCCTGCTCGCTGCTCTTCAATCAGGGAAAAAAGGGCTGCTGTTAAATGCGATTCAGCTTGCTGAAACAAAGTTGAAAGACCCCCGCCTTGAAGCCGCATTAATCAACCTGTCTTCGTCTGATCAGGAGATCCGGTTTAAATTATTATTGGCATTGGGTAATAGTATTACTCCTGCAGCAGTCAGCAGAGGACGAAAACTGCTGTTTGAAGATCCGGAAAATAAATGGATGCAGCTTGCTGCATTAACCGCCGGAAATCTTAACAGTGCTGCACTGTGGGAAGATTTGGCTCTTCATTTTTCCAAACGTGCTCCTTCAACAGTAATGAATGAGTTTTTTGCCAGGCTGGGCAGCCTTATGGTGATGCAGGGACAATATAACAAGATTGAAATGATCATCAGCAATGCACTGTCCTCGGAATCCTCCGGCAAGGCAATCATACTTCCCACCATTACCGGAATCATCAGCGGGCCCGATAACGAAGCAAAACAAATCATCAGGAAAAAGCTTCGGCCTTTTATTTCTCAAATCATTCCGGCCTTTGAAAGAACAAAAGATGCAGGAGAGATCGCCTTGATGAAATCGCTTATACTGTTCCTTGCACATGATCAAAGAACAGATGGTCGTAACGAAGAGGCAGCCAAACTAACCAGACTGATTGTAGATAAAAGTATTAGTCCGGAAAAGCGCGCCGCGGCATTGGAAGTACGGGCAGCCATTATTGGTAATGATAACGATATAGACTACACGGAATTAATTCACCCCTGGCATACTATCGAAGTTCAGCGCACAGCCCTGCAGTTGATGAGTGGGCAGGAAAAATCAGACAGTGGGTTTGCTTCTTTTGTTATTCATGTTTGGCAGCGTTTAACACCTGAACTGAGAAATGAAGCTGTTAATCTGCTGATGATAAATAATACCAGGATAGAAGCTCTCCTGGAGGCAGTGGCTAAAAATATTATCCCTGCTACAGCAATTGGCTGGCGACGAAGTGTACGGCTTATGACAAACGATAATATCAAGCTGAAAAACAAAGCCAGGGAATTGCTGGATCAGTTCAGCAATGAAAGTGATCAAACAGCTGCAAAATTTGAAGGGATTGAAAATTCTGCCGGTGATCCGAAATCAGGTCTGCTGGTGTTTGAAAAGAATTGCGCAGTATGCCACCAGGTGGATACAAAATGGGGTAAAACTTTCGGTCCTGATCTTTCTTCTATCAGGAATCAATCTAAAAAATCAATACTTATTCAGATACTGGATCCGAACAAAGCCATTGCCGATGGTTATGGGATATGGAGGATAAAAACAGCATCCGGAGAAACTATTGAAGGAATCATAGCTGATGAGTCAACTAATGCGATTGTCATAAAATCTGTATCTGAAGAAGAATTTACGATTGACCGCGATAAGATCATCTCTATCTCTTCTTCAAGCATATCTGGAATGCCGGAAGGTTTAGGAAACCAAATCAGCAAAGAGGAGATGGGTCATTTGCTGGAGTTTCTCAAAAATTTTAATCGAATAAACTAATGTTGTATCAATTATAAAAACATGAAAGGCATTTGCCGGGAAACCCGAGAGTCGGGAAAAAAAACACGGGAATTATTTCCCGCTTCCTTCCCGTTTTTCGGTCTTCCTGCGCCTTCGCGTAGCCGCTTCGGCAGAGCAAGGCCGGCCATGTATTCAAAATCCCAGGCTTAACTAAACGACATTGAATCACGATTACTTATTCAATGTCGTTGAAATAAGAATTTTATCGGATGAAACTTTACGGTTTCTGTAGAATGGCCTCATAAGGAAACATCCTCCACATAGGAGTCACATAGGGGACATAGAAATTTCTCTTGTATTCAACTTTGTGTCTACCTGTCCGCCGAAGGCAACGGAGGTGGATGTGGTTCAAAAAGCACCGCTAGAAAGTTCGATTTTCTCTTATTTCAACGACATTGATTACTCATTCATGATAGCCTTAATAAAATTTAAATCTAATATGCCAGTAGAAAGTAAAAACGGGGTTATTCGCCTCCTCTTATTATTGTTGATTTTATCACTGGTTTCCTTCCATAAAAAACCAGAAATTACAATGGCTCCGGTGATCGAAATTGGTGTGTCGAGAGTTGACATTACCCCGGAATATCGCGTAAGACTAACGGGGTATGGCAACCGCACAAAAGTATTCGACAGTGTGGTACAGCATTTATGGGCGAAGGCAATGATAATAGAACAGAAGGGGAAGCACCCGTTGGTATGGATCACACTGGACCTCGTGGGTTTCCCGGGCTATTTTTCTGATTCACTTTTTGCACGGCTGTCGAAATCCATCGGGTTAAAGGACCGTGCGCAACTGGCACTAACAGCAACGCATACCCACAATGGCCCGGAAACCGGTGTGCTGCTGAATATTTTTGGGCAGACACTTCCGCCCAAACAGCTGGCCGACGTGACACTGTACCGGGATAATCTCCTGAACAAACTGGAGCAGCTGGTGACAAATGCATACAGGTTGAAAGCGCCAGGAACGCTCAGCTGGGGGATTGATAAAGTAAGTTTCGCAATGAATCGGAGGGTTATTGAAAACGGGAAATGGAAAACCTTTGGTGAAACACCTGATGGAGTGGTGGATCATGACCTACCGGTATTGCGTGCAACAGACCGGGAGGGAAACCTGATTGCCATCCTGTTAAGCTATGCCTGTCATGGTACAACACTTATACCTGAACACAATTTTGTTCATGGCGACTGGATGGGTACCACACAGGAGATGCTGGAGAATAAATTTCCAGGTACAATGGCTATGGTGGCACTTGGATGTGCAGGTGATGCAAACCCTTCTCCACGGGGAGAACTCACTCATGTGAACCAGCACGCTCAAATGATCACCGATAGAATTGAAAATATGCTCCGCTCGGGCAGATTTGTTGAATTGAATGCTGCCCCTGCTGCCCGAATGAAACTGGTTGAGCTCAGCTTTGAACATGTGCCCGATGCCGCAGCATTTAATGCACAATCTGAAATGGATGCGGCTCAGGGTCTTTATGCGCGTAACAGTCTTGAAATACTCGCACGCGGTGGTATCATTCCAGGAACAATGGCCTACCCGGTGCAGGTATGGAGTTTCGGCAATCAGCTTGCGATCGTATTTCTGGGTGGGGAAGTGGTCGTGGATTACAGCCTGCGTATCAAAAAGGAATTCATCAAAGAAAAACTTTGGGTCAATGCCTATTCCAATGATGTTTCCACATATATAGCGTCGAAACGACTGTATGCAGAAGGTGGTTATGAGGTGGATGGATCGATGTCTTACTATAACAAACCCTCACGGTTAACCGAAGATACGGAAGAAAGAATCATCAAGGCAATTTATGAGCTGATACCAAGGCAATTTAAGAGGTGATACGGGATGAGGAAGTGGGAAGGGGGAGGTGAAAAGAAGTTATACGTTACGTTATATATTATATGTTAATAGCCTGCTTCAATCTACACTTATTTATAAGTTGACAGGCAGTATAATTGTGAATTCCGCACCTTCTCCAACTGTACTCTTTACTTTTATTTCTCCGCCATGCGCTTTCACAATATCATAAGATAGTGATAAACCCAAACCGGTACCCTGCCCCGTTGGTTTGGTGGTAAAAAAGGGTTGAAAGATTTTGTCTACCACTTTTTGTGGCATTCCTTTACCATTATCTTTTACGCTTATGACTATTTTATTCTCCAGCTTTTTTGTAGAGACTGAAATGGTTGGTTCAAAACTATCCTGCGACTGCTTTTTCCTTTCATTCACTGCATAAAATGCATTGTTGTATACATTCAACAATACTTTGCCAATATCCTGTGGAACAATATGGATGCTGTCAATGCCTGCCTGATGGGCAGACAAGCTTTCATCAAAATCTGTTTTCATTACAGCATTGAAATCCTTATTCTTTGCACGAAAAACATGATAGGAGAGGCGCAGGTATTTATCAGCCAATGCATTAATATCTGTTGGTTCTTTTATACCTGTTCCTGCCTGTGAATGCTGCAGCATCCCTTTTACAATGGCATCGGCTCTTTTACCGTGATGATTTATTTTTTCTTCATTTTCTTTAATATCTTTTGCAATTACTTTTGCATCGGTATAATTTCCTTTATCTATTTCCTGTTCCAGTTCGTCAGCCAGTTCTTTATTCACTTCCGAAAAATTATTGACGAAGTTCAATGGGTTCTGAATTTCATGAGCGATGCCTGCGGTAAGTTCGCCAAGACTGGCCATCTTTTCGGATTGGATCAGTTGGGCCTGGGTTGATTTGAGTTCTTTAATTGATAATTGCAATTTATTTTTTTCATCAATTAATTCTTCCTGTTGTTGCCTAATTAAATTGTTTTGTACAAATATTTTTCTGTTTGTTCTTTCAAAGAAATAACCAGCTATCGTAGCAATAAAAAAGCCAAGCCAAATGCCTGAAGATGATGAAGAAACCTGATAGATGGTAAAATTGGCTGAAGTTACAACACAAACCTGTGCAATTGTTGCGTAACTAAATGTAATAATAAATGACAATGTAAAACGAATACGCAGGATGAAGTAACAGAAAAAATTTATGCAGACCACTCCCGCACACAGGAATGTTGTGTCTTTGCTTAAATAAACAGCTACATAAATACAAACGCAAGCGGCAGCAAAATTGCAAAAAGCAGTTATATGGTGAGTAAGTGTACTATACTTTTTAAAAAGGCTAAGCGATACTACAATGATAAAAGGAACGAGCAGAACAATAAGCAAAGTAGCGAGTGCTGATGCAAATATTTCATGGTGAGAAAAATATATGCCTGAATAAAAAATGAACCAGGCAAAGCATGAAAGATAAATGCCTATTCTGAAAAAAATACGGTTGTCTGAATCATATTCCTTTATGAATTTCCTTTCAATTTCCTTATCAATAAAATTGAGTGATAAAAGATGAATTGTTTTATTAGTCATAGCTGTAAAGAGTTATTTATTTAACAGGTAATTGAATAATAAATGGTGACCCTTCCCCATCCTTTGTCTCCACCTTCAACTCCCCTCCAGGTGCTTTAACAATATCGTAGCGTAATGATAAACCCAATCCCATTCCCTGGCCTGTGGGCTTAGTGGTAAAAAATGGCTGGAAGAGAAGTGCGGGGTACGAAGTGCCAAGTACGATCTCACCTGAGGCGAGAGAACAGCCCCTCAACCAGAAATCTTTTCATGAGTTCAATAGTAATGTGATGATAAACTCCGATCCTTCTCCAACAATAGTTTTCACTTTTATTTCTCCTCCATGTGCTCTGACAATATCATAAGCTAAGGACAACCCCAGTCCTGTACCCTGGCCGGTTGGCTTTGTAGTAAAGAATGGTTGAAAGATTTTATCGACTACTTTTTTCGGAATGCCATTACCATTATCCGCAACAGTTATTTCAACGGTATCACCAGTTCTTTTTGTAGTTAATGTAACAGTTGGTTCATAATTATCTCCCAGTAATTTCTTTTTTTCATTGACGGCATAAAATGCATTATTATATACATTCAACAACACTCTTCCAATATCCTGTGGAATGATATTGATTTTGCCAATGCCTCCCTGGCCGGCAGACAGGGTTTCATCATATGATGTTTTAATATTCAAATTGAAATTTTTGTCTTTTGCTTTCCACCCATTAAGGGCCATTCGTATGTATTCATCACACAATACATTGATGTTTGTCGGCTCTTTTACACCACTGCTGCTCTGGCTATGCTGCAGCATACCCTTAACAATGGCATCGGCTCTTTTGCCGTGCTGGCTGATCTTCTCCGCGTTTTCTTTAATATAATTTGAAATAGATATGGCGCCGTCAATTCGTCCTGCCGTCAATTCCTGATGTAATTCATCTACCAGTTCCTGATTCACCTCCGAAAAATTATTCACAAAATTCAGCGGATTCTGTATCTCATGTGCAATTCCTGCGGTAAGTTCTCCAAGTGAAGCCATTTTTGCAGATTGAATAAGTTGGGCCTGGGTTGTTTTTAATATCAGATAAGCTTTTTCAATTTTGACTTTGGCATATTGCTTTTGCCTGTTATTATGATAAAGAATTGCAGCTAATAGTAACAATACGATTATTCCGCCTAAAAGTATATACGTTTTAATCTTGTCTTTAAATTGCTCTTCTGTTTGCAGTATTTCCTGCTGCCGAAGTTGTTCATTGAAAGACAGATTTTGTAGCTGTTTTACTTTTTCGGAATTGTTTAAGCTATCATTTAAATTAAAAGAAAGTTGCATGTAGTGGAATGCGCTATCGGTAAAATGTTTTGACTTATAAATGCCGGCTAATAGTTTACTTGCATCACAAACTTCAGATAGGAATGAGGCTTTCTGTCCTTCAGCGATTACCTTTTTTGAATAAAATATAGCTGAATCTTCCATTCCGATCTTTTTAAAGAGAGAAGCCAACCAATTATAACCCCAAATAGAATCCGCCCTATTAAGGGAGAGCTTAATACCTTCCTTATAATAATCAAGTGCTGGCAGGGAAATCCCCTTTTTGTCACTAATAGCTCCCATATAATAATAAACCGGGCTCCAATGTGAAGAACTTTGCACATCAAATTCGTAAACATTTTTAGTATAAAACATGGCTGAGTCTAAATTATTCAGATGAAAGTAACATTGCCCAATCAAACCTATAAGGATTTTAGAGTCTTCTGACAGTATATTTTTCCGACTTGTTTTATTGAGATAATAGAGCGCTTTCTGATAATCTCCCGAATATTTATACACACCTCCGGTAAACAAAAGGTTGTCCTCAACTCTCACATGATCGTTCAGCCTTTCTGCTACATCCCGTGCTTTTAATTGCGTTTCCAAAGCTTTTGAATAATCTCCTTTCAACGTTAATGACATACCTAAACTTGTTAGATTATCAAACTCACCTTCCTCAAAATGAAGTTTTTTTGCTAATAGTAAACCAGGTAAAGAATAAGATAGAGCACTATCGGGATAAGAGAACTGGTATTCCCAGCTTAAGTTTACATAAAGCTTAACTTTATTGGTATCTTCTTCAGATTGGGAGAGTGCTTTTTTCAAACTATCAACGTAAAGCATATTCTGTGGAAGCACAGAAATTACAATTAAAGAAAAAAATATAAAAAGACTTGTACATTTCATTGCCTATAAATTTAAATGCTCTTTTTACTAACGCAACAAGATAATAAACTCACTCCCTTGTCCTTCCTTACTTCCCACTTTTATTTCCCCACCATGCGCCTTCACAATATCATATGCCAATGATAATCCCAGTCCTGTTCCTTGTCCGGTTGGCTTAGTAGTAAAGAATGGTTGAAAGATTTTGTCAACTACTTTTTGCGGAATGCCATTGCCATTATCACCAACTCTTATTTCAACCATATCACCTGTCCTTTTTGTCGTTAATGAAACAGTTGGTTCATAATTTTCCCCAAGCAATTTCTTTTTTTCATTGACTGCATAAAACGCATTGGTAATTACATTCAGTAATACCCGCCCAATATCCTGCGGAATGATATTAATCTTTCCAATACCTGCCTCGCCGGCAGAAAGGGTTAAATCAAATGTTGTCCGCAGAGTGGCATTGAAACTTTTGTCTTTCGCCCTCAAGCCGTGATAAGCCAGCCTCAAATATTCATCGGCTAAAACATTGATGTCTGTCGGTTCTTTTGTAGTGGATGTGGTACGGCTGTGTTGCAGCATACCTTTCACGATAGCGTCGGCGCGCTTTCCATGATGGCTTATCTTTTCTTCATTGCCCGCAATATCCGCCGCAATGATCTTTACCTCTTCATAATTTCCTTTGTCAATTTCTACATTCAGCTCTTCCAGTAATTCCCTGTTGACTTCTGAAAAATTATTGACAAAGTTTAAGGGGTTCTGTATCTCGTGCGCAATGCCGGCCGTTAGTTCGCCAAGAGATGCCATTTTTTCTGATTGGATCAGCTGTGCCTGGGTGGATTTTAATTCCTGCAGGGATTGGGTTAGTGCTGCTGTCCTTTCATTCACTGTTTTTTCTAGCAGGATGTTTTGAGAGGCCAGCATTTCCTGTTTTTCTTTTTCATTGGCCAGGTTTTTCACCGACAGGTTTTCCACCTCAACTAATTTTTGTGTCAGCTTCGTGCTGGTTGAAGCAAAATCGAGTGCAAGCAGGAATGATGTTGCCGCAGGTAATCCCAATGTGTAAATCATAAAAAATATACCCGCCAGTAAACGCGATTCATCCCTTAACAAATGGATTTGAACCGGCCTTGTCATTTGAATAAGGATGAATAAAAAGAAAGACAGGCATGAAATGGCTGCGCATGCCAAAAGAATGCGGGCGCCGGGTTTCTTTTGCTTAACAGCACTTAAACTGATGAGCGTTATCGCCACCATGCTAATCAGCTGGTAATTAGGGCCACCCAATTTCCAGCCAAGGTCGTAAATACCGGCATTAAGGGCTACTCCAACGGCCAACAGAAAAACCATTCCCCAGATATAATTGTCGCGTTTTCTTTCCAGGAATTCACAGATCGTAATGTATGACATTAAAAAGCTCCCCATCCAAAAAAAGAAACACGCATTTGCATAGTAGAAACTTTCGCCCGGATTGATTAAAATCATTGCCCCCCTCACCGGGTAGAGATAGCTGGTTTGTAGTACACCTCCCAAAAGGCCCAAAAGGGCATAAACAGATAAATACAGGTTTGCCCTCTTTGAAGGATACATCAGATAAAACGATATATGCAGAATGAAAAGCATCAGGTACATCCCCAGTATAAAAAAATTATAAGAAGTGTTATTCACATTGTTGAAAATCTTCAAAGCCAAATCATAGTTCATGATCTCCACTGACAAAATGGGATTGGAGGCGTTAAACATGGTTGTGTATAATATACCGGGCTGTACAGCGAAACGTACCGCCAATGTCTGCATACTATCGGGAGAAAGGACTATGGGAACAGGCTTCCAAAAAGGATCATAAGCCTTCACTTCATTTGGAATCCTGCTGATTGTACCATATCGTTCTATGAGTTTCCCATTCCAATAGATTTCGGTAGCGAGGGTTTGCTTAGTGATAAACGCCAGCAGTTGATTTCGCGCTTCCGGGTTTAACCTGAACCGCAATCGCATCCAGCCAACCCCCGCTGCAGCATCGGATGGCAGGGAATCATGAATATCGGCAGTCGGCCTGATCGGCTTCCATGAACGGTCATCAAAATCAGGCAGGTGCGCGTTGGCGTGATCATCCATACTATAGACCCAACCCTCATTAAGTATGACCGATTTTGTACCCGGATCAGAAAGCAAATAAGTCTGCTGTGCTGAACTGTACAGGGAAAGAATCAGCATAAAAATAATTGGTAGAACTTTCATGTGATGCCAGTAAAAATGATGATGAAGTTTGACATGAGAAAAATCTAAACCAAATAGACTGCAGCAACATAACGCACAACACAAACCTATCCATTAGGTATTCTTTGTCATTGGGTCAATGGTAATGTTATGATCAATGCTGTTCCCTCACCTGCCACACTGTTCACTTTCAATTCACCCCCATGTCCCTTGGTGATGATATCATAGGCCAGTGAAAGACCCAGCCCGGTTCCCTGCCCTGTGGGTTTGGTGGTAAAAAATGGCTGGAAAATCTTTTCAATAATATTTTCCGGAATACCGTTGCCATTATCCGTTACCGTTATTACAATCCCGTTCCCTGATTTTTTTGTTGTTACCAGCACCCGTGGTTCGTATGCTGACACTACAACCGTGGGTTCTGTTTTCCCACTTTCTTTCTTTCGCTCATTCACCGCGTAAAACGCATTATTAAAAATATTCAACAGCACCCGCCCGATATCCTGCGGCACCACATCTGCTTTCGGAAGGTTTTCATCATAACCGGTTTCCAAAATGGCATTGAAAGATTTATCTTTTCCCCTGAGCCCGTGGAAGGCGAGCCGGAAATATTCATCAGTAATTCTATTGATATCTGTGGGTTCCTTTTCACTGACACCACTCCGGCTGTGCTGGAGCATTCCCTTTACAATAGCTTCGGCACGCCGGCCATGGTGACTGATTTTTTCCTCATTGCCGGTTACATCCAATGCAATCATTTTCACTTCTTCAAAATTTCCCTCTTCGATTTCTCTATTCAGTTCTGCCAGCAGTTCCTTATTCAGTTCAGAAAAATTATTCACGAAGTTTAACGGGTTCTGGATTTCATGGGCAATACCCGCTGTGAGTTCACCCAGGCTGGCCATCTTTTCAGATTGCACCAGTTTTGCCTGTGTTTGCTTCAGATCTGTCAGGGTTTTATCCACCACTTCCTTCGCCGCTTCCAGCCTGTTGAAGTCTTCGTAACGGGCATAGGCAGTCGAAAACGCATCCGCGAGGTTTTGTACCAGCTGTAATTCATTTTCCGTAAGTGATGCTATACTTCCCACATATAACATTCCCTGTAGAAAAGGAACGAAATGCAAATAGAGATCAGAAGGCCTGTTTTCTGTCAGGTATTTTTCGCCGCTGGTAATGGCACGCTGATCCACCAGTTTTTGCGTAAATTCGATAAACTTCTCTTCGTTCCAGTGTTGCCTATATAATTCCTTTTTATACCAACTCGCGACCATATCAGAAATCTCACCGGGAGTATTAAAAGGTTGACGGAATGCGGCTATGGCATTTCCTTCCGGTGTTGACAGATAAGATTGTACTTCCTGCTTTTCTTCATCCATTATAAAAACACCGCAGCGCACAAAAGGTACACCGAGTGTTGTAAGTTCATTCCATATCAAAGGTGTGATTCTTTCGAGATCCCTTGTGGTACGCATGGATGCTATCTCTGCACGAATTCGGTCAACAGAGGCGCGTTTGATGGCTTCAATTGCCTGAGCTTCCGCTTTTTGTAAATCAAGGAACCGGGTATATGTCTGTTCGAATACTTTGGCCATTCGTTGCAACACGGTGGCCTGGTGTTCGTTGAGCTTAGAAGGGGCCCATGACAGTGCACCATATTTCATATAAGCCATTGAAAAAATAACAGCATCCTGACTCATCATAAGTCTCTTGCTGTTCTCGGGTGCCTTAGCAAAATCTGTTTGGGAAAAATAATACGCGTCGTAAACCTTCTTTTCTAAACCGGTGATTTCAATCACAGCATAATTACTTCCATTTTTCCAATGATCGAGTTGTAGATTATGACCTTTATTATCGAAATAAGGAACATGATATTTCTCGGGCAAATCATACCCGTCTTCAAATCCTTCCATCCACCAATCGATGTCTCCGGAAACTGCATCCATGATGGTAATTGAAGCTGCTCCCCACTCGAACCCCAACAACCTTAATTGGTCATACAATTCTTTGACAACAATCTTCAGGTCAGTTCCACGCTGCATACCCATCGAGCGACTTCTCACCCGCTCCAATGCCGCCTCAATCTGCGCTTCTCTTGCCTGGCCCTCTGCTTTCTGGAGGTCGAGGAAGCGCACATAAGCCTGTTCGAATACCCTGCCAAATCTTAATAAGATGTCGACTCCGTCACTGGAAACATTTTGACCTGAGTAACTATCCACCCACAGCGCTGAGCGCTTTTCGGCAACTAACGTCTGCGTATAGCCGGGTGCATTCAATTGAAACGCCCTTACATCCTCAGGCATTGCAGTGAAGTCGTTGTACCTTCCTGCATATTCAAAAAACTTGTTTTTTTCATCAAAGGAATAGTTTTTATTGAAGATACTTTTCCCCATTTCCTTTGCCTGCCAAACATCTTTGAGTATCTCACTTTCCAGCAAATCTTTTTCAACAAATGGAAGATACGCCTGAATAGGTGCAGCCAGAAGATCAGGTGCTGCCACCCATTGAACAATATCCTTTGAACCTTCAGCGTATAATTGAATACCCGCAACATCAAATGTTAATCCCAGTTCTTTTAGTTTTTGAAATACGACACCCACTATATTCGTCAGCTCTTCAGCTTTGTGCATAGCAAGAGATGTCGAACGGACTTTTTCCAAAGCAACTTCAATTTGCGCTTCTCTTGCCTGTTCTTCCGCTTTTTGTAAATCAAGAAAACGGGTGTAAGTCTGTTCGAAAGCTTTTCCAAACCGTTTAAAAATATCATGGGCTTCCGGAACCGGTTCATAGGTAATGAACATAAAACTGACCGTTTTGCCAAAAACAAAATGTTCAAATTGCTGTGATGGAAACTGAAATCCATCATCCAACAATTTCCCGTATTGCTCAGGCGCATATTTTAAAAGGTGCTGATACGTTTCTTTAATTTGTTCTCCACTTTCAAATCGCACAAAAAAATCATCCCCGCGTTGCTTCGCTTCCCTGATTTCAATAAATGGCGGGAATTCAGTCAGGTCAACAGTATAAGGCTCAATAAAACCTCCTTGCGGATTGGTTACAAAATCCTGATAAGCTGTATCGTTTTTCATCCAAACATTGAACCCTGTTGTCCAGGCTTCTATCCCTAAATTCCGGACCTGCTGAAAAAGCAAGGCCGCCACATCCGCCAGTTCAGTACTTTGTTGCATGGACATCGTTCTGCCACGTACTCTTTCTAACGCCAATGCTATCTCCGCTTCCCTTGCCTGTGCTTCTGCTTTTTGCAAATCGAGGAACCTTATATAAGCCTGCTCAAATACCTTACCTGCCCTTTTTATTACATTCAAACTTTCGTTGCTATAAAGTTGCCCGTTCCAGCTATCTGCAAATAATGCAGAATTTTTTTGAACTATTAAACAGATAATATGATTCCGCATTTGTCTCAACACGGCCCTTGCCGATTCTGGTATCTGTGTAAAATCATTATGGGCAAATACATAGTCGAAGTATTTATTCTTCTGCGCGACTGTATATTCCCTGTTAATAATATCCTCACCAGCGAGCATTGCATCCCACCCATCTTTTAGATATGTTTCTTCCTGCATCATCTGTTCATCATAAGGCATAAAAACCAACTGCGGCTTCTGAATCGTATTTCCCACCCAGAAATAAATGTTTTTTGATTTTTGATCAAACAACTGAATGGCAACGGTGCCCAGCAAAACATTTAACTCAATCAATTTCTCAAAAAGTACAGCGATGATATCCTTCAAATCACCGGAGTGGTGCATAGCCAGTGAGCTGCTCCTGACTTTTTCCAGTGCTGCTTCTATTTGTGCCTCTCTCGCCTGGCCTTCTGCTTTTTGCAGATCAAGGAAGCGGGTATAGGTCTGTTCGAATACTTTTGCAAATCGCTGGAGTATTTTGGATTGTACGTCTGATAGAGGAGTTGGAGACCATGACAAAGCACCGTATTTCATGTAAGCCATCGAAAATAATACAGCCTCCTGCTGCTTCATTAATTGCTTTGTATTTTCAGGCACTCTTATAAAATCTGTCTGATTAAAATAGTAATCGTCGTATGATTTCTTTTCTATGCCGGATATTTCGACCACCGAATAAGTACTTCCATTTTTCCAGTTTTCCAGTTGTTGTTTGTGTCCAGTGTGGTTGAAAAAAGGTACATGGTAACTTTCCGGAAAATCATATCCATCACCAAACCCCTCCAACCACCAGTCCATATCACCAGTAACGGAGTCCATGATGGTAATGGTAGCCGCTCCCCATTGAAATCCCAGGTTTGCCAGCTGCGCATACAGCACCATCACAACCTCCCTTAAGTCTTCGCTCTTTTGTATGGCCATGGTTCGGGCGCGTACTCTTTCCAATGCGAGTTCTATCTGCGCTTCTCTGGACTGCGATTCAGCTTTTTGCAGATCGAGGAAACGAGTGTAACTCTGCTCAAAAACTTTTGAAAAACGCTGTAAAACCTTCGCCTGTTCATCACTGATAGGGCTCGGCTGCCAGGAAACCGCGCCATAACGCATAAAGGCCATGGAGAATACAACAGTCTCCTGTTCCATCATTATGCTTTTTGTAGCCTCCGGAACACGTACAAAGTCTGTTTCAGAGAAATAGTATTTGTCAAGACGCTTTTTTGCTTCTCCAGACACAGTGAAAGTCGCATACATTTTGCCTTTTTTCCAATGTTCCAGTTGTGCCAAATGAGTTTCATGATTGGAGAAGGGCACATGATAAGATTCCAGAAACTGATAACCATCGGCAGAACCTTCCACCCAGGAATCCAAATCTCCACTTGCAGCATCCATGATTACAATGGCACCGGAGCCATTCTGAAATCCCAGCTTTTTTAATTCGGTGTATAATACGATAGCTACTTCCCGCAACTCTTCGCTTGTATGCATGGCCAGCGAACGGCTTCGCACTCTTTCCATTGCAATTTCTATCTGCGCTTCCCTTGCCTGTGCTTCTGCTTTCTGCAGATCAAGAAACCTGATATAAGTCTGTTCAAAAACTTTTGTGAAACGCCTGAATATCTCCCCGTATTCAGGTAATGGTGACGCAGCAATAAAAATGAGATTGCCCTGTTTGAAATTAAAAACATGATGAACCTGGGATGTAGGCAAACTAAAACCATCGCTCAATTGCTCCGTGGCGATTGCTTTAAAATCCGGAAGGCTAAACATAAATCTGTAATGTTCTGTCAATTCTTCTCCACGAATTTCCTCTGTGAAGGACTCTTCACCATTAATACGCGAATCATACATATGTTGAAAGACGGGGCTTTCGGTAAGCGGTATCCTGAAAGAGGGCTGAATGACGCCATTGGTACTCATCCAGCCTGTACAAGTCTTTTCTTCAAGTGCCCAGATGTTAAATCCGCAGGTCCAAACAGGAATTCCTAATGCGTGTACCTGTTGGAATAACAAGTTGGCAGCTTCCATGAGCTCATCACTATGCAGCATAGTCATCGTTCGCGCGCGTACCTGCTCCAGCGCTACCTCCACTTCGAGTGCACGGTTTTTTGCAGCCAGTTCTTTCTCCAGGTGGTTTATCCGTACTGATTGTTCAGGAAGCCCTTCCATATTTAATTTACATTTTTAGCATTTGTTAATGCCTAGTCCGGGACAGCAATGTATTTTTCAATAGGTGGGGATAAAATCACAAAAAATCAAACGTACAGATCGTGCTTTACCGGCACGAAGTATGATCTAGCCAGCGGCGGGAAAAGTAAACAGCCCTTTAGGTATAAATCGCTTTATCAGTTTAAAGGTAAAGTGATGATCAATTCTGCGTTTTCCTTAACTACACTTTTTACTTTCATTTCTCCACCATGCGCTTTGATGATATCATAAGATAACGATAATCCCAATCCCGTGCCCTGGCCGGTGGGCTTTGTGGTGAAAAAGGGCTGGAAAACTTTATTGATGATATTTTCAGGAATCCCGTTTCCATTGTCCTTTACCGTTATTTCAACCCGGTCGTTCGTCTTTTTGGTGGATACGGCAATTTCGGGATTGTAACCACGATGTGTTTTCTTTTTCTCCGTTACACTATAGAAGGCGTTATTGTAAATATTCATTAATACTCTTCCGATATCATGAGGGATGATACTAACATTTGAAATGGCAGGATCAAAGTCTGTTTTCAATACCACCTGCATTGACTCATCTCTTCGTTTTACTGCCTGATAAGTAAGGTGGAGGTACTCCGCTGTCAATGCATTAAGATCGGTGGGCTCTATTGCACCGGAACTATTCCTACTGTGCTGCAGCATTCCTTTCACGATAGTTTCTGCACGCTTTCCATGATGATGTATTTTATCGAGGTTATCCGTGATATCGCCGGCAATGATTTTCGCTTCTTTAATATCCCCTTTATCCAATTCTTCATTCATCTCACTCATTAACTCCTTACTTACCTCCGAAAAATTATTCACGAAGTTTAACGGGTTTTGAATTTCATGGGCAATACCGGCAGTGAGTTCGCCAAGACTTGCCATTTTTTCGGATTGAATCAGCTGTGCCTGGGTTAATTTTAAAGTCACCAATGCAGTTTGCAGCTCCTCTTTTTGTTTTTCCAATACTACATTTGCCTTCTGCCGGTTGCGGTTATTCCGGTAGAGAAGAAATGCAATGATCATAACTACTACAATGCCGGCCAGTAAAGCGAAGGTTCTTACTTTACTTTTTGTTTCAATTTTTTCTTTTTCCAATTGCTGCAAACGCAATTGTTCATTAAATACCATTAACTGGTATTCCCGTAATTTTTTATTTTCTGATGCCCCGAGACTGTCATTTAACGCCGCAGCCAATCTCAAATAAGCAAAAGAACTGTCATTCATTTTTTTTGAAAGGTAGTAGTCAGCAATTTTCCGGTATGAAGAGATATTATACTTTTCATTACCGACACTTTTATAAGCTTCCACTGCATTTTTGTAATACCAGAGACTGGAATCAGCCTTACCGGTTATTCGATACAAATCTGCGAGGTGAACATATGCATTGCCGGCCTGTGAAGCATTATTTTGCATTTCAGAAACGCGTATGGCCTTTTCAAAGCTTTCCTTTGCCAGTTCAAATTTTCCCATTTGTTGATAACAGGACCCAATGCTGGTATGTACATCCCCCTCAAATTTTCTATCATCAAATGGTAAAGCGTTGAAAAATTGCAGGGATTTCTGTCCAAAATAAATTGCGGAATCCATCTTATTCAGATTGAAGTATGCATCCCCCATATCAACGTATACGTTGGCGAGTACAACCGTATCCCGTATCGATTCGGCAATATCTATCGCTTCAAAGTAGGCTGCTATTCTCTTCTGATTGTTACCGGTGAAAAAGTATAACCAACCAAAGCCGCTGTGCGTGTAGCTTAAAACCTTGAGCCGGTATGTTTTTGGTGTTTCCCCTTTTTTCAACCGCCACGTATTTTTCTCACTTGATGGATCTTCGGCAATGGTCAAAGCCTGCATCAAAACATTCAACGACTGAGGGTAGTTACCCATTTTACTCAATACGAAGCTCATATCCATCAGCATTTCTGCTTCGTTCAATTTTAATTGCAGCCTGTTGGCAATTATCCTTCCTTTTTCACTATAAAATACCGAGCTATCCAGATTGACATCGTCGTAAAAAACGCCCAGTTTATAACCTGCATCCATTCGGATAGTGTCATTTTTTGTTTGTTGGAATGTATGTCGTAAACTATCCAGTATTGTTTGCTGGAATTGTGCATGAACTGTTACAGGAAGTATATTAACTATTAAAACTATAATCGATAGCCTCATGCAGTCTGTTTGATGTTTTATCAATGCAGATAAAATTTGTCTCCCAAGTTTTCAGTTCATTCAAAAAATCGTTTTAAAATTACTTTTTGACATTACCGTCTGAACTTCACATCAATAATGTACAATTAAATTAAGCTATTTGGCAAAATGTAACAAAGAAGAATTCCAGAAGAATAGTGCTATACAATTCTTAAAAAAAATCTACGCTTAAACGAATTTCATTCACTTATACAGAAAATATTAGCTTCTCTATATAAATTTAATTTACGCCATGAATTAAGCATTAAAGCGTTATTCTCTTTGTTATTTACAGTGTTATCAAATGTAAGATGCCGCTGAAAAATCCGGTAAATTATATAGATATCCGGTTTGAAGCCTATTACTATTCGTGCATTATATCAATCAAATAAAAAAACAGAAGCGAAGTAAGCATGCGGAAATCATGTTCTTTCCTGCACCTTTTGCTCTCCTTACACTTCTGTTTAAAATAATCTAATTAAAATAATAGGATATAACTCGAACCGTCAGCTTCTTGTTTTATTCTTCCATCAATCACTGATGCGATTTTATTTGCGTACTATTTCTGTGCAAGCACAGGCGCTGTTGGTTGAACCGAATGATTTTTTATCGGTTTGACTGTTCTCAGATATGCATAAATAGCCTTCAATTCTCCGTCCGACATATGTTTAACCGGCATCATAGACATTGGCGGCATGAGTGGTCTCGATCCGGGAAGTCCTTTGCTGATTGAATTCCTCAGCGCATAAATAAACTGTTCTTCGGTCCAGCTACCCGTGCCTGTTTCATCCGGTGTGAGATTAGCCGCATACGAAACTCCCCATGGACCTACCCAGGCAGTAAATGTTGCTGTCAGAATAAATCCCTTTGATTCCATTTGTTTTCTGTCAACATCAGGGGCAGGCATACCTTCCGGGTGGCCGGATAAAAGCAATGTGCTGTCATCTGCGGGTCCCATTGGTGTCATCTTTTTAGGGGTATGACAATCGTGGCAGCCGCCAATAGTTACGAGGTGTTCGCCCCAATGAACCTGGCTGTCGTAACCGCCAAAATTTGGTTTTTCAACCGCCGCCACTGTAGTTGCTACAGTTTCTTCTGGCTTATTTTCTGAGCAGCTGCTTAGTCCAAATACTGTCAGAACCAGGCTTGCATTTAATAGTAAAACATGTTTTTTCATGATTGTGTGGGGGTTTATGATAATAAATAATTGAGACCTGTAAAAGGGAAGGGATAAAAAGGGGCGGAGATTTTAGTAGGGTAAATTGAAAAGAAAATAAAAACTTATAGGTGTGGGTACTGAAGTATAACCAACTTCACGATTAATCAACTTTAAATGATTGATGTAAAAGATAAGATATTTGAATGTAATAATCAGGATGAAATTATTTAGGCAAAAGCAGGCAATAGGCAGTAGGCAGAAGGCAACACCTGTGGATCGCTTTGTTCGCAGTGAGGCATCTATAACAGCGGCCTAGGCATGCAGTTTTTGTAGCGGCAAGGCATGCCTTGCCGCTACAAAAAATGCGTTTATCGAATAGCTGTTTACATAACCCCGTATTCCCGGCTGTTCAATGTAGAACTCAAAACGGAGAACGAAGAACCTGTAATGGGCGGTTCCAGTGTAACATAACACTTGTAGCGGCAAGGCATGCCTTGCCGCTACAAAAAATTGCGTTTATCGAAAAGCTGTTTACATAACCCGGTATTCCCGGCTGTTCAATGTAGAACTCAAAACCGAGAACGAAGAACTTATAAGGGTAAGGATATACTGAACTCACTACCCTTACCCACTTCCGATTTGACCATCAGTTTCCCTCCATGCGCTTTTATTATATCGTAACTCAGCGATAATCCCAAACCAGTACCCTCACCTGTAGGTTTCGTTGTGAAGAACGGTTGAAATATTTTATCTTTTATTTCCTCCGGTATACCATCTCCATTGTCCGTTACCGTTATCACTACTTCTGATCCTTTCCTTTCTGTTCTTAAACTCACCACAGGCTTATAGTATTCCGAACCGGTTGTACTCTTCTTGTGCACTGCGTAAAATGCATTATTGAAAAGATTCAAGAACACCCTGCCAATATCCTGCGGAATGATGCTGACCAAACCAAGACTGTTATCAAGGTTAATCTGCAGATCGGTATTAAATAATTTATCCTTCGCCCGTAATCCGTGATATGCCAATCGCAGATACTCATCTGCCAGCGCATTAATATTTGTCGGTTCTTTTACACCCGCAGCGGCGCGACTATGCTGCAGCATATTTTTGACAATCGCATCAGCACGTTTGCCATGATGATTAATTTTTATTTCGTTGTCTTTGATATCGCGGGCAAGCAACTGCACTTCTTTTAAATTTCCCTTTTCTGCTTCCTGTTCCAATTCTTCTGCCAACTCTTTATTGACATCCGAAAAATTGTTGACAAAGTTGAGCGGGTTCTGAATTTCGTGCGCTATGCCGGCAGTAAGCTCTCCAAGCGACGCCATCTTTTCAGATTGGATAAGCTGGGATTGGGTGGCTTCTAATTCGCGCAGTGCAACCTCGGCCTTTTCGCGCTGCAAGCCAGCTTCGTCTTTTTGCGCCTGTAACAATGCATTCGCTTTCTGTTTGGTGCGGTTATTCCTCAACTGTACAAAGACGATCAATGTCAATAATACTAACACAGCAATCAGGCCATACACTTTGAATTTATTAGCCAGCTCTTTTTTTTCCTGCTCAGCCTGCTCTTTTTTCTGAAGATTTTCATAGTGTATCTGCTGCTCTGTCACTGCTGCTAATTGCAGCTTTTTAAAATTCTGAGAACTGTAGAGACTATCTCTAAGCATTAAGACAATACTTTGATAATGATAAGCACTATCATTCATATTTTGTTTGGAAAAAAGAATAGACAATCTTTCTGCGGCATCCATGACGCCAATTTTCTGGAGTGATTGTTCTGCATTAATAAAGGATAACCTTGCATAATACATACTCGAATCTGTCTTACCAAGGGAATAATATAATTCGCCCATCCAATATTGAGCCACCGCCAAATTAAGATAGTCACCATTATTAATCACTTTACGAAAAAAGCCAACTGCCTGTTCTGGTTTATTTAAGCTGAAATATAGTTTGCCTAACCCAATTGAAATATCAGAATGAAGTGGCGTATGATTCAACTTCATGGAACTTGTCATAGATTCCGCTGATTCATGATAATAACGCGCAGAATCCAGTATATCCAAATTTTGATAAGCTTTCCCAACATTAGTCAATGCGAAAGGGACCATTGCACGAAAACTAATATATTTTTCATAAACTAATCCCGGCAACAGGTAATTCAATCCCATCCTATCTTCACCCAGATCACTATAAGCAATTCCAATAAATATCAGGCATTCTGCCTCCAGCTCTCTATCTTGAATATGGCGACTGATTCGGAGTCCATTGAACATATTTTCCAATGCCCGCAACAGGTCGCCGTTGAGTCGAAAGTTTTCTCCAAGGCTTCTCGATGCCCTTCCCTCTAAATTCTGAAATTGCTTGTGTTTTGCAGCTTCCACTGCTTTAGTTGAAAACAGAATGGCTGAATCCAGTTTAAAGAACTGATAGGTACCACCAAGTCTGATAAGATGTTCAATCTCAATGGAATCAATCGTTGATGGATCAGAAAGGTCAGGAAGAAATTGTAACATGTTCAGGGAATAGCTCATAGCTGAATCCATGGAAAGACGTTCGGCAAATCGGTCCGCAATTATTACAATTGCCTTCTGCCTGTCTATTTTTGGTATTGCTGAATCCTTTACAACATTTCGCAAGCTGTCGATTTCTTTTGTTTGACCCAGAACATTCAAACTGAAAATCAAACTAAAGCTGATGTTGATGTAGACTCGCATTATGCACAGCATTTGATTTACTATTGAGTTTTGATTAAATAACAGTATATAGTCCAAGCAAAGAAAGCAGCTAAAATTAAAAATTTGACAAGGGGATCACGATTACAAAGGGTACAGCTTTGATCAGGTAGTTGTATTTAATGTTATTATGAATTTTGACCCTACATCTGTCTCACTATGAATTTTGATTTCACCACCAATCGCTTTTACAATATCATAACTTAGTGAAAGCCCCAGGCCCGTTCCCTGGCCGGTTGGCTTGGTGGTAAAAAAAGGCTGAAATATCTTCTCTTTAATTTTATCCGGAATGCCATTCCCATTATCCCTAACGCTTATCTCTACACTATTTCCCACTCGTCTTGTTTCCATCCATACTTTGGGCTGATAACCTGAATGGGCTGATTTGCTTCTTTCATTTACGGCATAAAATGCATTGTTGAGAATATTCAGTAACACCCTGCCAATATCCTGTGGAATGATATTGATCTTTTCGATACTTGCATCAAAATCGGTT
>JANPJC010000155.1:0-3645 GCA_031425315.1 Chitinophagales bacterium
CTGCAACAGAAAGTGATGGAAGTGAAATTACTTCCCTGCCATTAAACGATAAATTCAAACATGGTTTGTTTATAGCCATGAGCAATAATAAAACTTTTCATTTTTATAAACCGGAATTGATTTTGGGAGATAGTCTTTTGAAGGCAATAGGCAGTAGGCAATAGGCAGTAGGGAACAGCCAATACAGGTTATACGTTTTAAGGTATACGTTTTACGTTAATGCATATTTTAGTTCGGCATCCTGAATCTGAGTAAAACGAAAGTATTTTTGTATTGGCTGTTAACTTCCCACTTCCCACTTCATACTTCGCACTTATTTTTCCTCTCCCATCGCCATTCTATTACAGCGCAATAAAATGTCCTGTAGGTCGGCACCTCTACTTTTTAGCGGATCAATCACTTTTATTAAATTGACCCGCATAAAATAAAGTTCCTCCCGATTAAATTTGAGTGAGCCCTTTACAAGGTCGTTCGTCATCAAGATTTCCTGGTGTTGCTGCTTTGGATTGAACCAACCGTTTAATTCTGAACACTGATGGCAAACCCCATTTTTATTGACCAATGCGCAGCGATTGTCAAAAATGTCGGTCATTGCTTTGCGGCCATCCTGTAAAAGATATTTTATCACACCTTGAGTTTTATCAAGTATCAGACAAATATCATTTACAGGAAAATCATAAACATCTTTTAATATCAGCGCAATTTGATTTTCAATTGGAAGATTTTTTGAAATGCAGGTGAAACAGGTATTGATATGTTCATTCATATCATATACAGCCTCTGCTGATGTTTGGTGAACATCAATTATGTTCTGACGTAGATGCTCATTTTCAAGTACTAATTTTTTTGCTTTTTCACTCACGTCGGCTGTCCAACGATTTTTCCGCTGTAGATAGTTATATGCCAAATGAGTTGCAATTTGAAATACCCATGTTTTCAAAGACGACTCTCCTCTAAATGTTGATAGTTTATCATATGCTTTAATAAAAGAGTCGTGCGTAAGATCCTCTGCATCATTTCTATTGGCCAATAGACGATAGAGATATGATTTCAGCTGTTGCTGGAAAGATGCAAACAACAATTGAAAAGCATTGATATCGCCGCCAATTGCATCCTTCAATGTTTGATCAGAAATATTGTTACCTGCTGTTTCCATGATTATTTAGAATGATAATGAGAGACAATATTTACGTGGATTCCATTATCGACTGCCGGAGCAAAATAATGATAATTGCTTTATCAGGATACGCATGTCTAACTAATCGATGAATTATTACTGATCAAAATCATCCACGGCATTCGGGTTATGGTATGAGCACTACTTTTCCTATGGTTTGTCTGGCTTCGAGTTTACGGTGCGCTTTAGCCGCATCCTTCAACTGAAATGTACTTGAAGTATCAATTTTAATCTGCTCCTTTGTCAACATCTCTATCATCATCCCCAATGCCTGTTGCCATTCCTGTGTTTTATTCCGGATATACCACGCAAGATTGAAACCGGACTGACTGATATTTTCGTCAACAAAATATTCGGGATGAATGTTCCCTTGAATTCCACTGGCACAGCCATATACGATCAGGTGTCCACCGGAAACCAAAGCCTTTATCGTTTGATTATACACTGCACCACCAACCATTTCGAATGCAATATTCACTCCCCTTCCGTTGTTGAATTTTATTAAATCCTCAAGCCAGTCAGGATCAGAATAATTAATCAGGATATCTGCGCCATTTGCTTTTGCAGACTGCAGTTTCTCTTCAGTACTACTGGCAGCAAAAACTTTAGCGCCTCTTATTTTTGCAAGCTGTACCAATAAAGATCCAACCCCGCCTGATGCACCGTTAATTAATACAGATTTGTCTTTGAGATTTCCCGCGAGTTGATTTATCATCAATAGTGCGGTGGTGCCCTGAACAAAAATTGCGGTAGCTGAGGCAGCGTCAATGTTAGGCGGCAGTGGAACACAGTACTGTGTAATCGCTGTTATATATTCTGCATAGCCACCACCTGCAGGAAGAATCGCCAGTACTCTTGCACCTTTAATATAGGGTTCGCCTACACCCTTACCCACAGAAACAATTTCACCGACTACTTCAGATCCAGGCACATAAGGTAAAGATGTAGGCTGAAAGTAGGTGTTTCGTCTGCGCAATGTATCTGAAAAGTTAACGCCTATGGCTTCCGTTTTGATAATCACTTCTCCGGCTATTGGTTCAGGTATTATGAAATCAACATATTTTAAAACTTCCGGAGAACCAAATTGATTGAAAACCACCTGTTTTGCTTTTGTTGTCATGCTGTATATTTTGATTATACAGGTTGGACAATTGATTGAAGAGAAACGGATGGGAATAGTGAAAATAATTTTATTGTTAATTTCCACTATCTAATTTATACCATTTACGAGGGTGGATATTGAAAGGACTGATCCAGGCGTGCGTGGCTCAATACCAAGAGCCATAGGAGAAGACATCATTACTTCCCAGAATGATTGGACTTAATAGAGTGGAACATAAAAAAACCTGTTTAATGATTAGGTCGATTAACATCGTCAATGTTTAACCTGATGCTATGTAAATGAGTTCCTGTTATTTTTGTATTCCGACAAACTTAAATCACCAATACCCTTTACTTTTATTTCTTTCATCACCTTACAACCAGTTATGTTTATAAAAAAGAAAATGAAGCAAATCCATCAGCTTCAATATCAACAGCAATTCCCTGGATTAGAAGGGGTGAACATTTTCGCAAGCGAATATCCTATTGAACCTTTCCTTGTATTCACTGAATATTTTATGGATCGGCAAGTGTTAGGACCTCATCCCCATGCAGGTATTTCTGTTATGACATATTTGCTTCCTGACAGCAAAGAATCATTTGTGAATCGAGACAGCAACGGAGATTTCAGTATTATTGATCCGGGAGGATTGCACATCACTCAAGCCGGAAAAGGCATCCACCATGATGAGTTTCCAAAAACTCCGGGTATGGAAACACACGGATTTCAGATATGGATTAATCATTCAGCTGAAAACAGGATGGTTGAACCTTTAGCCATACATGCAATGGTGGCCGACATTCCTGAAGTTGTTACATCTGATTACAAAGTCCGTGTTTTACATGGTTCATTCGGCAATGTCTTTCCGTCATATAAAATGGTCACTTCAGTAACCTTACTGCATATCACACTTATGCCAGGAAAAAACATTGAACTAAATGCGGATGAAATGGCATTTTGTTATGTGCTAAATGGAAATGGTACAACGGACGCTCACCCGGTTAGTGGACAGAATTTAATTATCTACGAAACAGGCGGCAACAGTATTTCGATAGAAGCAAATGAAAATGGGCTGGATTTTATGTATGGCACAGCTGTTCCTTTGAAAGAGCAAATTACTTACGGAGGCCCTTTTGTAATGACTACTGCTGAACAAATGGCTGCAACAAAAAAGTGGCACGCACAAGGCAAAATGGGCTCGCTGCTATCATATGCCCAATGAAAGATTAAAGTATCATTTTAAAAAAAATGTGCCGTTAGAAGGCTATTGAAAAATATGTTCGATTACTTTTGAAATTATTTAGGTTTTACGCATAATGTATAAGTTTCCAGTCGATTAAGGTTTTTCGTTTTTCTTTCATTCACA
>JANPJC010000156.1:0-1698 GCA_031425315.1 Chitinophagales bacterium
CACACCGCTGCTTTGGGCAAATTGATGCGAGGTGTCCCGTGTTTTTAGTTATCCGGTGTTGCCACGAGTGTATTGTTTTCATTTCTTAAAGTGAGCCCAGGAAGCGCAGGAACAAGGCAGACTCTTTTTGGCTCATTACTATCAGGATTAATTCGATTATCCTTTGTTGGCGGCTCTGTGTGCCTTTCAAATATGTCTGGCTTGTTGCCTGAACTGCAAAAAAAACGATACATTTTCGTCACTTCTCTAGTCTTTCACTTTATAAATGTAAAAATGGTTAAACCACATTTGTTCTTCGTAAATAAATGAATGTTTATCTACTATCAACGTCTTAAAGGCTGCAGCTTCAATAATAACAGTTCTTTTCTATTCTTAGACACATCCACATATTTGCCATTAGATAAGATCAAATAACCACCGTCTCCTTTTTTATATTCTTCCACTTCATTAATATTGACTAAATAACAGCTGTGTACCCGTACAAAAGAATATCCCTGTAATAATTCCTCAATTTCTTTAAG
This sequence comes from Chitinophagales bacterium, assembly GCA_031425315.1. Taxonomy (GTDB): domain Bacteria; phylum Bacteroidota; class Bacteroidia; order Chitinophagales; family Chitinophagaceae; genus Pollutibacter. The sequence continues at coordinate 522 of JANPJC010000156.1, forward strand.
TGTTTTCGAAACTACTATCTTACCACCACCCTTCAGATGCACAATGGTGTAATTACTATCTGACTCACAGTAAACAATGGAATCAATTGAAGTCATCTCCAGACCGTCCATTGTAGGTAATGCAATGTTGCTGATTTTGCTTTTGGGTTCAGCAAGTTTGTGCATCAATATTTCAAGTTGTTGCGAAATGGGATTATTTGTGCGCCGACGGACTTTCTTAATAGCATGAAGTAACTCTTCCTCATCAATTGGTTTCAGTATATAATCAATGGCACTAAAATGAATGGCTTTTAACGCATACTGGTCGTAACTTGTATAATCCTATTAATGTTGACCACCCATTCCGATCATCTTGACCAGTGATTCCGGTGATGTTGACCACCCCCTTAATTGATAGTTTTCTTTTCTTCAGGATTATTCCGGTTATATTGACCACCTGCTAACAGTATGGGATATGTCATTCCGGCAATATTGACCACTCCTGGTAAATCAGCATTGTGTCATTCCGGCGATGTTGACCACCCCGGGCATTAGTTTCTGTAATCGTTTTGCTTTGCAGTTTTACCTAAAACTGCAATAGATGGCTGGAAAAACGATTATCATGAGTAAAGTAAAACAGATCATAAGGCTCCGGTCCAATGGTGTAGCCCTTCAAACTATTGCAAAGGCCGTTGATATTTCCAGGAATACGGTAAAGAAATACCTGCGACTGATAGAAGTTAAAGAGTTGCATTATGATAAACTGCTATTGCTGGATGATGCGGTATTAGAGACCTTGATCCTGGATCCGGATTCACAGGAGCAGGCTCGTTTTGCTCCACTGGCTACCTTGTTTCCCTATTTTGAAAAGGAACTTCCCCGTACAGGTGTTACCCGCTGGGTATTGTGGGGCGAATACAGGCAGCAGCATCCCGGTGGTTACAGTTACTCGCAGTTCTGCGATCACTTCAAGCAATGGAAGATCAGTCGTTCCGGTACACTTCACCTGGAACAGGAGCCTGCTGACAAACTCTTCATTGATTTTACTGGCAAAAAGCTTTCCTGGGTAGATCCACAAACCGGCGAAGTAACTCCCGTAGAAGTCTATGTGGCCCTGCTTGGCTATAGCCAGTTAACTTATGTCCAGGCAGTCACCTCTCAGAAAAAAGAAGATTTTATACAAGCTACCGAGAATGCA
>JANPJC010000157.1:0-12446 GCA_031425315.1 Chitinophagales bacterium
ATCCAGTTTTTATTTCTGTTTACCAGTAGTATATCTTCAAAGCCGGCCATATCAGGCGATGAACTGATCATCTTTTGCATTGCTACCAAATCCTTTGCCTTATAGGCATCAACCATTTTTGCAAATTCAATTTTTTGATCGCCAAACTTTCTTGCCATTTCCAGGATCATATGTATTTCAACAGAATCAGGAATATTATCGAAAACAGCGAACTGATCTTCAAGTTTTTCAAGACCATTCACTTCTTTCTTCTGACTCTTGGCCATTTCAAGAAAACGCTGTTCGTAAGATTCCATCCCTTTACACGGAAGAACTTTGGTGTACATAATACTCATGAGAGTGAAAGGCTTCATCTTATTAAAGACACCAAGCGGCATACCAATAGAGTCTTTCATAAACCTCTCCAGTTCCGAATATTCGTCTTTGGTCATCAGATCTTTTAACGAACCTTCCTTCATCATCGACAACTGTAATGTTTTCATATTCATCGATGGGTCGTCCATATCTATTTCAAGAAAAAGATTTTTCGTAGACTCGAATTTCTTTTTGAGTAAATCACTCATACTGAAATCTGCCGGGCAAATCATATGAATCGTTCCATACAAATATGAGGGTTCTTTTAACTGTCCTCCACTGATCTCCCACAATAATGCATTTTGCTTATCACTCTCATTTTTTTGATTATTCTGAGCGAGGGCTAAAAGAGGCAGTAACACCAGGGCCACGATTATTTTCTTCATAATAGATTATTTAGAGCTGCAGAAATCACCATTTTGATAAACGTTCCGCTGCTATTTCCAAAGTTTCATCCTTCTTACAAAAACAGAATCTCAGTATCTTATGTTCGGTACTTTTCTGATAAAATGCTGAAACTGGAATCGTAACTACTTTTGCTTCTTTTGTTAAACGCATTGCAAAATCACTGTCTTTTTCGTCTGTAATTTTTTCATATGTGCCGCAAATAAAATAGCTACCCGATGATGTTCCTAAATTGAATCGGGATGACTGCATCAGGGTAACAAATAAATTACGCTTTTCCTCCATCATACCCGCAATTTCCAGGTAAGCTTCTTTATTTTTTAAGAATGTTGCGATGGCAACCTGCGAAGGGGTGAAACATGAAAATGCATTGAACTGATAAATTTTCCTGAATTCTGTAGTAAGATCATCTGACGCAACGCAGTAGCCGAGTTTCCAGCCCGTACAGTTATATACTTTGCCAAAAGAAAAACATACAAAACTCCGGTCGGCCAGTTCGGGATATCTCAATACACTAAGGTGTGACTGGCCGTCATATACCAAATGTTCATACACTTCATCGCTTACAACATAAATCCCTGTTGATGTTACAAGCTCAATGAGCTGATCCATATCACTTGCTGACCATATAGAACCGGTTGGATTGTGTGGCGTGTTTATAATAATCGCTTTGGTTTTTTCATTAACAGCATTAAAAACCTTGGGCCATGGAATTGTAAATGAAGGAATGTTCAATTCAATCTTCACCGCGATTGCGCCATTCACTTCAATATTGGGAATATAACTGTCATATGCCGGCTCAAATACAATCACCTCATCACCGGGTTGAAGGATAGTGGTCAGCGCAGTATAAATTGCGCAGGTACCACCAGGAGTGATCGTTATGTTTCGTTCGGGGTGTACAATAGCTCCATGAAGGAATTCGATTTTATCTGCAATCGATTCCCGTAGCGGCAACCATCCTGGCATCGGCGCATATTGATTATATCCATCGTGAATAGCTTTTTGTGCAAGCTCAGCTAATTGCTGATTCATTGGATAGTCAGGAAAACCCTGTCCCAGATTGACAGCATTGTAAGTTGTGGCCAAACCGCTCATTACGGTGAAGATGGTTGTGCCGGCATCAGGAAGTTTCGATGGAAAGTTTTTTTTCTTCATAAATTGACATATACCCGATCAGACAACTCTAATTGGATTTTTTGGAAACCTTAGCACCCCGATCAGTCGTTTTATTTTTGCCTGTTGCTGACATTGCAAAAGATTCACTTCGGCTCATTTTTTTAATATTTTCTGCTTTTCTAAATCTCAGAGCACTCCAGTCGTCATCGATTGAAATTAACGATACCGGCTCAAATCCAATATCCCCCATTGACTGCCAGCCATTATCACGACTGATTTCCGGTTTATATTTTTTTGAGCTTTTTTTAGGATATACCAGCCACAACAAGCCATCATCAATAAGGGTGTTCATAATTGTTGATGCAGCGTTCCGTACATCTTCTTCCTTATTCACAAAGATTAGCATTGCTGCGTACGTTTTCTTTTTTCCAACAGCGGCTTCAACGTTGGTCGTTTTTGCTAATTCTTTCATCACGGGGTTAAACTCATCCGGAGCATTCAAAATCAATACTTCCTGAAGTTTATCGAAGCGGAGTTTTTTGATCAGATCATTCATCGCAATCTATTTACCTGTAGGAAATGTGCACTAACGAAATTGAACAGGCTGACAATTTAGTCTGTTTTGTTCATCAAATATTACAGGATTAAAGAAGATTAAGTCAGATCAAATTCTTTCAGGATAGCAGGACTGCGCTGGCTTCAATCTCCACGAGATATAGCTTATCAATCAGTTTGCTTACTTCCACCATTGTGGTGCAGGGTTTTATTGTACTAAAAAACTCACCGTGGGCCCGGCCATATTCCTCCCACCTGGAAATATCAGTCACAAAGATTCTTGTCCGGATCACATCATTTAATGAAGCGCCCGCCCTTATCAGAACCTTTTCAATTTTGCTGATCACAAATTTTGTTTGTTCATAAGCACTATCGCCGCCGACCAGTTGATTATTTTCATCTACCGCCACCGTTCCGGTCACCTCGATGAAATTGCCGATTTTCACTGCCCTGCTATATCCAACTATGTCTTCCCATTTTGCTCCTGATGAATAGTTTGTCCTTTCCATGTATATGTATAGTTTAATTCTAATTTGCAAGTTGATGAATTTGCAGAAATAATGCCTCCTTTTTAATTAGATCAAAAGTCAGGGGATAAACATTAAAACTGATGGATTGTGGCTGTGAAAGAAATCCACAGCTTATAAATAATTAACATTCAATAAGGTGGTTTGCGCCAATATTTGCATCTTTATCACCAGTAAACATAAAAAACAAGTATATATGAAAAGATCCGCATCAGCCGTTTGGAACGGTACCGGAAAAGAAGGTAAAGGACATTTGTCGACACAATCAGGCGTTTTTAAAGAAAAACCGTACTCATATAGTTCAAGGTTTGAAGATGGAGAAGGGACCAATCCCGAAGAATTGGTTGCAGCTGCCCATGCTGGCTGTTTTAGCATGAAACTCACGTTTGTATTAGGCGCTGCCGGGTTTACTGCTGAAGAAATTAAAACGCAGTGTACTATTACACTTGAGAACGGAGCTATCACCGGATCGCACCTCGTTTTAAATGCAACGGTGCCAGGTATCTCTAAAGAGAAGTTTGAAGAGTGTGCAAAAGATGCAGAACAGAACTGCCCTATCAGTAAGTTGCTGAATACTAAAATTACGCTCGATGCTACGTTGGCATAAATAAAAAGGCCGGGAATTTTTCCCGGCCTTTTTTACTTTTCAGAGATATTTTTCTCCCCTGTTTCTTTTCACTTCTGCTACAAATTCTTTTATCTCCTGCTCTTTTTCTTTTTTGCAAATGAGCAAAATATCTTTAGTGTCTACTATAATAAAATCTTCGAGCCCCTGTAAAACAAGAAGCTTATCGTCGGGTGCATGAACCATACATTTTGTGGCATCAATCACCATCACCTGCTCGCCTGCAACAGCATTGCCGAGGTAATCTCGTTCCATATTTTCGTAGGCCGAATTCCATGTACCTAAGTCGCTCCATCCAAAGCTTGATGGAATGATGTATACATTATCAGCTTTTTCCATAATACCATAGTCTATTGAAATATTAGTACACTGGGGATATATTCTCTCCACTGCCGCTTTTTCAGCCGGGGTATTAAACTGATCTTTTTCAGTTTCAAACACATCCGCCATTTCAGGTAGGTATTTGCGAAAGGCACCAACAATGTTTTTGATCTGCCAAACAAAAATCCCTGCATTCCACAAGAACTCACCACTGGCAAGAAATGTTTTCGCCAGCTCGGTATTGGGTTTTTCAGTAAATGTTTTTACTTTATAAACATTGTCGCTCGCAGGCTGCTGATCAAACTGAATGTAGCCATATCCTGTATTGGGATAAGTAGGTTTGATACCCAAAGTAATCAGCGCGCGATGTTTCTGCACAAAATCCATTGCTTCTAGACAAACCTTCTTAAATGCTGTTTCATCAAGAATAAGATGATCTGCAGGTGCGCAAATCAGGGCCGCTTCCGGATTTACCTGCGCCAGTTTGAAACCGATGTACGCAACACAGGGTGCAGTATTTTTTCGGGATGGTTCCGCCAGAATGTTTTCTTTTTTAATGGACGGCAATTGATTTGCAACGATTTCCACGTATTCATTAGAAGTAACAACGAAAATGTTTTCTGTTGGGATGAAGAGAGCAAAGCGGTCAAAGGTTGACTGGATGAGTGTTTTACCGGTACCAAGTATATCCAGAAATTGTTTTGGAAATGCACTTCTGCTCATAGGCCAGAAACGGCTGCCAATTCCTCCGGCCATGATGGCCACGTAATGATTTTTATTCATGTTGGGTTTAAGAGTTAAAATTTAAGAGCCGTTTGCAAAGCTTCATTTATAAAGTTTATATCAGTCCTTCCCTTATCAGGTCATGAAGATGGATGACACCTTCATATTTTTCCTGTTGTTTAACGAGTAGTTGGGTGATATTATTTTTTCGCATTAAATCAAGCGCTTCAACCGCAAGCGCTTCGGCCTGCACTGTTTTAGGTCCTGGCGTCATAATATCTCTGGCTGTAACACCATCAAGCTTGTCTCCTTTTTCGAGCATCCGCCTCAAATCACCATCCGTGATAACTCCTGTGAGATCGCCAGCATCGTTTAAAACCGCAGTAATACCAAGCCTCTTTTGAGTGATCTCCACAATTACTTCTTTTAAGGTACCGGATTCGGTAATGGTTGGTTTTTCGTTTTGTTTACTTAGGTCAGATACCAGCAGATAGAGTTTTTTACCCAAAGTGCCACCCGGGTGAAATTTTGCAAAATCATTGGTACTGAAGCCTTTAAGCTCCATCAAACTGATTGCAAGAGCATCTCCCATGACCAATTGTGCCGTTGTGCTCGAAGTTGGTGCCAGGTTGTTAGGACAGGCTTCCTGGTTCACAGAAGTGTTGAGCGTATAGTCAGAATGACGGGCAAGAAAAGATTGGGTGTGTCCTACCATACCAATCAAAGCGTTACCAAGGTTACGAATCAATGGAACCAGCACTTTAATCTCAGGACTTTCACCACTTTTAGAGATGATCATCACTGCATCATCCTGCTGCACCATTCCCAGATCGCCATGTATAGCGTCTGCAGCGTGCATAAAAATAGCAGGGGTACCTGTACTATTGAGTGTAGCTACTATTTTTTGACCAATGATGGCACTTTTTCCAATGCCACTCACTACCAGCCTTCCTTTTATAGTAGAAATAAGCTTCACGATCTTCTCAAAATCCTCATTGATATAACCAATAAGTTCCTGAACAGCCTGAGCTTCAAGCTGTATCGTTCGCCTCGCAATTTGAATTATGTTGATATTTTCCATCGCAGAATCCCCGCAAAAGTATTATATTAAAGATCAGGATAAATGAAAAATTAACCCTGAAAACGAAAACCCGGAATTTGTTAAACTTCCCTTATCAGCCTTCTTTTTTGGTATCTTTGCCGGCTTGCCAAAAGGAGAACGGGTATTTAGGATTTTATGATCCGGGATACAGTCTTATGAACCAATGCAACTATTTTTTAATAAGTGTGTAAGAAAAAGAATTCATGGCAACCGCTAAGAAAGTTCGTGCAACAAAGTCAGATATAGAGGAATCGGTTACAATAGCAGCCAAACCCTCAAAGTCGAAAAAACAGTTTTCCAAATCTGACCTTTATAAAATTTTAAAAGATTATTTCGGTTTCGACAGTTTCAAGGGCAATCAGGAAGCGATTATCGCCAATGTTTTAGCCGGGCAGGATACGTTTGTTATCAAGCCAACCGGGGGCGGTAAAAGTTTATGTTACCAGTTACCAGCTTTGTTGAGTGACGGTTGCGCCATCATCGTTTCTCCCTTGATTGCGTTAATGAAAAACCAGGTTGATCTGGTAAGAAGTTACAGCAGCCAGGATGATGTGGCTCATTTTCTCAACTCCACATTAACCCGGAAGCAGATTGCGGAGGTACATGACGACCTCAGTACGGGAAAAACAAAAATGTTGTATGTAGCGCCCGAAACGCTCACTAAACCTGAAAACCTCGAGTTTTTCAGTGATCTCAAATTATCATTTTTTGCTGTAGATGAAGCGCATTGTATTTCGGAATGGGGACACGATTTCAGGCCTGAGTACAGAAGATTGAAAGAAATGATGGATCAGATCAATCCGGATATTCCTATCATAGCGCTTACCGCCACAGCCACTCCAAAAGTGCAAAGTGATATTGTGTCGACGCTGGGGCTTAGAAGCCCAAAGATTTTTATTTCCTCTTTCAACCGGCCTAATCTTTATTATGAAATCAGGCCGAAGGTTAAAAAGGATCAGACGATAAAAAGTATTGTCAAATTCATTCACGATAACAAGGGGAAGAGCGGCATCATCTATACACTGAACCGTAAAACCACTGAAGAGCTTGCCGACATGCTGAATGCCAATGGCATTAAAGCTGTGGCCTATCATGCCGGAATGGATGGCAAAGTGAGATCCGACAGACAGGACCAGTTCCTGAATGAGGATATGCAGGTGATTGTAGCGACGATTGCATTTGGAATGGGCATTGACAAGCCGGATATCCGATTTGTTATTCACTATAATATTCCGAAGAGCATTGAAAACTATTACCAGGAAACAGGTCGTGCCGGCCGTGATGGAATGGAAGGAAAATGCGTTTTGTATTATTCGCATAAAGATGTGTCAAAGCTTGAACATTTGATGCGCGACAAACCATTGAGTGAACGCGAGGTTGGTGCGCAGCTGATTGATGAAACAGTTGCATTTGCTGAAAGCGGTGTTTGCCGGCGCAAAGTGTTAATGAATTATTTTGGTGAGTCTTACACGACGGCAAATTGCAATAGTTGCGACAATTGTTTAAATCCTCGAGAATTTGTAGAGGCGAAAGAAGACGCTGTGAAGGTTTTGAAAGTGCTGAAAATTTTGGATGAAAGATTTGCAACAGATTATGTCGTGAACATTTTAACCGGAAGGCTTACGCCGCAGAATCAGATGTATCGCCACGATAGCCTGGATTTATTTGCTTGCGGAAATGACCAGCCTGATCATTTTTGGAAACCTTTAATCAGGCAATTGTTACTGGAAAGTATATTGGAAAAGGATATTGAAGAGTATGGCGTATTGAAATTGACAGCAAAAGGCAATGCATTTATTAAGAAACCGACTTCATTCAAAATTGTACTTAACAATCTATTTGAAGATGCAAATGAAGATGATGAAGAAGGTGGCAATGAGCCAGCGGTTACTGCAGCTGCAGATCCAGTGCTGTTTGAAATGCTGAAGGAACTAAGGAAGAAATTTGCTAAGGATAAAAAGCTTCCACCTTTTGTAATATTCCTTGAAACTTCTCTGGAAGATATGGCTACAATGTATCCTACAAGTTTGGAGGAACTGGAAAAAATTAGCGGTGTAAGCAAGGGCAAAGCATTGCGCTATGGTAAACCTTTTATTGAGGTGATCAAAAAATATGTAGAAGAGAATGATGTGGTGAAGCCCGATGATTTTGTGATGAAGACGGTAGTAAATAAAAGTGGCAATAAGGTTTTCATTATTCAACAGGTTGATAAGAAAATGCCATTGGAAACCATCGCGAAAAGTAAAGACATGCGAATGGATCAATTGCTGGAAGAGATGGAAACCATTGTAGCCAGTGGTACGAAATTGAATCTCAGTTATGCCATCAACCAGATTGTTGATGAAGATGATCAGCAGGATATATTAGAATATTTTAAGAGCTGCGAAACTTCCAGCTTGCAGGTAGCCCAGGAAGAACTAGCCGATCTTGATCTCGAATGGGAACAGTTGAAAATTATGAGGATAAAATTCTTGTGTGAGTTCGGTATCTAGATTTGGATTTATCGGATTTGTGGATTGTTGGATTATGGAAGATTGTTTAGGCGATTTGTTTTAAGATAAATTGCTGATCTCACAACTGCATATACTGTCAAAGGATATAACAGTAGAAAAGAGTAGCGCATGACACAGCGAATTGTTGAGTCAATACTTTTGACTAAAGACTTCCACGCGGCGGCTGTTCATTGACGATTGACGTTTTACATAACTGATGGCTGCTCTCTTCCCATTTCAGAATTCACCCATTGACTCATTCCCTCATTGACGATTCACGATTGACGATTCACGAAGGAGGCGGCTGTTAATTCACCCATTGACTCATTCACCCATTCACTTTCAGCCACCTGTATCCTCAAACCACTTTCTGAAGGCTATCGGCGCTTTCCAGCCTTTCGATGAGGTCGGCAACAAGAGCGGTCCAGCCGGTTTGGTGACTGGCGCCAAGGCCCTTGCCATTATCACCGTGAAAATATTCGTAGAATAAAATGAGGTGCTCGTTTCCTGGTCGTTTATAAAATTCGTGGTACTCGCCAAATAGCGGTCGTTTGCCATCAGCATCTTTTTCGAATAGCAAAATTAATCGACGGCTCAGTTCGTCTGCCACTTCCGAAAGTGTCATGAAGACACCACTGCCTCCGGGACATTCGACTTTAATCTGATTACCATAGAACTCCCCGTATCGGCGAATGCTGCGGATGATAAGGTAATTCATCGGTATCCACACAGGTCCGCGCCAGTTGGAATTGCCACCAAAGAAATCGCTTGTAGAATCTCCCGGGTCATAACCAACAGTATAATTTACACCATTGATATGAACGGTATAGGGATTTTTTTCATGGAATTTCGATAACGCACGGATACCCGTAGGCGAAAGAAATTCTGCTTCATTTAATAAGCGTGTTAAGAGATGCGCCAATCTTTCTTTTGGAATTAGAGACAGCAACACTTCGTTCCTCGATCCATGTTCTTCATTGGGCCAGAATAATTTATTTTTTATCCTGTAGTTTTCAAACCAGGTGATTCTCTTTTTAAAATCGTGTAGTTTATCCATTGCTTTTTTCTGAATCACAGATACTGCAAAAAGACTGGTGATGCCAACAACAGATTGTGTTTTTAATTGCAGCGGACTCGATCCATCGATAGCCAGCATATCATAATAGAACTTATCTTCTTCATTCCACATACCATGTTCGTTCAACGCTTCGGCGATGAATACGAACTGCTCAAAAAATTTGGTGGCAGTGTCTTCAAAAGATTCGTCTTTCATAGCAATTTCCAAAGCAATGTCTAGCATATTCAATGCATACATTCCCATCCATGCTGTACCATCGGCTTGCTCTAAAGAAACCTGGCCCTGCAGTTGCGAACTGCGGTTGAAAACACCAATATTATCCAGCCCGAGGAAGCCGCCTTCGAACATATTATTACCGTTGGGATCTTTTCGGTTAATCCACCACGTGAAGTTGATCAGCAGCTTCTGAAATATTCTTTTGAGAAAAGGGATATCGCCTTTTCCTAATTTTTCTTTTTCTATGGTATACACCTGTAATGCAGCCCAGGCCTGTACTGGCGGGTTCACGTCGGAGAAGTTCCACTCATATGCGGGAAGCTGTCCGTCCGGTTTCATGTACCATTCGCGCATAATCAACAGGAGCTGATTTTTTGCGAAACAGGGATCAACTAAAGCCATCGGGATACACTGAAATGCAGTATCCCATGCAGCATACCAGGGGAATTCCCATTTATCGGGCATCGAAATGATGTCCTGATTTTTAAGATGTTTCCAGTCGTGGTTGCGGCCGAATTGTTTGCCGGTATTCACGGGAGTAATACCGTCACTTGTATTGAGCCATCGCTCCACGTCGTAGTGATAATATTGTTTGGTCCATAGCAAACCTGCGAGGGCCTGCCGTTGGATTAATCTTTTTTCTGAATCTTTTGGAGAGGTTAGTACTCCGTCATAAAAAGTATCGGCTTCATCTTTGCGCACGTTAAACACGGTTGCAAAACCGTTAGCGAATGGGTTTTCAACAATTTTATTTGAGAGCCGCAGATACACTTCGCGAGATGCGCCGCCTTTTAGTTCTATATTATAAACAGGTGAAAACTTGGTACCGGATTTTCTTTTGCGAAATGGTTTTGGATCTTCACCATCAATAATCACCCTGTGAAAAGCGTCTTTGGTGAATTTGTTTTCATTGGGTGTGCCGTTCATTTTCGCGAGATTAGTTTCGTTATCAGTAAATAACAAATCATCTCCGTGCTGAAAATACAAATAGTAAGAACCTAATCTTGCATGTGAAGCTCTCACTGATTGAGAGTCTCTTAAAGTAATCGAAGGAATTTTATGTTCGGTATCGTACTGCCATCTGTTATAAAACCAGAGTGTGGGCAGCAGGGTCATTTTCGCTTTTGTGGTGGCGCGGTTGGTAACGGTAATCTTTATAAAGATGTCTTTCGAGTTCTGTTTTGCATAAGTAACCCTTATGTCGAAGTATTCGTCGTTAGAGAAAGCATCTGTATCAAGTATTTCATATTCCGGTTCCAAACGCGACCTTTTCCTGTTTTCGGTGATCAGCTGTTCGTATGGGTAGGCTTTTTGCGGATACTTATAGAGGTAATCCATGTAATAATGGGTAGGGATGTTGTCGAGATAATAATATAGCTCTTTCACATCTTCGCCATGGTTACCCTGGTGATTTCCCAGTCCGAAAAGGCGTTCTTTCAATATTTTATCTTTTCCGTTCCACATGGCCACGGAGAAGCAGAGGTTCTGGTAAAAGTCTGAAATGCCGGCGATCCCATCTTCACCCCAGCGGTAGGCCCTGAAATGGGAGTGGTCGAAAGGGAAATAATCCCATGCATTGCCGTGTCGGCTGTAATCTTCGCGCACGGTGCCCCATTGTCTTTCGCTGAGATAGGGACCCCATTGTTCGAGTGGAACCCGTTTTCCGTTATTTACAGAGAGGCGTTGCGATTCTGCATTCATGGTTTAAAAATAAGGAATAACGCAAAAGCGGTTATGATTATTGGCATTGGTGTGTTTGGTAAACAAGTGGTTAGATATAAAGTTCCGCAACCCTATAATATTGTCAGCCCGTGGCCTAGAATTAAAATTGCTTGGAAAAGCAGGTTTCTGTATATTTGCCACCCCTAAGAAGTCAGAGAGTCGGAAGTCGGGAGTCAGTAGTCATTGCAAAAAGGCTGTTGACTAAGTACTAAAGACTCAGGACTTAAGGACTCCCAGTTGGTGCGGTAGCTCAGTTGGTAGAGCAAAGGACTGAAAATCCTTGTGTCGCCGGTTCGATCCCGGCCCACACCACAAAAGAAAAAGGCTTTCAGAATAATCATCTGAAAGCCTTTTTCTTTTGGCGTAAGTTGCTATTTGCGCATCATTTTTCTGATCAGATAATTTCCCTGATCAACGATAAGTAAAGAGCTGTCTTTATCTACGGCCAGACTAAAAGGCCTGTTTAATCTTGCCGAATCGGTATGCCCGTTAATCCGGCCAGGACCGTTTGCTCCAATGATTGTAGTTACCTTACCTCCTGGAGTAATCTTTCTGATCATGTGTGTGCCGAATTGCGCAACGTATATATTTCCAGCAGGATCGCAGGCAAGGCCTGTGATTCCCATAAACCGGGCGGCTGTTCCCTGTCCGTCTTCCACTCCGAAAGCGTCGGCTCCGGCAAAGGATGATACATTTCCGGAAACATCCCGTTTTTTGATCATCTGGTTTTTAGCAGAAGAGTAATAAACGTTTCCGGAAGGATCTATGGTTATGGCGGATAAATAAACTAAGCTGGCTGTCGTTCCCGACGAAATACCGGTGTTATCAATTAATAGCATGGTGGTCACCACACCTGCAGGAGTAACCTTTCTTAAAACCTGGTTGAAATTTGCATCAAAATCGGGTATGATCAGATTCTCATCTTTATCCAGTGCAAGATTGAATATTTCATAAAATCCCGCATCGGCGCCTATACCATCTTTATACTCATGGCTGAGAGTGCCGGCCAGGAATTCATCGCTGGAAGGTGAAGAAATTTTCCTGATTCTCGGACCATCAATAACATAAATCACGCCTTGTTTATTCACAACTAAACCGGAAACATTGCCGAAGGATTGATTTGCCGCAGAGCCTTTACCTGCGTAAGTGATTACCTGGCCATTGGAAATTTTTCTGATCCGTTGCTTATCACAGACGAAAACATTTC
>JANPJC010000158.1:0-4151 GCA_031425315.1 Chitinophagales bacterium
ACTTTGATAGATGTATCCGCCGCTCAGCTTGAGAAAGCCAAAAGTACAATTTCCAAAAACCTTGAGCGGCAACTTACGAAAGGTGTCATCAATGAAGAGCAGAAACTGCAAACCCTGCAGCGGCTGGTAACTGAAACGTTATTAGTAAAGGGAGTTGAAAATGCAGATCTTGTAGTGGAGGCGGCAAGCGAAAACATTTCACTCAAACTGGAAATTTTCAAACAGCTGGATGCTGCTTCTCCTGCGGCTTGTATTCTTGCTTCCAATACATCTTCCATATCCATTACTTCAATCGCAGCCGCAACAAAAAGACCTGATAAGGTAATTGGCATGCATTTCATGAATCCGGTTCCGGTAATGAAACTGGTGGAAATTATTAACGGCTATTCCACTTTGGCGGCCGTTACAGACACTATCATATCTCTTTCGGAAAAGCTGGGTAAAACACCTTGTGTGGTCAACGATTATCCGGGATTTATTGCCAACAGGATTTTGATGCCAATGATCAATGAAGCGATTTTTAGTTTATATGAAGGAGTTGCAGGAATTAATGAAATAGATACAGTCATGAAACTCGGGATGGCCCATCCAATGGGTCCGTTGCAGCTGGCAGATTTTATCGGGCTCGATGTTTGTCTGGCAATTTTGCGTGTATTGCATGACGGGTTTGGTAATCCAAAATATGCGCCTTGTCCGCTGCTGGTTAATATGGTTGCTGCTGGAAAATTAGGGGTAAAATCTGGTGAAGGTTTTTATGTGTACACTCCGGGATCAAAAGAGAGTGTACCAGCGAATGTCAGGAAATAATTACTTGCTATAATTTCTTTGAGATTTATATTTCAAGCATAGTCAAATCAAACAATAGAACCACAGGTTAATTTTATGATTGAAATTGTTTAGACCAAAATGCAGGAATGTCTTTCACTTAAATATTAGATATCTCAGTGACAACTATTTTAGGCCACAGGGTTGAGCGGAGGTTTTGAGTTTAACGGAGATAACATGACAGATAGAAAAAGTAAAGTTTTACTTTACTGCATTGGATAATTCAACTATCCGTTTTATATCCAACATAAGCAAAATATCATTTAATCTGCAGAAGCTGCGCAAGTTATCACTTCTCCGCTCAACTCAAAACCTCCGCTTATCTCCGTGGCCAAAAAACACGCCGTGTTACTGTTGACTTTCCCATTTAAATTATAGTAAAAAACAGATAGAATTGGGATAGTCAACAATTTATAGCTTCAAGTTGGAGTATATTTTTACCGAAATGTTAAACACATGGAAGAAAAAGAACTTACAGGTAATATAATCGCTGCTGCGATTGAAGTCCATAGACATCTTGGACCAGGCTTACTGGAATCTGCCTATCAATCATGTTTTGTATATGAATTATTGAAAAGAGGACTACAGGTTGAAGAAGGCTTAACGCTTCCCCTTATGTATAAAACTATTCAGGTTCATACTGCTTACCGATTAGATGTACTTGTAGAAAATAAAATCATTGTTGAATTAAAATCAGTTGAAGCACTTAATGATGTTCATACGGCGCAACTACTTACTTATTTAAAAGCATCTGATAAAAGAATTGGATTGCTTATTAATTTTAATGTTATTCTTTTAAAAGATGGAATAAAAAGGCTTCTTGCGAGAAAGGGTAATTATGATGTATTCAACGAAAATAAAAACTGAAGGCTATTTTGATTGTGTCACCTCCACCCCATCAATTTCGTTCACCTGCTTTAAAAAATCCTGTTCGCTTTCTTTTGGCACACCAACTTTAAACATACAAAAGAGCTGCATTTCCTGGTGAAGCACACTGCAGGAAAACCTCTTAATAATTGTCATTACATCATTCAACCGGGTATAATCAAATTGAATCTCATATCGGATTTCCACAATTTTCCGCACCAGGGGAGTTACCTGCAATGCCAGTGCAGCTGAAGTTTTATAAGCACTGATTAAACCAGGAACGCCTAATAAAGTGCCGCCGAAATACCTCACTACAATGATCAAAATGTCGGTCAATTCTTTACTATCAATTTGTCCCAATATTGGTCGTCCCGCTGATCCGGATGGCTCGCCATCATCACTAACCCTGAATACATTTCCGTCAAGACCCAACCGGTAAGCAAAACAATGATGACTTGCTTTAGGATGCTCCTTTTTCAATTGCTGAACAATTGATTTAAATTCAGCAACTTCCTTTAACGGATAGGTATAGGCGACAAACCGACTGCCCCTGTCAGAAAATTCGGCCACTCCTTTAGATTCTATCGTAAAATAATGTGTTTGATTACTCATTGCAATTTCTATTTCTCATCAACCAAATGCTATCATTCCAATAGCTACAATAGCCAGTCCGATGCCCAGCCAGTTTCGTGTACTGATTTTTTCACCCAAAAACAACCATGCAGATAAAGCACTAACCAATACTATGCTCATGTTATTAACAGGAATTATGACAGCACTTTTGTCACCATAGGTTTTTAACAACTGCACCAGAAACCAGATTGAAAAGTAATTAGGGATACCAATCAACATCCCAGCTATCAAAGTTCTTACATCAAATTTTTCTTTTCGAAAAACCAATTGCCAGGAGTAAATGATCAATCCAGTCAGTGCTGCCACACCAAATGCAGTTATTATAAAATGATGATGATTTGTTTCATTCAAAAATGTCTGCTCCACATACTTAATAGTGGTATCGAGCAATCCGCTGCCGACAAATAATATCACCGGAAGTAATACATACCACTTATGTAATTTGTGTATGCCATCATTAATTTCATCTGAAGGTTGTGTGGTAAATACAATCGCTATTAATGCCAGAATAATACCTAGAATTTTTACACTTCCGATAGTTTCACCATAAAGTATAACCGAAAATACTACCGGAATCACCAAAGAAAGCTTATTGGAAACTGAAGCGGTTGAAACTCCCTTATGCCTTGCTGTTACCGATATGATATTGAACAGGAAAATAAAAGCGAAACCCATCCCAACTGCCCAGGGCATCCATTGTTCTCCATACCAATTCTTTTGAAAAGGTAATGTACTGTTCATTACTGAACCTGTAATCACACAAAAAACATAATTGAATACAATGGCTTGAAATGCATTGATCCCCAGTTTACCGAGTACTTTAAATGCCAGTACGAGATACGCACTGAAAAGAACTGAACCCAGCAGGTAAATCAATTGGTAAAGTTTTTATTCCTGAAATAATCGATACGATCCGTGCCGGCAACGGTATTATGAACATGATTAAAGTTAGAAAGTCGCGGCGCTGAAATTCCGTTGCCTGCAAACAATTGAGGATTTGTAATAATTCTTGCTTCATCCCAAAGGCCGGTATCAATAAATGACTGTAAGGTAACACGTCCTCCTTCTATCATCACACTCTGCAAACCTTCTTCGTACATACTATTCATCACCTGGGGTATCAAATCGTGCTCTTCATCAAGAAGTATATGACGAACATTTGTATTATGATCTTTTTGAATACAATTATAAATGATGGTTGAACTCTTCTCATCAAAAACATTCATTGATTTAGATAACTTCAATCCGGGATCAATTACAATACGCACAGGATTTCGTCCGGGCCACAACCGGGCAGTAAGTGTAGGATTGTCTTTTTCAACAGTATTAGCTCCCACCAGTATAGCCGCCTCTTCTCCTCTCCAGCGATGTACAATCCTGTTTGCAAGCGACCCGGAAATTAATAACCTTTCCGGAAGCAGGGAACCGATAATGCTATCTGCTGTTTGAGCCCATTTCAATAAAATGTACGGACGACGTTGCTGGTGAAATGTGAAAAATCTCCGGTTAATTTCCTTTGCAGCTTGTTCCGCAACACCTGTCACCACGTCAATTCCTGCGGTTTCCAGCCTCTCGATGCCGGAACCATTTACTGCGGGGAATGGATCCCGTACAGCAATTATGACACGCAATATTTTGTTCTTAATAATCAGATCTGTACATGGTGGAGTTTTACCAAAATGTGAACAGGGTTCCAGTGAAACATATAATTCAGACTCCGGAATAAGATGCTTGTCTTCTTCAGCCACAGCATCCAGGCAGTTAACTTCAGCATGCGCCTTACCATATGCCTGGTGATACCCCTCACCTATTATTCTGTTTTTATG
>JANPJC010000159.1:0-6653 GCA_031425315.1 Chitinophagales bacterium
ATAAAAATCAGGATCGTTGGTCCACAATTTTTTTTCGATATCAATTAATTGAAGAATTTCTTCAGGACTTTTCATAATGTAGTTTTTGTGCGTTTACACCAAACAATTTGTGATAATACAAATACGATACCACAAGAATGCTTAATACTACAATTGGCAAAAGTACATTTGGACCCATTCCGTCTACTGCCGTAGTCGCAACAAAAGCGGAAATGAAATTGAATGTAAACCCCGCATATGCCCACTCTTTAATCCTCCCTCTAAAGAATGGAAGAATAAGTATCACGCCACCCGCAACTTTAAATACTGTCAGCATTACCCTGAAATAGTCCGGGAATCCTAAGTGCCTGATGCCTTCAACAGCCAGAGGCGTATGTGATGTGAAAGCAGGTACTACACTATCCCATAAAAAAATCAGTGAAGTGGATATCCAGTAAATGACTCTATCTTTTTTCATTGTGTTTGTTATGTGTTAAGTCTTTGATAGTTTAATATCCATTGTATGCCAAATTGATCCGTTAACTCTCCGTATGTATTTCCACGGAAATTTTGATGAATCGGTAGTTTGACTAATCCACCCTGGGACAACTTTGCAAAAATTTCATACAGCTCGGTTTCGTTACTGCAGTTGACGCATAGGATGATCGAGTTACCGCGGATATGTTTCTGATTTATCATATCAGATGCCATCAATACAAGATGATCACTTTGCAATGTGCTATGGAGAATTTGAGCATCAGTTATTGAGGGCAATTGCGCGGCCATTGGCGATTCGCCCAGTTTTAGTAATTGCAGATCTCCTCCAAGACACTGTTGGTAAAAGTGCATGGCTTCATTGCATCTGCCGTCGAAGTACAAATAGGGAAGAATCTGTGTCATAAACCAAATTATCCTGCAAAGCTAGCTGGCTGAATATGCTTTATCGGTGTGGTAATACGTCAATCTTCAGGGTTGTTTACGACAGTAATTGGTTTTACCTTTATTGTTCATAACGATATATATGAAACAAATCGCGATAATAGTTCCGGAAACCGCTGTGGTGGAAGCTGTGGCAGATCCCCGGTATTTATTTACAGCAGTAAATGAATTCCTGAAAAGCGATGGGCGGCAGCCAATGTTTAATGTACAGTTGGTAGGATTAAAAGAGGAAGTAAAAGTTGGCGATGGAATTTTTTCTATTCATACTGATGCAGTGTTAAAACATGCGCGGACTCCTGACCTGATTATTATACCAGCAATTAGTGGAAATCTGGAATATGCAATTGATCAGAATAAGGAATTTATTCCCTGGATAGTCAATCATTATAAAAATGGTGCGGAAGTGGCAAGCCTTTGTCTAGGTGCTTTTGTACTTGCTTCATCAGGATTGCTGAATGGTAAAACCTGTTCCACACATTGGTTATTTGCCAATGAATTCAGGCGACTTTTTCCT
The DNA here is from genome assembly GCA_031425315.1 of Chitinophagales bacterium. GTDB lineage: Bacteria > Bacteroidota > Bacteroidia > Chitinophagales > Chitinophagaceae > Pollutibacter. The sequence continues at coordinate 1,433 of JANPJC010000159.1, forward strand.
GAAGTGGAATTGATTGATGATAAAATCGTGACTGATTCAAAAGGATTGTACACCAGTGGGGGCGCACACTCGTACTGGAATTTATTGTTACACCTTGTTGAAAAGTACACCAGCCGGGAAATGGCTATTCTTGCTTCGAAGTTTTTTGTGTTAGATATCGGAAGAATAAGTCAATCGCCATTCACCATCTTCAAAGGGCAAAAAATACATAATGATGCGGACATAGTAAAAGTGCAGGAGTTTATCGAATCAAACTACCAGGAAAAAATTACTGTAGATGAACTGTGTTTAAAATTTGGTATCGGCCGCAGGACTTTTGAAAGAAGATTTAAAAAAGCAACGCACAATACTGTACTGGAATATTTGCAGCGGGTGAAAGTAGAAGCTGCAAAAAAAGAGCTGGAAACAGGAAGGAAAACAGTGAACGAAGTAATGTATGACGTAGGGTATACTGATACAAAGGCTTTCAGGGAGGTATTTAAAAAAATTACTTCAATGTCTCCTTTGGATTACAGGAACCGTTACAATAAAGAATTAGTTTAGTACTGAGTTTCGGATTTCCCTATCAATAAATATTTTGACAACATCGTTGGCATGTTACATTGTTGAATAAACCAGGAAAGGTTTAACAATATCGCCTGAGGATTGTTAGATTGATTAAAGTATCAGTTATGCTATTCATTTTATTTCTGCTCATGAATTTAAACAATCAGGAAAATCCGAGACAGGTGATTATATTTTACACTTCTACTGGTGAAAAAATATTTGATCAGCAGATAAAGGAATTTGACAAATACAATCCGGGTGTTAAAGAGCGTGATATCCAGGTAAAAAAATATCTTATTGATACAGTAAAAAAAGATCTCCTGAGGCAACATGATGTTGAGGTCAAACAAGCTTTCACTTTTATATTGATAGGGAGAGACGGAGGAGAAAAATTCAGATCTGATAAATTTGTAAAGGCTGAAGAATTATTCGCAATTATCGACGCTATGCCAATGCGAAAGTCAGAAATGAAAAAAGGCAAGTCAGTTGGAAACTGAAATGCCCTTTTTGTTTTACAACCACCCACAAACTAACTTTTCATATCAAATTTTTTGAATAGCGTTTTCACACTTCCCTGAATCTCTTTTGAAGTCGGTTGCTGACTTCTTAATTCATCTGTCACCCAGCCTTGCCAGATTACTTTATCAGTTTTTGCGTCGATCATGGTAATTGTTAGCGTACCTTCTTTTACTTCAAAATTCCTGCGATCGTAACCCATAAATTCTGAAGGATAGTAAATTGTCCCTATCCGGCGGGTATAAGGATTATAAAACCGGCGTACTAACGGCTGTGAATACACTGGATCACGCGATTCTTTCATTCTATTTTCCACGAGTACATCGTGTTTGATGATGACATCGGGTTTTCTTTTGTCTTCTCTCCAATTGATTTCTGTCAGCTCATTGGCTACTGCACTGCGTAAATTCTGTTTCGTCAATCCTTTCAGGTAACGGTCTTCATTGCCCTCCTGATCATCCAACCAGGCATAGGATTTAAAATGATTGAAATTAACCGACGGATCTTTTTCGATATGCGCGGTGCTTGAACAACTGCTCAGAATCAGCACACCCACCACAAGGGAAAATAATGCTGTTAACTGTTTCATATTTGTGTGATTTAATACTATTATAGACGTGAAAGGTGCTCCCGATATTTCTTAATGAATTGCCAATGCGAGGAGGTTTAACGAACTGTTGGCTGTTGAGAGGTGAATATGTGAATGGGTCAATGGTGAATATGCAGCCGTTGCTTGTAGCGGGTTACCAGTTAATAGCCGTCTCCTGCGTGAATCGTCAATCGTGAAACGTGAATCGGAACAGCCACAAGAGAGTGAATGTGTGAATGGGTGAATCTAATACAGGTGCGATCTCGCCTCAGGCGAGAGAAATACGAAGTTTTAAATTACGGGACACGGAGATTCACGGAGTTGAATACAGGAGATTCGCGGAGACAACCTGAGTAACGGCTGTCACTCTCGCAAAAACATGTTCTCCGTTTTACGTGTTACGTTAACTGCCAATGCAATGACTGGCTGTTCATTCACGTTTCACGATTGACGATTCACGCAGGAGTCGGCTGTTAATTATCTCATTGACCCATTCACTCATTCACCTGCTCAAACAACATCAACACCTTCCCACCTAATTCAATCTGGTCGCCATGATGCAACTCGTGGCCAACGCCAGGCATTGAAATTAGTTTGGCATCACCATTGTTTGTGTGGAGTTTAGTTTTATTGCCATTATCGGGTAAGCCGCCTTTATCCGCATAGAGATAAAATTTATTTACCTGCGGGTTAAACTGTATGTAAGCATGATTGCGGCTCACATGGAGATTCGACTGATATGCCGTTTCTTCAAACGAAGGATCATCTTTTCCGGGAAAAACAATATCGTTGTATTGCAATTTGCCAGTGGATAATTGAGGCGCATGTGAGCGCCCGATATGAAAACGTAGTTTGTCTTTGCCATTCAGAATATAATCCCCGCGCTCTGCTTTGCCGGTCAAAATTTTTATCCTTGCAGAAATGAATGGACCCGCCAACGCCTGACCATGGTGCAATACCTCAAGACCTAAATTCTGCTGTACGAATATGTTTTCCGGGAATTCACTTTTCACCAGTTGACATTCAAATGTCCAGTTATTATCAAGTGGAATAAAATAGTTGGCCAGTTTTCTTTCCAGATACTCCTGACGGAATACTATTGGATTATCAAGATGTAACGCTACCCTTGTGAGCTGTTCTTCAATGGCATCATTCAATTTCAGATAAAGCCTGATCCCGGCGATGGGTTGTACCTTTTCATCAATATAGGGCCCAAGTGCTTTTATTATAAAACTAATCACTTCCTCTCTCCTTGCATTAGCGGCCGGTAATGAAAAACTCTTCTGAGCTGGAATTTTATCAGTGATATTTTCACTTTCAACTACAACATTATTTGTATCCGGAGATTTTTCGGTAAAACCGAATCCTTTTTTTAACTGATCTATTATATTTTTCATTTAATATTTTGTTTGAGGTTTATTCAAAGGATTTCATATAGTTTCTTCTCTCCAGTATTTCAGCAACTCTATTTGCGATAATTACCGCATTGCCGGAACCCAATCCATTTTCAATACGGATACATACCACAGTGTACGATTCCTTTCCAGGCACGGGAGCAAAGAAAACATACCAGCCATCTGATTGCTTCACACCGCGAACTATTCTTTCGGGTGTACCCGTTTTGCCGGCAACGCGAACATTTTTAATTTTTTGTTTTACGGTATTGGATTGATCAATCATATATCTCCTGATTAATCCCGCATGCGCTGTGTCATTAGCAATTACAATTCCTGCGGCTGTATCTTTTACGATCCCCGCTTCTTCCAGTATAAATCTCGAAGGTTGAAGTGAACCATTATTCGCGATTGCTCCAGCTATTCTGGCCATAGCAACCGGTGTTGATGTCAATACACTTTGACCCCAGGCCAATCCTGAGAAGTCACTTCTGTACCTTTTCGTTTTGCCTTTATATTCGGGATTTGAATAATTTTTCCGATCTTTTTTTAACGCACCATTTTTCCAAACCGCCAATGATGTATTTTCTGCCTGGGGTTGAGTGTTGGCGGCATAGTTATATCCACCCACCTGGTGTAGATTCATTCCTGATGCTTTATACAGGGCGGCCATATGATCTTCCAGATCGTAATCATTGGCCATCCTTATAAAAAATATGTTGCTGGAATGTACAATCGCTTCGTGCATGTCTACATATTTCACTTTCGGAACAAAAGGTTCCTGCTCGGTTGGATTATCCCTGAAAATTTCCGACCGATATATATCATTGTATTTAACCGTTGCAGCGTCACTGCCCAGCTTATTCAGTGCAGCCATCGCTGTTAGTATTTTAACCGCTGAACCCGGAGCCGTGGCGTAGGTCATTCCGGGGTCCCTGTCAGTCAATGGAATGTCGAGAGCATCTTTTTCGCGCTGTGGTAAATCCATCAGCTCCGGTGTTTGTAAAGCTGGCAAAGGATGCATGGCGGATGCAAGCAGATCTCCTGACCCGGCATCGAGTACAACCACTGATATTCTTTTTTGATTGAATAAACTGTTTTGCAGGGAATCCTGGATTTCCACCTGCAATCCGGCGTCAACGGTTAAACGAAGATTTCTGTCGGACTGTATAACTTGCTGAACAAATAGGTTATTGCTGTCAATCGCCTGTGTAAGACCTTCTTTTAAAGCAGTAAAATCATATTGTACTAATTGATCTGGCTTATGATAGGGCTTTGTAAACCGGTCGGGCTTGTACATACTGTGTACAGAATCGAGCCTGTTGCGGGTGACACCGAAACCACGAAGGGCAGTAAGGTGGCGGGCTTCAGCGAAATATCCATTGCTCTGTCCCCAGAATAATTTTGTATTGTAATCTCCGGTCCAGTAAAATAATTCGTTCTCAAAAGGATAGTAGCGACTTACTCTTTTAGTCATTACATCCTGTAAGGTCTTCTTATCAATACCTGCCATGTAAATACTATCAGCCATCGCAGCGATAGTCTCTTTATTGCTGGTGGCTACCACTATGCCGTTGCGATCGTAAATATCTCCGGCTGCCAGAAGCTTCATTAATTTTTCGATTCTTGGATTGTAGCTGAAAACAGGTGTACCACTTTTCATAATCACTCTCGCCGGCTTCACAATAAAATTTTTTCGATTGATCATTTGGATATTAATGAGCTGCGCGAGCAGAGCAACTATGCCTAACAGAAAAAATGAAATGCCTGTGATGAGTACGGGATCATAATTTTTCCTGATGTATTCCTGTTGTACAGTTTTACCGGGCATTGCAGAAATACCGGCGATTATGCCCATCGCTGCGAGGTTGATGATCAGTGAAATTTTTCCATAACTCAAAAACGGAACAGTGATACCAGTTAATGGAAGAAGTCCGATACTACCTCCGGCAATCAGTAGCAATTGTACCCCTGTTGCAATTGCAATACCTGCACATAAATAAAATGAAAATGGGTTGCCGCTTCTCCTGGCAAACAGAAAACACCTGTGAATGAGAATGGCGAATAAAAGTAAAACGCCTGCAATACCCGTCCATCCGAGCTCTTCGCCAATGCTTGGCAAAATCATATCAGTATGTGCCGCAGGCATTGTGTTCGGGTAACCTTTTCCGATACC
>JANPJC010000160.1:0-39881 GCA_031425315.1 Chitinophagales bacterium
GTGAAGTTAAGTCAAAAATAAGAAGTCCATATTAATAGCCGGTATTCCACAAGTGATGTAAAATCAAATATGATAAGGTAATAAGGTTAGCATGATTTTAGTTTTATTTGTATTATTATCGCAACGGGCAGGCAGGCTTTAACGTTTGCATATTCCTGTCGAATGAAGTCAACTCTGAGAATGAAAAAAAAACTGGCTGTACCACAGCTCTCTAATTGGTTATTATTGACTGTCCTTTGCACGATATTTTTACTATCATGCGGGGAACCGGAAAAAGTAAAGCTTAAAGAAATTGTGAAAGAGCCTGAATTGATCAATCCACGGGCTGTGGAAATGATTCAGTCTGCACTGGTTTATGCGGCGGCCAATGCAGGAAAGGTAGATGATTCACTGATGCTCAGTGAGCCAGCTTTTGTTGCGGCACAATATTCCGGAGACAATGCATCACGGTTATGGAGTGATAAAAAGCAGTGGCTGGTGAAGGCAGACTCCATGTTCAATTTTATTGAAAACGCTTACCGGTATGGCCTCTTTCCCGGAGATTATCATTACCCTCAATTAAAGAGATTGAAAGCTGCCCTGCTGGATTCTGCTTCGCAAAGTGATGCGGGATTATGGGCCAGGAGTGAATTAATCCTTACAGATGCATTTATTCATATGGCAAGGCATATTAAACTGGGCCGCCTTCAAAGGGACAGCGTTAGTCTTCGGAAGGACACACTTTTCGACGCACCAATTGTGAGTAACCTGATGGAACAGGTAAAGGCAGGTCGTCCACCGAAAGTAATTTTAGAAGATCTGGAGCCCAAACACCCTGAATATCTCGCAATAAGACACCTCCTTCCTGCTTATTTGGATAGCCTGGATAAAACCCATTATACTTATGTCGATTTTCCTAAGAAGGATTCTTTGGTATTTGTAAGGCAATTACAAAAGAGGCTTTTTGAAAGCAGTTTTATTTTATTCAATAGCCGGGCAGCTGATTCTACCGAATTGAAAGCGGCAATTATTAAGGCGCAGGAAGTTTTTAATCTGACAACAGACGGAAAAGCTGGCCCAATGCTGGTAAAAGCTTTGAATAATACAGGTTGGGAAAATTTTAAAAGAATTGCTATAAATCTTGACAGGTATAAACAGCTACCCGACACCATGCCGCAGCGCTATCTGTGGGTCAACCTTCCCGCCTTCAGGTTACGGGTGTACGATTCGGGCCAGGTGATTATGGAATCAAGGGTAATTGTAGGTCAACCGAAAACCCGCACACCGGTGCTGACCAGTGAAGTCACGAATTTTATTACTTATCCTCAGTGGACCGTACCCATGAGTATCATTTTTAAGGAAATGTTACCGAGGATCCAGAAGAATATAGGCTACCTCGCGAAGGAAAACCTTATGGTAGTGGATCGATATGACAGTGTAATAGATCCGGCAACAATTGATTGGTCAAGGTTACATAAGAAGTTTTTTCCATATCTGATCCGGCAACGGGAAGGAGATGATAATTCGTTGGGACTCATGAAGTTTAATTTCAGAAACAAGTATGATGTATACCTACATGATACAAATGCAAGGAGCTTATTTATGAGGAATAACCGGGCATTGAGTCATGGCTGTGTAAGAGTACAACAGTGGAGCAGCCTGGCGGCATTTCTGGTAAAACAGGATTCCATCAGGTATCATCCTGACACATTATCCGCCTGGATCACCAGGGCGGAGAAACATACAGTGCCTGTTAAAATCAGAACACCGGTTTATCTCCGATATTTTACGGCTGAACCGACAGAGGCAGGAATTGTACTTTTTGACGATATTTATGAAGATGATAAACTGTTGAGAAACAGATACTTCACTCAAAGACTTTAAAATTTTACTTTAAAACTACTTTTTTTGCAGGGTTTTTGCTGGAAGGGTGGGAGAGCGTTGCAGGATGGTGTGGAAAGGTTAGTTGTTAACGAATATCCAGATTATGCAAAAATTGGTTTTAACCCTTCTTACTGCGATTTTGTTCGCGTTTGCCGGTACCCCGGCTAATGCGCAAAAGCAAATCAGTTACAGGAAGGGAACGCCGGCCAAAGTTCAATACGGGACAGCAAGTTACTATCATGATAAGTTTAATGGTCGTAAAACGGCTAACGGCGAAATTTTCAGCCAGGAAAAAATGACCTGCGCTCACAATACTTTACCTCTCGGTACCTGGATCCGGGTGACAAATCTCCGGAATCAAAAAACGGTAATAGTCAGGGTTACGGACCGGCTTCACCATAGAAATCCCCGACTGGTTGATCTATCTAAAAAAGCAGCGAAAAAACTGGCTTACATCGCTTATGGTTTAACGAAAGTAAAGGTTGAAGTTCTCTCTAATAAAGACCTGGAATCGGCCCTGGCCAGCCAGTAATTGTTACACAAATAATTAATTTCAGGGTTTACTGCGCTCCCACTATTTTTGCCTGTCGCAAAAAACTGTTTATGAAAAAAGGGATACGCTTTATAATGCTGTTGGTTATGGTATTGCCGGTGATTACCATTGCACAGGAGAAATATCAATTCAAAAAGGGCGGTGCGCTGGGTATACACTTTACACTGCACGATTTCAAATCTGGTGCAATTCTTAAAAATGAAGGTCTCTCCGAGCTGCTGCTTTCAAAACAGTTTTCAAGAATAGGAGACATGAATGCCGGTTTTGCAATATCCTTTGCAAAAGGCCTTACGGACAATATTGATCTGATGCCGCGCCTCGGTGTTGCTTTTTTAAAATATCCACTTCCTAACAAACCAAATCAAAGCAGCAGTTCCGGTGCATTGGTGGAAGGTGATGTCAGCTTAAATATTAAACTGACTTCAGACCAATTCTGGGTATCTCCATTTATTTCTGCAGGTCTGGGTGCATCACAATGGAAAGGCTATTATGGCGCCTACGCTCCATTCGGTCTCGGGCTTCAATTAAATTTGGGTGATGAAACATTTATTACTGCTCAAACCCAGTATCGTCAGCCTCTTTCAGGAAATACCAATAACCATCTTTTTCACAGTTTAGGCATTGCAGGTAATGTGGCTAAGAAAAAAGAAGTCGCTCCGCCACCGCCGCCAATTCCAACTGTTGAACCGCCGAAAGATAGTGATGGTGATGGAGTGATTGATACAGAAGATGCCTGCCCCACAGTGGCTGGTTTACCCCAGTTTAAAGGTTGCCCAGATACAGATAAAGACGGCATAACAGATAATGAAGATAAGTGTCCGACTGTGGCAGGTGTTACTAAGTATAATGGTTGCCCGATACCAGATACGGATAATGATGGTTTGAATGATGAAGAAGATAAATGTCCGACAGTGGCTGGATTGGCCCGTTACAATGGCTGTCCGATTCCTGATCGTGATAATGATGGTGTAAATGATGAAGAAGATAATTGTCCTGACATTGCCGGATCTCCTGAGAATAAAGGATGCCCCGTGATTGCAAAAGAAAGATTTAATGGCAGCAATATTACTTTCCAGGTAGGTAGTGGCCGACTTACTTCGACCGGTATGAAAGAACTGGATAAAGGAATAAAAATTGTGACCGAGGAATATCCATCAGTGAATATTGAGATTGCTGGTCATACTGATAACACCGGTAAGGCAGCATTCAATCAAAAATTGAGTGTGCAAAGAGCAAATGCAGTAAAAGCTTACCTGGTAAAAAAAGGAATTGATGCGTCACGTTTAACGGTTGCGGGTTTTGGTGATACTTTACCGATTGCTGATAATAAAACTACTGCCGGTAGAAAACAGAATAGGAGAGTGGAGTTTAAATTGAGCCAATAGTTAGTTGGTAGACGGAAGACGGTAGACAGTAGAGAACAGCCGACATTCAGGCAATAGGCAGAAGGCAATAGGCAATAGGGAACAGCCGATACAACAGACGGTAGACAGTAGAGAACAGCCAATACAAGTGAGCAGTAAGCAGTAAGTAGGGAAAGGCAGAGTGTGTCGTCAATACTTCGCAATTCGAAATTTGTACTTTGAACTTATTTCCATTTCCCTCATTGACATATTCACTTATTCACCTGTAGAGTTTGGACACAGAGGGCCACAGAGGAACAAAGAACAAAAAGAAACAGCCAACACAACAGTTTGTAGACAGTAGACGGTAGACAGTAGAGAACAGCCAATACAGGTGAGCAGTAAGCAGTGAGCAGGGAAAGGCAGCGGGGTTATAGTTTGTATTTCTCACTCCGAACTTCAGAATTCACCCATTGACACATTCACAGATTCACATTTCAAGGAATTCACGATTCACGATTCACGCAGGAGGCGGTTGAAACTTCGTACTTCTCACTTGTTTTTAATTCTCTTTCTTCTTAAAGAGCCGTTTAAAAAAGCCCTTCTTTTTCTTAGTGGTATCTGAATCATTTTTCTTCTTATCATTGTTTACTTCGTCTTTGTTTTTCTTGGCTTCGTTCAATATCTTCTTTTCATCATCGTCGATGATTTTTTGCGATTCAGTCACAACTTTTTCTCTGCCATCACTGACCGGGATATCAATATAGTCTGACTCATTACCACTGGCGCCGTTTTCTCCTTCGGCCGGTGGAGCCAATTCGCCCTGAGCAAGTTGCTGGTAATCATAAATAGCTTCGTTACTTAAAGTTGCCGGAATAATAAACTTCGACTCAGGATCAATGCCAAGCGATTTATCTTTAAACACCTGCTGATAATAATATCCCCAGGCAGGCATTGCCATTTGAGCGCCACCAGTTGTATTCAATAGTTTAAGCAATGGGTCATCGCAACCCACCCATACCCCTGTTAATAACTGTGGAGTATAACCGATAAACCAGCCATCAGCATTATCATTTGTTGTACCCGTTTTACCTGCCACTTCGCCCTGTATCGCATAAGCGCCTCTCAAAGCTCTACCGGTTCCAAAGTCTACAACCCCTTTCATCATTTTTGTCATGATATAAGCTTCTGCCTCACTGATAACTTCCTTACTTTCTGTGCGGAATGATTCCAGAACATTACCATTTCTGTCCTCTATTCTATTGATGAAATAGGGTTTCACATTAAAGCCTCTTCCCGGAAACATAGTATAGGAACGAACCATTTCATACAAAGAAACATCAGCCGAGCCCAGCGCAATAGAAGGATAAGGTGGGATTTTACTTTCAATACCACACTCTTTTGCAAATTCCACAGTGCGTTGTACACCCAATTCATTGATCAGGAAAACTGCACCGGGGTTTCTGGAGTAGGCTAAGCATATAGCCATGGGGCCGCCCTTTCCTGCAATTACTTTATTACCCATATTGATCGGTCCTTCAGGTAAAACAGTTTCTGGTGTGTAACCATTCATCACCCCAACAGTATACAGCAATGGTTTAAAAGTGGAACCTACCTGCCTTTTAGTATTAATATTAACATGATCGAACTTAAAAGTCTTAAAGCTGCTGCCACCAACCCACGCTTTTACTTCGCCTGTAAGTGGGTCCATCGATAAAAATCCCACCTGCATAATTTGTTTGTGGTATTTGATGGAATCCATTGGTGTCATCAACGTATCTTTTTCCCTCTTCTCATTCCATGCAAAAACCTTCATGGAAACTTTTACATTAAAAGTTTTCCTGATTTCCTCATCGGTCAGTTCATCTTCTTTTGCATTCCGCCAGCGATCACTCTGTTTCATTGCAGCTTCAATAATTGCTTTGCCATCTTTTGATTTCCAGATGCTGCCGTCTTTTATATTCCGCTGATTGCTGAATACTTTTTGCATACTCTGCATGTGGCGGTAAACTGCGATTTCTGCATATTCCTGCATCCTCGGATTAATAGTGGTGAATATGCGCAACCCATCTTTATAAATATCATAGGGGTTGCCGGTTTTGGGGTTTCTATGTTCCTTGCACCATTTCTTAACTTCATCCCGCAACACTTCTCTGAAATACGGAGAGATACCCGCATTTTCGTCCATCTTCCGGTATTTCAGTTTTATAAAATCTTTTTTCAGTTTTTCTGCTTCAGCTGCCGGTAAAAAATCATTGCGTACCATTTGGTCCAGCACAGTATTGCGCCTGTCGAGCGATGCCTTTGGATTACGTCTTGGGTTATACTTGGTGGTGCCTTTTAGTAAGCCAACCAATACCGCAGCTTCCTCAACTTCCAAGCGGCCTGGCTCTTTCTGAAAATAAGTACGGGCCGCATTACGAATGCCATAAATCTCATCCCCATAGGTAACCATGTTAAGATAAAGGGCTATAATTTCTTCTTTAGTGAAGTTTCTCTCGAGTTTCAGGGCAACAATCCACTCTTTAAATTTTTCAATGACGCGCATTACAAAGTTCTTACTTCCCTCACCAAACAGCAGATTTTTAGCCAGCTGTTGCGAAATTGTACTGGCACCACCTTCTTTACCCAGATAAAAAATAGCGCGCGCCATACTTTTAGCGTCAATACCAGAATGCTCATAAAACCGCTCATCTTCAGTGGCGATGAGTGCTTTGATTACATTTTGTGAAATGTCGTTATATCCAACATTAATTCGGTCTTTCGTATAATATTTGCCCATCAGGGAGCCGTCTGCAGCATAAATTTCAGAAGAAGATAACATGGATGGATTTTCCAGTTCCACCAGTGATGGAAGTTTGCCGAACATTCCAAAATTGAGAGCAACAAGGAACACAATGAGGACAGTCCATGCGATGAAAAAGATTTTCCAGAATATTCTGACGGCTTTTGACATAAGATGTGATTTTAGCGGACTATCCGCATCGCGTAAAACTATAAAAAATGGGCCGTCATTTTCGAAATGTTTAGCTAAAATTTACCCGGTATATTCTGTTGGAGGAACTCAATGTATTTTTCAAGATTTTTTTGCTCCTTCAATACCTCCAGATTTGATGCGGAAAGAATAACAAATTTCCATTTATCCTTTGGTAACCAGGGGAATATCTCCGCCTGAGCTATAGCCCGGGTTTTCTCAACATAAGAGAGGGCGGCACCTGCATCTGAAAACTGGCTCATCAGCACCATTTTAATATTGTCGTCGTATGGAAAGATTTCCATCTCCAGCGGCTGATTATAGTATTTTTCTTTGTTATATCTGTCCAGTGCTCGCCTCGCTTCGTTCACATAAACAACATCAACCTTATCTAATATCAACACAACTTTTTGCGGTTCGCTGGCATTAAAGGCATAACCAAATACTTTTTTCTCTATCACAGGCGCCTTAAACCGGGTGGTATCAACTTTTGCTTCAATAGGTTTAACCGGTTCGGCAGCTTTTGCAATTGGTTTCTCCTCGCGTGTAATTTTTTGTTGCTCTTTCCGCACAAATAGATCTTCCACTTCATACAAACTGTCTTCCTTCATCCGCGTAACCTGAAGGCTGTCCAGGTATTGTTCAATTTCAGCGCGCCTGCTCAAAACGTTAAGCATATTCGATGCTTTGTTGATAAGGTTTGATTGAGGATACAGCCTGATCAGGTTGTCAAGTGTTACGGTAGCGATGCTATCCTGTTTCTGCCTGATATAGTAAATAGATTCAATGTACAGCAGTTGCGGTGTCCAGTAATTATCTCCATAAGTACTGTCCGCTATTTTTTTCTCTGCGATAGCCTGATCAAATTTACCTTCAATAAAAAGATTATAAACCTGCTCATATTTTTTGGTGGCAGCTACTGTAAAGGCTGTTTCATCAGTTTTGGCCTGCTTGGGATTATTGATGTATTTCAGCAATTTTCCCTGACTGAAATTTTTTGAAAGAAATCCTTTGTAGAAATTGGCTTTGGCTGTGTTACCTGCTTTATCATAACAATAGTATAATCCAAACAAAGCTTCTTCCTGCATCCTGGTTTCAGGAAAACGATTCAACAGTAATTCATAATTTTTAATGGTCTCATCGCAATCATTCAACTGATCTTTGAATATTTTTCCCAAAGAAAAATAACTGCTCTCCAAACTATCGTTGGAGATTTTTAGTTGTTCCGGAGTAAGCGGCACATTAGCCAGCAATCCGTCGGTAGTAATATCTTTCGGTGTTGCTTTTGCACTAACCGCATCAGCAGACTCATCTGATTTTTCAGCCGCGCGGGTTTGCATGTTTGCACTGTTTTGAACAGCAGCAGCACGGCGCCAGTTATCAACGGCTGGCCGTGTTCCCCATTTATTCCGGAATTGCCTGAAGCCTTGTGCTTTCAGCGATGTATTATAAAAATACCATTCCCCCTTGCTGTCATTTGTCTGAAAAATATCGACTTCTTTATTTTCATCAAATACACTATTGGCGGGATCTGCGGATCCTCCAAGTGATGCGGCTTCTTCTTTTAATCCTCTTTCCTTCCGGAGTTTTTTTACAAGCGCCTTTATGTATTGTTTGCGTTCTTCTTCGGGCATATTAGCTACTTTCTGTAAACTATCCTCCACTCTAATCATTTCAAGGTATTTAACCACCTCACCTAAAACCATTTTTCGTTGCGAAAGCATCTGTCCATCTTCAATCATTGGATCTTCAAGATTAATACTGTCATAGTTCGCATAAGCCATTGCCCAAAGCTTCCGGTCGTATGCCAGATTGGCCATCAACAGGAATGCATTATTCTTTAATGCATCATCTGTAAGATTTGCGCTTATGCTTTTACGTAAGAAGACTATCGCCGCATCCGGTTGCTTGCGTTGTAACTCCATCTGAGCCGCTGCATAATAAATAATGTGCCTGTATTCTTCATACTTCGAACGCTTTGCCATCTTAGCGAGCGCTTCGAGGTTTTGCCTGATTCTTTCTTCTTCGTCGTCGCCGGTTACCATTCTTATCTGGCTGATGCGTGCATAGGCTTCCAGTACAGGGTCCGTTGTATGCTTTACTGCTTTTTCATACCAATCGTCTGCCTGCTCAATTTTCTTAGTTCGTTCATACATCTGTGCAATTAAAAACTCCCACCGGCTCCGTTCCTGGCCGGGTGAAGCGTTGCTCAATGCATTTTCAAGATGGGCAGCGGCACTATCCCATTGTTCCTGTTTATAGTAGTATAGTGCCTGCATTTCTTCCAACCCGGCAATGAGCCTGCCGGGCAGGTTGGCATCTCTTTTCAATGTTTCTATCAGGCCCCATGACTGATTATAAAATCCCATTTCGAGCAGCGTGCGGATGTACCATATCATTGCATCATTTCGGGAGGGAGTATGACCAACGGTTTTATTAATAATATTTTTCTTCTCTTTAGTTGAGATGGTGTACACGTTACCCGTCGTATTAATATTGCTGCCTATCTTTTTATCATACCCTATTTCATCTTTAGTACGGGGCTGAAAGGCATAGTTGATATACTGAAATGTAATAGCTGCAGAGTCATAATTTTTTTGATAGAAATAGGACTGTCCCATTAACAGGTACAGGTTATCTACCCAGTCGCTGCGCAGATCATGAAGGAGAATGCCGTTATTACACTTATGAATAACAGAATCGAGCTCCGGTTTCTGTTCCGCAGTGTAATCCGTCGAGTAGTTGTAAAATGGCAATAATTTGCGGTAATCATCTTTGAATGATTCTTTGGCATTTAACACTACATCATTCAATTCGTTATAGGCATTGAATTCGTAGTTATAGTGCGAGATAAGATTCTGACCGAATTTTTTTACCGGATTCAATTTTTTGTCAGTCGGCTTTTCGGAAGCTAACTTTCTGTTTTCGAATTTCTTCGGTTTTTCGAGGTCCGACACGGAGGCGCCGATTTGCGCATGCAATTCTATACCTGTTGCGATCAACAGAAAAAATGATAAAATACTAATCTGAAAGATTTGCAATAAAGAGGGTCGTTGCTGCACGGTTCTTAAACTGAATTTTTGAAAAAATATTTTAAAATTAAGGTAAAAATTTGGCTGTAACTTTATGAAAGCCAGTATAAAAGCAGTTTTAACAGCTCTCACAGCACTTGAAAATATTGTGCCATTTCGTTCAGGAGAGCAAATATTGTTGTTAATTCGGCTTTTCAAACAATAACGCACCCTAATCTGCATTAATACATTAATAGTCAATGGCCAAATCGACAGAGGAACAAAGCCCGCTAAAAAGATTGAGGAACCGCTACCGATTAGTGGTGATGAATGACGATACTTATGAGGAGGTGGTAACCTTTAAATTGAATCGTTTGAGCGTTTATATCGCTTTGTGCACAATTTTTGTGGTATTGGTTGGACTTACGGTGGCCTTAATTGTTTTTACGCCATTGAAGTACTATATCCCGGGATATGGCAGCCAGGAAGAGCGGAGAGAAATGGTGCAGCTGAAAATCAGGGCCGATTCGCTGGAAACGCAGATCAGGCAGAAAGAGGTGTTCTGGGACAATGTAAAAAATGTGTTATCGGGGAAAGTGCCTGAAAATCTTGACACAATTCAGTTGAATGTGCCGGATGGTGAGAAGATAGTAGATTGATATCCAATATTTGACACTATAAAATCTGAAACCATGTTTAATTCAAAATCCAAATCCGAATTCGGTAGTGCCTCTACATCATCGTCATCTTCATCATCTTCCACATTATCTGGAAACAGTTTAATTGGAGCAGGTACAACAATAAAAGGCGATATCGTAAGTAATGGTGACATAAGAATAGATGGCGTACTCAAGGGAAATATTACCGGATCAGCGAAAATTTTAATTGGCCAGGATGGAGTGGTGGAAGGGGATATTGAAGGTCAGCAGGCTGATATATTGGGCAAAGTAACTGGTAAACTGGTGATCAAAGAATTACTGAATTTGCGCGGTCAGGCAATGATCAGGGGAAATCTCCACGCAGGTAAATTGCAAATTGAGCCGACAGTAACGTTTAATGGTCAATGCCATATGGGTAAAGAAGCGAGTATCGTTGAAATGCCCAAAGAGGAAGTAAAACATGCCATCGCAAAATAAAGGAGACGGACAAACTAAAAAATCAGGCGATAATTTATTGCTCCGTTATGCAGGAATGGCTTTTCAATTTCTTGCCGTAATTGGAATAACTGTTTATGCTGGATATAAAGCCGACCAATGGTTGGCTTTATCTTTTCCGGTATTCGTTTGGTTATTACCTTTGATTGTTATTACAGGACTGATCATAAAAGTGGTCCGTGATACATCAAAATAGAAGGTATGACATCACGTAAGTCTTTCTCACCTGTTTTTTTACTTTTTTTTATTTTTACCGCTTTCCTGATTGGTTTCAGGGCTAAACTGGAGCAATGGGGTTTTGATATAGAAGTGATGTTGATAGGGAATCTGGTTTTATGCGTAATTACTCTACTCTCTTTTTATATGCTGAATAAAGGTATGAAAGCCACAAGTACCGCAGGCTTTCTTCGTTCAGTGTATGGTTCTTTCATGATCAAATTATTTCTGGTCGCGGCACTGGTATTCGGATATGTTTTTATCAATAAAGAAAACATCAATAAGCCCGCACTTTTCACTTGCATGTTTTTATATCTTGTATATACTTTTGTTGAAATTCGTGGTCTGCTAAAATTGTCCAAGGAAAAGCCCAATGCCTAAAGTTGAAGAGCCTATTAATGGTCTGGCCCGATTTCTTCCGCCAGGATCTTATCCGATGGTGGAAAAATATCTTCACCAATACAAGATTCACCTTACCATCACTCGTGAAAGAGCATCCGTTTTGGGAGACTATCGCCATGCCATCAATGGCAAGAATCATCGCATTTCTGTCAATGGCAATTTAAACCCTTATGCATTCCTGGTAACGCTGCTGCATGAAATTGCACACCTCCTCACCTTTGATATTTATGGTAACAGGGTTCAGTCACATGGTAAAGAATGGAAACATCAGTTTTCATTGTTGCTGAAATCTTTTCTGCTTGCAAAGCTTTTTCCTGAGGATATTGAAAAAACACTTCTCGCTTCGCTGCATAATCCGGCTGCAAGTTCTTGTTCCGACGACGCTTTAACGAGAGTAATGCGGAAATATGATAACAAAGATACCCAGCTTCATTTAGTAGAAGAATTAGCAGTCGGTGACTTGTTTGAAATCAAAGGGGGCCGCATATTTAAAAAGGGTGAAAAGGTGCGAAAAAGAATTCAGTGTACAGAAGTAAGTACCGGCAGATTATACTTGTTTAGTCCGGTTTATGAAGTGCTTAAAAAGTAGCAACAATTTTCATAACAATGTTACAGCAGGTAGGGTATAAATTAAATGCATTGGATTTTAATTTTAATTCATTAGTAAACATTAGTTTTATTTTTTATAAAAAACTGCTATGAAAAAAATCCTCCTTTCTGCGCTTACATTCAGTATTGTTTTGATTTCACATGCGCAAACAGAAAAAGGTGATTGGCTGGTGGGCGGAGGATTACAATTCAATACGTCACAGAGCAATGCTGAATTTGTTTTTAATCCCAACATAGGATGGTTTGTTGCAGATAATTTCGCCCTCGGGGCGCAATTCTTTTTGTCTTATAGTAAGTTTGGCAATTTCAAAACCACATCATATGGCGCCGGTCCATTTGCACGATACTATTTCCTGAAAAAAAATGTAAGGCCATTTTTGTTAGTGTCGGGAGATGCTGAAACAGGCAAAGTAAAATTCAGTACAGGATCTACTACAGAAAATGCTTTCAATTATTTCTTAGGAGGAGGTACTGCATTTTTTATTAATGAGAATGTAGCGCTTGAGGCAATTATAGGGTACAAGCATACCGCAGTGAAAAATGAAACTGGTGCCGGCGGATTAAATTTTTCTTTTGGCTTCCAGGTTTACATCAATCGTAACCAGGCCGAGAATGTGCGTTCTACGTTTCAGCAACAGCCTTGAAATAAGGGAGAAGTATGAAGTGCGAACTGCGAAGTAACAGCCGTATGCTGCGTGAATCGTGAATACCTTGAAATGAGAATGTGTGAATGTGTCAATGGGTGAATTCTGAAGTGAGAAGTGCGAAGTATAAAATGAATTCAAACAGCCGGATCCGGCGTTAAGTATTGGCTTTTCTCTACTGCCAAACGTCAACTGTCTACCGAATGAGTATTGGCTGTTTACGTAAAACGTAGAACTTATAACGTATAACCTGTATTGTCTGTTCCCTACTGCCTACTGCCTTCTGTCTAAATTTTTTTCGCCATCCACAATTCACATCCGAAATGACCCGTATTGCCCATCGGACCTTTGAGATAAGAGAATCCGAACTTTTCATAAACACTTAAGGCTTTTTTGAGTTCGGGCATTGTTTCAAGATAAACCTGTTTATAACCCAGATCTCCTGCCAGGCGCAGACACTCATTAATCAACCGACCGCCCAAACCCATACCTCTCGCTGCCGGACTGAGGTACATTTTCACCAATTCGCATGTTCCTTCCGGCAAACCGACGCTGGGAAAAATGCCTCCCCCGCCAAGAATTTCACCATCGATTTCTGCAATGCGATAGGCCGCTCCTTTTTGCTGAAACAGTTCGTAAAGATGATCGGTACTCTCATCATAGAAAACGGTTCCGGGTTTGTTCGCTCCAAATTCAGTAAGTGCATTTCTGATGATGGCTGCAATAAAGGTATTATCATCCGGGTGTATGGGCCGGATCAGTACATCTGGCGTATGGTGCATAAATGCTGTTCGTTTTGATTGAAGGTATTAAAAATAAAAAAAAACCGCCCATATTATGGTGCGGTTCGATTTTGGTTGGTTTCAGAACTATTTGGCAGTATATACGCCAGTTAATAATATATCAAATCCGGTAGAATTATCCCTGATAGAGCCTTTGAAAGTTGTAGCTGTCAGTTCAAGAATATCGAGAATTTCAGCGTCTTCAGTTGCAGGATCTATTTCGATTTTGGTATCGTTTTCCAATAGTCTCCAGGTACCTGATGTAACGAGGTCAGGGTCGCCGGGACTACATTTCGTTGTATTTTCTGTTATTGTAAAAGTTCCGTCGGGTTTAAAGTTGTAGATATTATCCTGATCGCAGGCATCAAATTCTGAATCGTAAACACTTTCCGACATCGCACCGATTGTTGCAATAAGATCTGTTTGAATCCACTCTCTGCTGATCAGATCTTTTTTAGTTGGCGCTTCAGGTTTAGAGGCATCATCTTTTTTACAACCAGCTATCAAAGCTGAGATCAAAACGAGGATAAACAAAGGTTTAATTACAGTTAGGGTGTTTCTTTTCATGGATATGATTTTAAATATTCATCCATCGTAAAACGTATGAATAACAACGAATAGCATACTCATCATTTATTACTGAGCAGATGTGCTCAGCAAATAAGAGCCATAACGGTGTATAACAGCGATACAGCGGCAACAATAATTAAGATAAATGGACGATCTGCGTGTTTCATAAGTACGGTTAAAAAAAATTGGGTAATTGCTTAATGTGAACGAAGGTTTTTGTTGGAAATTGTGAATTTTTCATAAATAGCAATTTTTCATTGAGAGAATAGTAATTGCTGCATTTTTCACGGGGGTGGACTAACGTATAACTACATAGTAGTAGATGAATGGGTGTTAAGAAAAAACCATGCCAATTTAAGGGAGTTGGTAGACTGTAGACGGTAGAACAGCATAAATACAAGTGAGCAGTAAGCAGTAGGCAGTGAGCAGGGAAAGGCAGCGGGGTTATAGTATGTACTTCTCACTTCGAACTTCGCACTTCTCACTTCAGCATTCACGCATTGACAGATTCACATATTCACTTTCGAAAGAGCATTCACGTTTCATCCCGCTCGATAGCGGGAACGATTCACGCCGAAGTCGGCTGTTTGTATTATTTCCCACTTCGCACTTCCCATTTCCCACTTGTTTCAAATTCCCTCATTGACCTATTCACTTTTTCACCTGTATTTGTTTGGACACAGAGTGCCACAAAGAAACAAAGGCCACACAGGAACAGCCGACTCGGGCACTTACATTCACGTTTCACGATTCACGATTCACGCAGGAGGGGGCTGGCTGTTACTACGCACTTTACAATACAAAATTCTCTCATTGACCCATTGACACATTCACATTTCAATGCATTCACGTTTCACGACTCACGACTCACGCAGGAGGCGGCTGTTTACTTCCCCCTTCCCACTTCGCACTTCTCACTTCATTTGCACCTGGTCAATGCCCGCCCAATCTTCGGGAACACCTTTTTCAGCAAATTCAGAAATATTCTTGAGGAAGATTTTCGCGGTCTGGTCGCCGGGATGCTGCTGGGTCACTTTATAGAAGGATGCGAGCGCTTCATTAAAGGCTTTTTTAAGATAGCTTGCAATGCCTTCTTTGAAATTTGTTAGTGTTTCAAGTTTAGCATTGATCTCGTGTAATTCACTGCCACTAAAACATTCGTGAATAACAATCGTTTCCTGCTTGCCCCGAAGTTTTACCAGGCCCAAAGGCCTCACATGAAATTCATTTTCTTCCGTGATTGCAATTAAAGTAGCATTGCTCAGGATGATAGCAGTTTTGTAATATTTGGTCAGACTTTCAATCCGTGACGCAGTATTTACAGTATCGGAGATTGTTGCGGCGTCCATCCTGTCCTGATCGCCGGTGATGCCCATAATTAATGGCCCGGTATGCATACCGATGCCAATTTTAATGACATCTTTGCCCATCTGTTCCCGTTCTACATTGAATGTTTTTACACGTTGTTGCATTTCTACAGCTGCTGACAAAGCATCAACAGGACTACCTGGGAAAATGGCCATAATAGCATCACCGAGATACTGATTGATGAAACCATTGTTGCTTCTGATGATCGGTCCCATCATCAAATTGAAATCGCAGACAAAATTGAAATTTTCTGCCGGCGTCATTTGCTCCGACAGAGTAGTGTATCCCCGAATGTCGGAAAATAAAACAGTAACAATTTTTTCAACCTGGTCGCCTAACCGAATATCAGTGATTTTATTTCTGCCCAGGGAACGTAGAAATTCATAAGGCACAAATTTTCCGGCAGCTGCATAAATACGGCGCATGGCCTCTTCTTTTTCTTTCGCTTCCTGAATATTTTTTTCAAACAACAATGAACTTTCAATCGTGGTGGAACTTTGTTGGGCAAGGGTTGTCAGTAACTTTAAATCACCTGCCTGGTATTTTTCCGGAACAGTATCAACCATTACAATTGCCCCCATTATGCGCCTGTTTACTTTCAGGGATGCATAAATCATTGATTGCACTTCATCAGAGATAATGCCGGCCTGTTTTAACGGAGTGAGATCACTCATGATTTCTGATTGGCCATTCATTAAAATTTGCCATAACAGATCCTTATGCTCATTCAGCTTTTCTTCATTACCATAAATTTCACCTATAGATGCCAGTATTACGAGCTGTTTGCTTTTTTCATCCCAAAGCAAAATCCATCCGCCCGCAGATCTGATGATATGCCCGGCTTCTTCCAATGTTATTTGAGCGATCGCTGCGGGTTCAATTGCCTGCGATAATTTTTCTGCAAAATTGAACATCAGGTTGACTTCCTGGTACATGTTCAAAACCTCTTTTCCTAAGTCTTTCTTTTCCTGTTCTTTTTGTACAATAACCTGCAACATACCTGCAACGATAGCTGCGTTTTGATCACCATACACCCATCCCGCATTATTGCTGTCGATCTGCACAGGAAACTTTTCTGTATGCTCATTTATTTTGTCGCCGAATAACGTTCGCTCCTGAACATCGGTAATGTAAAAGGGAAAAGAGGCCTGCTGTTGAAGAGTTTCCAGTACAGTTTTAAGTCCCGGATTATTGCCGATAATATTCTTAAGATTCAGAATAGCCATGGTTTATACAGATAGTCTTTTCTACTAATAAATTAATCCAGCATCAATATCTCTCTCGCTTTCAATAATAAAGTTTCGGGGTCAAATGGTTTTGTCATGTACACATCTGCTCCAACTTCCTGTCCTTTTTGCCTGTCGAGTTCCTGGCCTTTTGCTGTCAACAGAATGATAAATACTTTATCCAGGTGCAATTCTTTTTTTACCCGTCTGCAAACCTCCATCCCATTCATGCGCGGCATCATCACATCCAGGAAAACAACCTGCGGATGTTCTGTTTTGATAATTTCCAATGCTGACTCACCATTGTCTGCAGTTAAAAATTCAACACCCTCATCTTCCAGTTCCTCCAGCGTTTGTTCAATGAGTGTGCGGATGTGTGGCTCATCATCAACTATCAAAATTTTCTTCTCCATAATTTGATCCGTTAATACTATTAATATTAATTTATGTTTGGGATTACAGAACTGATTTTTCTATTGATAAACCAGAAATAATACATTCTCCAAACCTTTTTCCATTCGTAACGCTTCCGCATAGTCGGTTTTTCCTGAAAGCATGGCATTGACAATAATGATATCCGGCTGATTTGAAATCGCTGTTTCAATCAGGGCGTCTCCTGCCGATTCCACAACGGTATATCCTTTGGCTTTCAACACATCCACTAATGATTTCACGGTTGTACTGTCTTCATCCACCACCAATACTTTTTTTCTTGACTTTCCCTGCTGTAACAGTGAATCCACTTCTGTAAATAATACTCCCGTATCAATAGGTTTTGTAAGGTACCTGTCAACTCCAATTCTGAAGCCCCTTGCTTTATCCTGTACTATCGACAATACAATGATGGGGATATCCATTGTTTGCGGATCATTTTTCAGTACGGCAGCCACATCAAAACCATTCATTTCCGGCATCATTACATCAAGGATAATGAGATCGGGGCGATTGTTTCTGATACTTTGGAGCGCCTCTTTGCCATTAGAAGCTTCATTGATAAGATAACCGGCTTCACTTAGTTCCTGGTAGAGCAGTGAGCGGATGGAATCATCATCATCTACAATCAAAATAGTGGCATTTTTGCCGGCGCCTGTCAATACTGTCTCTGCCATTTGCTCCCTTAACTGAATCACCAGGTCGTTCAGCGACAATGGTCTTGTGCTTTTAACAGCCTCTACAGGAATTGAAAAAGAAAATGTACTGCCTTTACCCGGTTCACTACTCAACCAGATGCGTCCTCCATGATGTTCGACAATCTCTTTACAAATGGGTAGCCCCAATCCAGTTCCCTTAGGCTTATCCGTTAGTGTATCGCCAACCTGCTTAAACTGTTCGAAAACTGCACTGTGATCTTCGGGGGCAATCCCGATACCGGTATCAGAAATATCAACAATTAATTCACCTTCGTGCTTACGGATACGACAGGTGACACTGCCTGAATCTGTAAATTTAACAGCGTTCGACAACAGATTTACCACTACCTGTATCAACTTGTCTTTATCTCCTCTTATTTGTGGAATCTCTTCGTCAAACTGTTTAATTAATAATAAATTTTTCTGATCAAAAAGGGTGGAGGTAGCGGAAGATGCCCTGTCTACGACTTCTGCAATCGACAGCCATTCTTCACTCCATTCCATTTTTCCGGCTTCTATTTTTGCAAGATCCAATACATCATTGATGAGATGTGTTAGTCGTTCACCTTCCGAAACCACTACGCTTAAATTTTCTGAAACCTGTTGTATGGTTTTTGTTGTTTTAGGATCAGATACATCAGTCAGCGGAAATATCTTCTCTTCAAGACGCTTGCGAATAATTTTTGCGAACCCCAGCACAGAGGTTAATGGTGTTCTCAATTCGTGACTCACTGTAGAAAGAAAGGCACTCTTTGCCTCGTTTGCCTTTTCAGCAATTTTCGAAGCTGTTTCTGCTTCCAGTTTTGCGAGCTGAACTTCCTCAAACAGTTGAGCATTCCGCAGTGCTACACCTACCGAAGCAGCTATGGTAGATAGAAGGCGCTGATCGTTTTCCGTAAAACGATTTTCTTTCTCTGTGCTTTGTACACTCAGCACACCAATGATATTGTCGCCATCGGGAATCGGAACGCCAAGGTACGAGGCTGCAGGTATGCCCACACGCTGAAAACCAAGTGTGGTATGAACGCCTTCCTGTTCCTTATTTAATAGAAGCGGTTCACCTGTAATGATTACATGCGAAGTGAGTCCCTCGCCGAGTTTCATCGGTACAAGGTTATCGCCAAACTGGTAGGGGAAGTAAATAATTTTTGTTTTCGGATTGAGTAATGCGAGGTATACAATATTTGCATTAAACAGATCCTTCATTTTATTGCCGACAAGATTGATCAGTTCTTCAGGATTCAATTGTGAAGCAAGCGCCTTGCTCACACTGTTTACCGATGAAAGTTCTGTCATCCTTTGTTTGGACTCTGCCAGTAACTTAGACGTTTCCTCAAACAACCGTGCATTTTGCAGAGCGATACTTAAACTGTTCGACAGTGTTACCAACAGCCTGATATCCGAATCGCTGAATGCATCTTCCTGGTCTATGTTTTGTAAGCTGATGATTCCTGTTACTTCATTGCTTTCCATCAACGGTACAAATACCGCTGATTTAGACATTTCGCCCATTATCACCTTGTTGCCATAATGCCGTGCATGAGTCTCCATGTCATTATTAAGCAAAAGAATCTGTTTGGTTTCAATTACATGTTTCCTGTATCCATAAGGCACCCTGGGCGGTAACATGGACCGGTCACCTTTTTCATATGCATACCGGTCTTCCATAATATTTTGACTCCTGTCGTAGGTGGCGATGTCAATGACCTGTGCGTTAAATATCTGCCGCATTTTTTCGCCAACTAATTCATAAATAGATTCAGCATCCATTTCTCTCACTAATCCTTCCTGTACACTATTGATTACCGCCAATTCTGCTGTGCGCTGTTCTGTTTCAAGCAGGAGGCGTTTGGTTTCATCAAATAGCCTGGCGCCCTCAAGTGCCACACTCATACTATTTGCAAGTGTGGTCAGCAATCGTACATCCGATTCTTTAAATGCCTGTTCTTTATCAAGATTTTGTAAACTGATGATGCCCTTAATATCACCACCGGCAATCATGGGTACAAACACCTGTGATTTGGCCATCTCGCCGTGCATGGTAACATTTCCAAACTTAACTGCTTCTTCTTCCACGTTTTCGTTGTGCAGCAAAAGCTGCCTGGTTTCAATTACGTGTTTTCTGAATCCGATTGCAGGCCGTTTACTAATCAGCGTCCTGTCACCTTTTTCGTAAGCATATTTATCTTCAATAGTGTCTGATACCGGATCATACGTAACGATGTCGATCACCTGCGCATTAAATATTTCCCTGATTTTTTCTCCTACCAGATCATAAATATGCTGAATGTCGAGATGCGCCACCAAACCATCCTGTACACTGTTGATCACTGCCAGTTCTGCATTACGCTGCTCAGTTTCCCGTAATAACCTTTTTGTTTCATCGAACAAACGCGCCCCTTCCAACGCTACACTCATACTATTGGCGAGGGTGGTCAGCAGTCGAACATCAGATTCTTTAAATGCATGTTCATGATCGAGATTCTGCAAACTGATAATGCCTTTTATTTCTCCGCCAGCGATCATAGGCACAAATACCTGAGACTTTGCCATTTCACCCTGGAGGGTAACGTTACCAAAACGGATCGATTCTACTTTCACATTTTCATTATGCAGTAACAACTGTCTCGTCTCAATAACATGTTTTCTGAACCCCTTTGGTTCCCGCTTCCCTAAAAGCGTGCGGTCACCTTTTTCATAAGAGTACTTATCTTCAATAGCGTAGCTGAAAGCATCATAGGTAACGATGTCGATCACCTGCGCATTGAAAATCTCCCTTATTTTTTCCCCAACAAGATCGTAGATATGCTGAATATCAAGATGCGCAACCAGGCCATCCTGTACACTATTAATCACTGCCAGTTCTGCATTACGTTGTTCGGTCTCTTTTAATAACCTTGTGGTTTCATCAAACAAACGCGCACTTTCTAATGCGACGCTCATACTGTTTGACAAAGTCATCAATAAACTATGATCGGATTCGGAAAATGCATTTTCGTGATCGAGGTTTTGCAAGCTGATAATCCCCTTCACTTCTCCCGCTGCCAATAGCGGTACGAATGCAACTGACTTTGGTACTTCACCAAAAATCACATCATTGTTATATTTGCCTGCGGTTTGTTCATAGTCTTTATTAATGAACAATGGTTGTCTGGACTCCAACACATGTTTTCTGAATCCGAGTGGCTCACGTGCACCTATCAACGAACGATCGCCTTTTTCATAAGCGTAGCGATCTTCAATCATATTTGTTTTGGGATCGTACATAACGATGTCGATCACCTGTGCATTGAATATCTCCCTTATTTTTTCTCCTACCAGATCATAAATTCCCTGGATATTCATCTCGCGCACCAGGCCATCCTGTACACTGTTAATTACTCCAAGTTCCGCGTTACGTTGTTTCGTTTCTTTTAATAGCCTGTTCGTTTCATCAAATAATCGCGCGCTTTCCAATGCCATGCTCATACTGTTTGCAAGCGTAGTCAACAGACTGTGATCTGACTCGGAAAAAGCATTTTCACGGTCGAGATTTTGCAGACTGATGACACCTTTTACCTCGCCGCCGGCAATCATAGGAACAAAGGCTACTGATTTTGGCCACTCCCCCTGCATTACTTCGTGGCTGTATTGCCTGGCGCTGACCTCGATATTTTCCCCTATAAAAATCGGCAAACGGTTGTCAAGAATGTGTTTTCTGAAACCCTTCGGTGCACGCGGCCCAAGGAGTGTTCGGTCACCTTTTTCATATGAATATCGATCTTCAATGGTATCAGTCTCCCCGTCGTAGGTAACAATGTCAATCACCTGCGCATTGAAAATCTCCCGCATTTTTTCTCCCACCAAATCAAAGATTCCCTTCATGTTCATTTCTCTCACCAATCCTTCCTGCACACTATTAATTACGGCGAGTTCTGCATTTCTTTGCTCTGTTTCTTTCAGTAATCTTTTTGTTTCATCGAAGCGGCGCGCACTTTCCAATGCAACACTCATACTGTTGCTTAATGTTTTCAATAAATTGACATCAGCGGTTGAAAATGCATCTTCCTTATCTAGATCTTGTAAGCTGATCATCCCGGTTACCTTGTCCTGGTTTTTCATCGGTACAATCACCAGTGATTTAGGAACATCTCCGATCAGTGCGCTGATATTCTGTTGTTTGGTTAATTCCAATACATTTTTATTAATCACGAGTAATTCTCCACTCTCCACTACAGGTTTTCTAAATCCTGCTAATTCGCGCGGACCCAGCTTTGTGGTATCACCTTTTTCATAGGCATACCGGTCTTCAATAATATTGGTCTGTCGATCATAAGTAACGATATCGATTACCTGGGCATTAAATATTTCCCTGATCTTTTCGCCAATTAAATGGTAGATACCATCCATGTCTATTTCCTTCACGAGACTTTCCTGCACACTATTGATTACCGCTAATTCTTCCACGCGTTGACTCAATTCGTGAGTACGCTCGGCTACAATTTTTTCTAGCGCCCTATGTTGCTCTCTGAGGTGAAGTGTTCTGTATCGTACTATTAACGCAATTATACCTCCTGCAACCAATGCATAAAAAAGATAGGCCCACCAGGTGGCGTACCAGGGTGGTGTAACCTGCAAAGCGAAACTTGACGTTTCACTTAATTTATTATAAACATTTTTCGCCCGTACATGAAAAGTGTATTTACCCGAAGGAAGATTAGTATATTCTTTATAATGATTGGTACCCAGTTCACTCCATTCATCTTCGAAACCTTCGAGCCAGGTTTGATATTGAGTTTGATTTTCCTGTTCGAAAAAGGGCGCAGCAAAGTCGAATCGTAGCGAGTTATTTTTATAGTCAATTTCAGGCAAGCCGTTAGATATATCCATCTCAGGATTAAGATGGCTCTTACCATTTGATACGCCGGTTATGATGGTCTTGTAGGGTTGATCATAATTCTTTTTCAGATTTTCGTCATATCGCAGTAGTCCTTCCGTTATTGTAATCCATGTGATTCCATTGTCTTCGGGATAAATTCTGGAAATTGACCGTTCTGACAGTGGAAGAAATGGTGTACGGTCAAAGCTATAGGTGCCGTCCGGCTTCGGGTTCGCAGTGTAGGTTTCTTTTCCAAAATGAACCCAAACTCTTCCGGTATGATCTTTTATTAACTCATTTTCTTCATCACCCCCGCCGTTCGGGAACCTGCCAAAAACAGTATCGGGCTGAAATTTTTTCTTTGTGTGATCAAATTTGAAATATCCCTTGCTGCCTGTAAAAAAAATTTGTTTATCTAACTCAATAAATCCACCAGTAGCATTCGTCCATCCGTGGGATTCATCGAATTTTTCTGCCTTAAACTTTGCCAAATCAGGATAACCATTACTGTTGAAAACGGGGTCAATCAAATAAACATTTCCGTTTTGTGTACCCGCCCAGATTTTCCCATCTTTTTCTTCGCCAAGTGACCACACGGGTTCTGTTATATCCCGCATACTCCCAACAAGTTTCCATTGTTCATTCGTTTGCCTTGAAAATATAACAAGCCCTGTTGAGGTGCCGGCGAATAAAATATTTGGTTTGCTATCGGGAATCATTAACGACACAATAGACAAGTCGCCACCTTTGGATTCCTGCAACAATCTGATTTTCCCATTTCTATAAGCATATAATCCATCTGCCGGTACAAGAAGGTCATCTCCATCTTCCCTGAGATCAAAAATCTGGTGAGATGGCAGCCCTTCCACTTTTTCAAACTGTCTTCTGGAAGGATTGAATTTGAGTAAGCCATTTGTTGTTCCCAAAAATAGCTCCCCTTTAAAGCGGGTGAGTATTAAGGTGCTGGAATTAATACCGGAGGTAGTAGAGAAAATGCTGTATGGGGCATTGTAATCCACACTTGAAATTCCCACATCCAATGTGAGCCATAATTTATTTTGACTATCCTTGTATAATCCATAAACAGATTCATCCTGTAATCCTGTCGATCGGTTATAGATTTTTAGCAATTTCCCCTGGGGATTAATCATAACCAGTCCCCCTCCTGTAGTGCCTAGCGCATAAGTTTCTTCATCTAGAATAGCTCCTTTATACAGTAATGCATTTTTAAAAATATTGTCAGCCTCCGTTTTCAGTTTTGTAAATGATTTCCCATCAAAAATGTACAAACCTGAATAAAACAGACCGACCAGGTAGCGTTTCATACCGTTCTCTGAGGGATATGGCAACATGACCTGCATTCTTTCATCGCCGGTGAATTCGCTTCCTGGAATCAATTCCAGCTGATCCTTTACCATTTTGAATAATCCCTTACCTTGCTGATGAACAAACAAAGTATTATTCAGATAAAAGGTATACAGAAAGCGGGTTTCGGGCGTCCACACTTTTACTGCTTTTGTTATCGGGTTAATCCTGATTAAATTTTCTCTCGATTGAAAATAGACATCATCACCCGCGGTATTGACCGACCAGACGGCCAGGAAATTTTTATCTTTTTCCGGGACCAGGTGAATCAGGGATTTTGCCATTACCATACCCGTACTGTCTTTACCCAGATAACCTATTTCACCCACCGCACCATAGTAAATTATACCTTTCTGATCCTTTGCCATTGAACGAACAGCATCCATATCGTCGGGTCGTTCGGCTTTTATTGCACGCCATTTAGTGCCATCGTATTCCAGAATACCTTTTGCAACACCAACGTACATAATACCTCTATTGTCTTCAATGGCAGCCCATGATTGAACATATGGTCTTACCTCAGGATTATAGTTGGTTATTAATGGCAGGCCGGTTTCGCTTTTGTTTTGGGCATTCGATCTCAGGCCAGCGACCTGAAAGAAGAACACAATAGCAAATGCCAAAACATGCCTTAGGGTAGTTCCCGACGCGAGTTGTTTACACATGTAAAATCTTATAAATTTTTAGATCCTGGTCTGTGGGTTGTGAGGGTAAGATCAGTTTTCTGAATCGGGTATCGGGCTTTACTTCAAGGTTTGTAAATATAAGAGATAAAGAAATAAATAGTTGTGACCGGGACAGTTTAAATCGACTTATTCAGGTAGTCTTAATTGTTTAAAATAAACTCATTATTTTACCTGATTTGTTCAAATTGTTCGTTGAAAAGACCTACCAGTACGCTATTGCCATACTCATCAATTTTTAATCCACCATATTTTGCTTTCCCGAATTTTTCTCCTTCCCCTTCCTGGAAAAAATAAGATTCCGCACCGATTTTTATAGACCATGAATCCAGTTTGCTGTAGCCAATGGCTTTTTCGCCGTTCGACAATGGCAGCAAAGTTCTTTGAAATCGGATTCTTTTCCCGATGTTATTGTTGTCGGTCACAATAATGCAATATCCCTTTGCTGGTAATGAATCTTCCAGATCTGTGGTGATTTCATAACTCAGCCGCATATAATCACCTTGAATCAGTGATCGGGGATCAACTGGTGCCAATCGAAGCAAAACAAGTTGGCCTTCAGCAAGCATTTTTTCTTTGGCATATATCGAATAGTTGGTATAAACCAACAGCAACAAAAGATTAACAATGATAAAAATGGTGCTATATCTTTTCATCCTTTTTAATTTGTTGAGTGAAATAATACCAGGTGCCAATGATTACCAGTCCCGTTGCAAAAAGGATAATTGATTTGTTTAGCAGGCTTATCTGCATGTTATAATAAAACCGCGAAGTTCCATAGATCAAAAGTCCAATACTGATAATAAACTGACTGGTAAATCCATAATGAAAACTCAATACTATCAGCAATAGTGCTCCGCTGATATATGGTGCATAAATAGTTGGTATCACCAATGCAAGCGCCGTGATGTATACAAAAAGGCGCGAACGGATATTCACGGATTGTAATGATTGCATAACATTATACAACAGTATGATAGTCGCACTGCCCATTCCCAGGGAGAGGATCAGGTAAGAATATCTTGTGGGAAAGAGAAAGGAGGATTCTGTAATAAATAATAATTCCGCGATAAACGCAACAAAAAAACCAGCCTGCAGTGGTTTAAAAATGATATTTGCTTTTCTGCTGAATGTTATGATGCGTGCTTCTGACAGCGTTAACCAAACAAGCGTAAAACCACATAATAGAATGGGGAACTGCATTAAATTAACTGCATTCCTATTTTCAAAATAATAAATTATTGCAAAATGAAAAAGCAGCGTTCCTAAAAAGACCAGCATAAAACTTTCTGAAAAAAATAAAGTGGCCATTGCGATACCAATCAATATAAAGCAAAGCCAATTATGTGAATCGCTGGTTTCCATAAATCCGATCGAAAAAATTACTACACCAACAATGTACAGCGTAATAGATGCTGTATCCAGCGTAAGATTGTCTACCAGTTTGTTAACGATAATGGACCCTGTTACAAAAATGATTCCTGTGATCATCATACTGACAGAAGAATCACTGATACCCGCAATAAAAAGAAATCCTGTTAGGAAAATCGCTGCTAATATGCCACCTGCTACAGATAAAACCTTTATAGTGATATTGGAAAACGATGAATCACTTGCTGTAAATGCTTTTTCTATTTCCTTCTGATCAAATTCAAGCTCTTCTTCATATTCAATACGAATATTATTGATGATTTTTTGTAAGGTATCAGTTTTCATTGAACCATCTTTTTTTAAGTTGAAGGAGTTGATAGATCAGCAAAGAAGTTGATCCGATAATAAATACTGAAACAAAAAGGAAGCTTAATTCGAGGTCGTCAAATGGTTTTATAATCAGCGCACAAATGATTGCAATCAAACTGAAACCAATAGTCGACAGCCAGAAAAATGATCTGGATCTTAATCCATACAAAATGGCCAATGTAAAAAATACCAGCAGACATACTATCGCAATCGGAAAATGTATGTTTTGATGACCATATATGCCAAATATCACACTGAGTGTTAATGAGGTGATCGCGCACAGGGCAATAATTTGAATTAACCACCCGGGTTTATTTTTTAAAATTTTCATTTGGCCAGACCATAAAAACATCAAAACAAAAAACATGTTAATTGCAAAGTGAATATTCATTCTTGCATTTTCTATCCATACTCTCACATCCTGTTCAAAAAAGAAGAAAACTGTTGTATTAATCAATATCACGAAAATGAGCCATAAGGGAGCGAAGTCTGCTACAACTACCCAGATCGCAATAAACAAACTCCAGGCTAAAAAGAAATCGTACGTGTCAGCACCTGTTTGATAGATCTGGCCAAAAACAGCAAACAGCACACCTGTCATCAGGGAAGATGCGGTCAGTAAAATTCGTTTGACAAAGACTTGAGATTTTAGAAACACAGCTAAAAGGGCAGGTATTGTAACCAGACCCTGAGCAATTCCTAATTTAGCGAATGGATGCATCGCGGACCAGTTATAAGCAAAGAAGAAAAAGATGCCTGCTGCGCAAAACGCCATCCCCGAAGCAAGTAAAAAAAATTTCAGAAATGATATCCATTTCACTTTACGGGCATATACTCCATTTGCCTTATAGAAACGAATGACACCATTGCTGGTCCAGTTACTGTTTCTGCTGATGATATGCGCAATTTTCCTTCCGGCGTTAGGCTGGTTCATTATTATTTGAAAACGGTTAAGCCGTTAGGTTGTAAATTTTACCACTACAATATCTGACTAATGTACCATTAATTATTCGCTGAACAGTGTAGTCACTTCAATCCTGTTATTGTCGGGGTCTAGTGTTTCAAATTCATAATATCCGTCACCCGTTTTTCTGGGGCCACTTAATATCCTGAATCCGGCTTCTTTTAATTCCTGCGCTTTATGATCCACTTTTGACATAGTATCTACACCAAAAGCGAGATGAATGATACCCTTATATTGTTGTTGCACAGTGTCATTAAGATTGTCTGGAATGTTGGGCCTCGACATCAATTCCAGCCTCGCGCCGGATTCAAATTGCAGAAAGTAACTTTCAAAATGTTTAAGCGGATTACTATATTTCTGATTTGGTACCGCATTGAAAAAATTGATATAGTAATCTTTCAATACTTCAAGTTGTGAGGTCCAGATTGCAACATGCTCCAGCGTCATAATAAATACGGTTCACGTGAAACAATTATTGATATAATTTATCAAGCCTGCAATGAAGCCTGAAATGTTGGCACTGTTCGTTTTCTGGAAATTTGTTCGTATGCATACGCGAGTGAAATAAGACCACCTTCATCATAAGCTTTTCCAAAAAACACAATGCCGGTTGGTAATCCCTGTAACATACCCATGGGTACTGTTACAGAAGGATATCCTGTTTTCGCGGCCAGCGAATAACCACCATAGCCTGTAAAAGCATCACCATTTACAAGATCGATACACCAGCTGGCGCCATTGGCAGGTGTTACAATTGCACTTAAATTGTTAGTACTCATCAGGTCGTCAATAAACTTTCTGCCGGAAAGTGTTTTCGATAATGCGTCTTTGTACTCTTTTGATTTGAGATCGCCCTTTGCCTGGCATTGTTCAAGTAATTCCTGTTTGAAAAACGGCATTGATGTCGAATCATTTGCTTTGTTAAAAGCAATAACTTCTTCGAGTGTCTTAACAGGTGCATTGGCAGTAGCCAGATATTTATTTACACCGTCTTTAAATTCATACAGTAGCACCTGGAATTCAGCATCACCTGATTCGCGGTTTTTATCGAGGAAACTCACTTCAACAATTTCGGCACCTGCAGATTTCAAGTCGGATAAAGCCTGCTGAAAAATTTCGTCTATCCCTTCATGTTGTTTCAACACTTTCGGATCCATTCCAATTCTTTTTCCTTTCAATGCATTCTTATCTAAAAATGTACTGTAATCTTTTTGAATTTTCCCTTTGCTGTTGGCAGTTACCGGGTCAGCATCATCTGCTCCGGCCAAAACACTTAAAAAAGCCGCTGCATCTGCAACTGTACGGGCGAGAGGACCCGCTGTATCCTGTGTAGCTGATATCGGAATTATACCACTACGGCTTAACAAGCCAACAGTAGGTTTAATGCCCACGATCCCGTTAATTGAAGCGGGACAAGATATAGATCCATCTGTTTCTGTACCGATAGCCACAACGCAAAAATTGGCCGCCACAGCCACTCCGGATCCTGAACTGGAACCGCAGGGGGAGCGATCTAATATGTATGGATTCTTTGTTTGGCCCCCTCTTCCGCTCCAGCCACTTGATGAACGGCTTGACCGGAAATTGGCCCACTCGCTCAGATTAGTTTTTCCCAGCAATACAGCTCCGGCTTCTCTTAATAATTTTACAATATTTGCATCTTTTGAGGCTTTGTTTCCCGCGAGTGCCAGCGCACCGGCAGTGGTTTGCATTTGATCGGCAGTGTCGATGTTTTCCTTTATCAAAACGGGAATGCCATGTAATGGACCACGAATCTTTTTATTTTTCCTTTCTTCATCCATCTCTCCTGCAATCTTCAATGCATCAGGATTAATTTCAACAACAGCATTTAAGGATGGGCCCGATTTGTCTATTGTTGCAATCCTGTCGAGATACATTTGTGTAATTGTTTTGGAACTGTGTGTGCCCGCGTTCATTTTTTCCTGAAGGCTGCTGATTGTTATTTCCTCCAGTTCAAATGTTGCAACAGATTTGCCGGCATCAGGAGATGGGGCCACACTGGAGGTACACGACGATAATGGAAACAGACTGTATGTTAAACCTGCAAGGGTTCCCGAATAAATAAATGATCTTCTCTTCATATTAGTTTGGATTGGAATAATTATTTTGGTTATTTACTTTTTTTTCTGTTACACCTGCATAAGCTCTTTCCAGTGCATCTGATAATAAGTCTTTTTTCACTTTTCTCAGCGCAATAAACGTTGAGCCATTTAATCCCCATTTGCCAGGAACCGGGTAGATCATTTCCGGATCAATCTCACTAAACACTGATTGCTCAGCAGGTGTCAATTTTACCATTACTTCATTTTTCTGTTCATCCATAGTGGCAAATATTTTTTTTCCAATTCTGAATGAAGTTCTGTGGAAATGAGGTGCTTCGGTTACGCCTTCAAATGATAATGCTAAAGATCGGAATCCGCGAGGCGATACCATAATTATTTTGATTATCTGGTTTACAGGAAACTGATATGCCATATAAGCATAAATCAAATGCAATTCTGATCGGCGATATTCAGCGCTTTGCTTATTATGTTGAGGCCTTCATCAATTTGCTCTTCGGTGATTGATAATGGCGGCGCGATAAATATATAGTTCCATCTTACAAATGTATACATGCCGGAAGCTCTAAGACTTGCGGCAACTTTATTCATCACATCCATTTCACTTGCTTTAGCATTAAAGGGAGCCATCGGTTCTTTAGTAATTCTGTTTTTTACCAATTCAATACAGCCCAATAATCCGGTTAATCTGAAGTCACCAATTGAAAAGTGTTTCGCAATTAATTTTTCGACTCCGACTTTCAGGTATTCACTTACTGCATTAGTGTTCTCAAAAAGTTTGTCTTCAATATAAATTTTCATCACCTCTAAAGCTGCGGCGCAACAAACCGGGTGCGCTGAATAGGTGAGCCCAAGGTATAAAGGATGCGAATCATAGTTTGAAGCAATCCTGTCAGAAACAATGAGTGCCCCAAACGGGAGATAGCCTGCTGTAATACCTTTTGCGGTAGCTATCATGTCGGGAATAACACCGGCTTTATTCACGGCAAACCAGTCGCCGCATCTGCCGAATCCACTCATCACTTCATCTGCTATAAGAAGGATGTTGTACTTATCACAGAGTGCACGAATTTTTTGAAGGTAGTCGGGAGGATATTTAATACAGCCCGATGAACCGCTTTCTCCTTCCATCAGTATGGCCGCAATATTATCCGGACCTTCAAATTGAATAACCCTTTCAATATGACTTACACATTCGCGTTGGCAGGTTTCTATTTGCTGTCCCCATGGACAACGGTAGCAATAGGGATCTTCAACATGAATGATATTGGGAACCTGTTGTGCATCGGCAGGTAATTTTCTGGGATCTCCGCCGGCACTCATTGCCCCATAAGAGGCGCCATGAAAAGCCCGGTAACGCGCAATAATTTTGTGTTTGCCGGTATACATTCTCGCCAGCTTGATGGCGTTATCTATTGCCGTTGCACCGCATACAGTGAAAAAAGTCTTATTCAGGTCACCAGGAGTAATTGAAGCGATCATTTTTCCAAGGTCACCTCTTACTTTGGTAGCGCAGCCAGGCGTAACATAACTTACCTGATGCATCTGATCACTAACGGCCTGGGTTACCCGTTGGTCACCATGGCCAATATTAACATTCATCAGGCCAGAGGAAAAATCCAGATATCGCTTTCCGTCAAAGTCATACAGGTAAACTCCCTTAGTGTGGCTCACAGCCAGTGGTGAAATTCCTTTTTGCACCGACCATGAAAACAAAGTGAAATCCAGGTTGTCCCTGATCACTTCTTCAGTTGAAGCATGGTTTGCAATAGCATTCACGACGAAAAATTTACAGGTTTTGGCTAACGACTTATTTCACTTAAGGTAATACATTTTTCTTTTTGAACTCGCGAAAAGTCATTTACACTGATACACCATCTATTCAAAAAAACCTTGGTTTATTATCTTGAGTAACGAATAAAGTGAATGTTATTTTAAAGTCTCATTGTAAAACATGGGAATATCATCTTCCTTGGAAAAACCAATAATTACGACCCTGATGACGCCGGCATTATCGTTATTGTAAAACCGGATATTGAGCGGCTTATTGTTTTCTATGGCCAGATAGGGTTTCCAAACGAGTACGTCTCTTGTGTCTTTTACGATACCTTTAAATATCGCCTCCTTATAATCCGGCTCCGGAAATATTGTCGGTTTGGCATAACCGTTTAATGTGCTGTAATTAAGCGAAGGAGGAGCTGTTTTAGTTGATTTTTGAGAATCTCCCCGCCGTGTATAAATGAGGATTGAACCACCCCCGCCGCCACCTGCACCGCCCAGCATCGGGCCGCGGATTATTTTTACCATGGCGATATCCGACATTGGGGTGGTGCTGATAGTTGAGGCATCAACAGCCATTTCATTGAGATAAAGCTGTGCCCTGGTGCCCCTGATAGTGGCCACATAATCTGCGCCCTGCATTTGAATCTGTACTCCCGCTGCTCTGCCCTGCAACCACTGTAAAACATTGGTGGCCGAAATGGCTGTTTCATTTTCGTTTACAAAATCAAAAACGGTTTCATTCATCGACCGGAACATTCCAGAACTTAATTTTTCATTGAGCTCTTGTGTTAAATTCTTTTTCTGAGCGGTTACTTTAATTTCCACCAGCTCCTTGTATTTCTGTTCGGTCTGCGAAAAATTATTTCGGGTTTGAAAACCCCGCTCTGCTTCAATCGGTAAAGGATCTTTACCAGTTCTGTTGACAAGTATATATCCAGCTGCAGGAAAATTGCCTTTGTACTCCAGAAATTTGTTGTGTGTTTCAAATGTGATTTTTACATCTTTAGTATTACCTTTTCTGTTATTGATTTGGTAGTACACTTTTACTGCATCTTCAAACATCAGATTATTGAGTTCGAAGCTTCCTTTGCTATCAGTTTCCACCTGTGCCACCTGGGTGGTGGAGTCTTTGTAATAAAATATCAGGTTGATTGTTTCTCTTGATGTAGTTGCCCCGGATCCTAATACAGTGGCTGAATAACCGAGATAAGTTGAAGGTTTGAATTTTATTTCAGGATATTCACCTTTCAGTATCGATGCCCAGCTAAAACGTTGCCATTTTTCTGTCATCATTAAAACGTCGAGGGCATCGCTATTGGCATCATATCCTAAATATTTCGCCGGTGCATGAATTTTACCGGGAAGGTCACCCGTAAGCCAGAAACTGCTTAATAAATTTTCCTCTTCAAATCTATTTGGTGTAGCGCCGTCCATTACTAAAAGACTATAGTTCTGGTAAGATGTATCCGGCAATATTTCGAAGCCGTTTAAACCCCTGGTGGTTTTGCTGAGATAAATTTTAGCAAAGGAGGGTTCATTGAGCTGTAGTTCTGTTGGGGCAATGAAACATAAACGTTGAGCAACAACATTTTCATTTTTGTCAAATAACGTGAGTTGAAGAACGCCATTAATGAGTTTGTCAACCGGAATTGAACTGGCTGCACCGTTTACATCGGTTTTTATTTTGGCTCTGTACACCAGCGTACTGTTGATAGTGCCAACAATGGTGTATTCATTAAGGGCTGCCGGTAC
Source organism: Chitinophagales bacterium (assembly GCA_031425315.1). GTDB lineage: Bacteria > Bacteroidota > Bacteroidia > Chitinophagales > Chitinophagaceae > Pollutibacter. Next base: position 33,071 of record JANPJC010000160.1, read on the forward strand.
ATCCTTGAAACGAATAGAAAAAAATACGGCCTTTGGTGTACTGTTAACTTGCAAACTGACTCCCGATGAAACAGGTGCCGGTAGTGAAATCGTCGATTTGCGTCCCTTGTTATCTTGTATTACCGCTTTGTATTTTTTACTTTTCTCCGGCACAAGAAAAAACACCCCTACATTTCTGTCAAGCGAATTGAAAGTTGTAATTTTTTCTGCTGGTTTTGACTCCTCAAAAACATATCCACTCCAGGATTCGGGAAGAACGCCGTCTGATTTCAACCGCACTGCAATTTTAGTGGTTACTCCTTCCACTAAAGTTCCGCTTTCCGCAAAAGCTTCTGCTGTCCATTGTGTCAATGTATCCTTTACCAGTTTTTTCTTTGAAGTAACATTGTATAATGTGAAAGGCTGAACATATTGATAACGTTCATCAAAGTTCAACATCCATTGTGTATATGCCCTTATATAGTATACTCCCTCTGCCAGTGAATCAGATAGTGCGAAACTTCCGTTTCCTTCTCCTTCAAACAAAGGGATCATTTGCTGATGGACGAGTTTTTTTGAAGCGTTGAATAATTCCACATTGAGGTTAGTGGAAACTTTTGAACGATTGAATCCATCAAAAACAAAGGCTTTAAAAAACAGGTTATCGCCAGCGACATATACCCCTTTATCGTACAGCAGGTAAACTTTTTCCTGCGGAAACTTTTCAGAAAATGCCTGTATGGCTTTGTCAATATTATTCTGAGCATTTAATAAACAGGAAGAAAAAAGCAAAACGAGGAATATCGAGAACGTTTTCAATTGGTGAATGGTTATCTGGTGAAAAGTTGAATCGGCAATAAAAATAACAATTTCCGCCTTAGGTGTCAGACACTTTCGCAGGATCGCTGCTTAAGTATGGGTTCCAAGTGTCTGACACCTGGTGGCGGAAGCCGAAGCTCGTGATTTTTGGGGAAAAAGTCAACGTTATGAAGCGGCGGAAGTATGGTATTATTCTGTTAAAAAAAGTGGCTTTTCACGATGTTGTTAGGCTGTTGAGGTAATTCTGCAAAATTTCGTTGAAAAGTGCCGGCTGCTCAAGGTTTGACAAATGTCCGGCATTCGGGATTATTACCATTTCTGATGCAGATAAGTTGTTATGCATGGATTCTGACTGGGCGGGGGGAGTGATAACGTCTTCTTCACCGCAAATAATCAATGATGGCGTCGTAACATTTTTCAATTCTGTACAGGTTTCTGTCCGTTGGGCGAGTGCATCGAGTGCCGCAACGAGTGTCGGGACAGAAGTAGCTGTAATCATGCTGTTGACAGTTTCCAGCAGAGATTTATTTGATGAAGTAGTGTCAGCTGCAAAAAGTTTTGACATAAAACCTTCAGCAAATTTCTGACTGCCGTCTTTCTGAATACTTTCTGCAGTATCATAGCGCTTTTTTGCGGCTTCCGGCGTGTCGTTAATGCATTGCGTGTCGGCCAAAATAACTGCTGCAAACCGATCAGGGAAACGCGTCACAGCATTGAGTGCGATATAGCCACCCATTGATAATCCGCAAATCACGGATTTTTCAATTTCAAGCGACTCCATCAATTTAATCAGGTCGTTGGCCATTAGCGTGACGGTTAGTTTTTCATCCCCTGCCTGTGACTGACCGAATCCACGAACATCGTAAGCAATTACCCTGAATTGCTGCTGTAATCCTTGTAACTGAGGCTGCCAGGAACTTTTATTAAAAGGAAATCCATGGATAAAAATGACTGGAAGTGTGCCTGTGCCGAGGTCATCATAGCAAATTTCAATTCCATTGGCCTTTACTTTTAAATCCGTTCCAGTTGAGCGCATAATAATATTGGGATTAATAATTAGGAATATGAAAACTTATTCAAATATAGTTCCAATGCGATCAGTCAATACCAGCATAACATCCGGGATTTTCAACCGGATGAGGTGTGGAGTTTTTTGCTCAATAAAGAAACAGCCATGGATCGGTTATCCACGGCTGCTTAATTGTACTAATTATCGATCAGAAAACTATTTCAGTTTACCTTGTTTTTCGAGAGCACTCAAAAGGTTGGTTTGATTACGCTGATCCTCAACCGTAATTCCCTGTAACAGGCCCGGGTAACCGAGTCCCATTCTTAGCCTGAATTCATTAATATTAAAAGTTAACGTACTCATCGTGATGGAATGATCACATGATGAGCTTGAAAAAATTGGTTTGTATATGCCGTAATAAATCACCTCTTTATTGAGTGTTACTGCGAATGCAGTTTTGTCGGATAACCCAATTATTCTCTGAAAGGCAACTGCATTGACTTCAAATGCATTTTCACTGCTATAGTAGGCAACAATATCACTATCCATTATAATCGGCTGTGCGTCAATTATCGATTTTGAAGCATCTACCTGGCATTTTCCCGGAACCCATACTGCTTTATCAAGCAGATAAATTTCAACTTTTCCTGAAGCGCCTGCAATATTATTACTGTCGGATTTCCTGCAGGAAATCAGCATAAGAATAAATACTGCCGATATTAAAATAATTATTCTGCTTAGTGTCATAACAATGCCTGTAACCGGTTGACATAAGCCGCTGTTAATCCGTTGCACTGTGTTTTAACATTTCTCAGTTAAGTACGAAATAGTTGGATTCAGGAAGGAGCGACATATTCCTCGTCGGCACTTGGACCATAGCTGCCGGGTATAGGTATATCCAGTAACCGCAGATAAACTCCCATTTGCGCCCGATGATGTACGATCTGGTTAAACGCCATGCGGATCACTTCAGCCCTTGAATCAGTGCTGATGATATATGCACCACTTCTCATTGTCCACAGCTCATTCAATTTATTTTCGTTTGATTCCACGAGGTGCGTACGTCCATCTATCAACGATTTCTCAAAAAGCTCCATCAGTTCAACCGTATTATTGATCGTCGGAGGTTTATAAGGTGCGGATATGAAATCCAATTCGTCAGTCGTTAAGGCCAACGTCACCCAGGTTGGCAATTCGGCAATATGTATTGCCAGCCTCTTTACCGTCATGCTTTTATGGTGAGGCTGCCAGTCAAACCGGTCATCCGGTATTCGCGACAACATTTTTCTAGTCGTCTGCGATTCTTTTTCCAGTTCTTTTAAAAACATTGCAATAAATGACATTGTATTTCATTTTGGTGTAGCAACAAAATAAAGGATACAAACTGTCAACCCTATGGCAGTCGGTTTAATAATTAACAGGAAGTAGTTTCATGTAGTCGTCTAATGCCATATGATCCTGTTTAGCGAACGGCAACCCGGTATTTTTGAGTTTCCTGATGCCACTGATTTTGAAATCGCGGTAATCGGAGCGCAGATGGCACCAGCCGATCAGGTGCCAGTTAAAAGCATAAAAAATCAAACCGATCGCTTCTACTTTTCGCGTTGATGATTCACCGTTATTGTTCAGGTAAGCCATTTCAATTACCTCTTTGGCTATGATTGCATTTTGTAAAAGTGACAGGTGTTCAACATTCAGATAAAACCGTTCCGGTACCTGGAACTTTATGTTATGGGAAAGCTGTTCTATCTTATCTTTTTCAGCAGACCTCATTACAGACTTAATTTTATTCAAAGCAGTGCCGTAATGATTATGGATGGATTGATCGGCGAAGGCTGCCACCATAGTTTCCATCAGCAGCATGGCGTTGGCTTCTTCCGGCGTAAATGCAACTGGCGGAAGAAAATATCCCTGGACGATAAAGTAGCCTTTGTACTGTTCAAAGCTGATCGGCACCCCCGATTCACAGAGAGCTTTGATATCCCGGTAAACGGTACGGATGCTGATATTAAACTTCTCTGCAATTTTTTCAGCCGGCACAAATTTTTTCGACTGCAGCAAGGTCAGCATACCAAACAATCTGTCAATCCGGTTCATTTCCAATTAATATTTTGATGCCGGCTTATACCAGGCAGATTTATTTTACAATCGCTATGGAAATACCGTCGTGTACTTTTTCACCGACAGTTTGCAAAATAGTTGCCTCCACTTTATCACTGGCCGCCAATGTTTCAATAAATCGTTGAATGCCGGCGATATCTTCATCATCTGTTTTTTCATCCAGAATTTTTCCTTCCCTCACCACGTTGTCTGCAATTATCACAGTTCCCGGATGTGAAAGTTCCAGCGATTTTAAAAAGTATTCGGCATATGGAGGTTTGTCCGCATCAATAAATATAAGATCAAATTTTTCTTTCTGCTCGCTGATCATTTTGTCCATTGAAACCAATGCATTTCCCACACGAATTTCAGCCTTATGCGCCACCCCTGCACCTTCCAGATTTTTTCGAGCTACAGCAGCATGGTGTGGATCAAGCTCAAGGGTTACAATTTTTCCATTCTCTGGAAGAGATCTTGCAAACCATATTGTACTGAAACCTGCCAGCGTGCCGATTTCAAGTATGGTTTGAGGCTTCGACATCTTTGAAAGCAGATAAAGTAATTTTCCCTGGCCCGATGAAATACTGATAGCAGGGATACCTTCTTTTTTTGCAGCTTCCATAGTAGCCGCAAGTGTTGAGTCGGCGGGTACAAATAAGTTATTAATGTACTTATCAACGGCAGTAAAAACAGAATCACTCATATGAAGTAAATTGTTGAATTATTCTCCAAAATAAGCATAACATCATTAAACCTGTACAATTTTTATTTAATTGATTTATTCCTTTATGAGAAGGAAATTCGTATCTGACATTTTGTATTTGCAAAAAAATCGCACACACATTCCGCAGTAAATGAAAGTTTAATAATTCAACCTGAATATGTTTCGGGTGAAAGCGCGAATAAAGACTTTTGCGAAATGGATTTACTTGTGAACGATTACAATCTTAAATCGAAGCGCTGTTCCAATACTGGTCTTCCAAACCTTTCTGAATAAAATTGCTCGGTACGATTAAATCCGTATTTTTTGTATAGATGACCGGCAGCCGTTAATTCTGCTGTAGTGAAAAGAAATGCATGCGTGTAATTTTTCTCTTTCATAAAGCTCACAAATCCATCCATTAAAGTATTGCCCACCCCCTGGCCACGATTCTCCGGATTGAGGATGAAATATCTTAACTGTACCGATTCTTCACTGTGATGTATCAATAAAAGAAATCCTACCAGCAAACCTTTATCCTCACAGATCCATGCCCTGTCTTTTTCTGCATCATATCTTGGAAAAAAGACGCGGAAACTTTCTTCTACATACTTTACAAATGAAGGTCCATACTGAAATTCATTTGCATAGATCGCTCGATGCAAATCAACAACTCTGCTGATATCGGCTTCTTCCAGATTATACCTGACTGTAATTCCCTGATCCATATTTCAATCAACATCATTTGATAATCAAATTACACAATCGACTATGTGTATGCTAACAAATTTAAATACGACTTTTAATTGTTCATAGTTTTCGTGAAAAAAATTGTGCGGCCTGTTTTCGCGCTTTCTTTTGCAAGTTCAAGAATTTTCACAACGATCATATTATTCTCCAGTGAATAAAGACCGAATCTGGGTACACTGATTTTCTTACGAACTACGTCTGTGAAGTAAGCAAATGGATCATCGTATACAAACGCCTCTGTTATATTCACGTGCTTTTTAATCTCAACAATGGTGCCCTTATTTTTTAACCGCATATCATTACGGTTATCGGCGAAAATATATCCTGTTTCGCCATAGATTTCCATATCCTTACGGCCAAAAGGCCAGTTCCAGGACGCCTGTATAATACCGCTCGCAGAAGGGTACGATAAAACTATGTTCGCTTCATCATCTACCTCAGGATATATGGAAGGTTTAAATTGATGGGTAGTAGCTGTTACTGATATTGGTTCCTGCCCCTTCATCAACCAGGTCATTAGATTTGCACCATAACATCCAAAATCTATGATTGCACCACCGCCATTTAAAACCGGATCGGTGAGCCATTGTAAAAATTCTTTGCTTACACCAATTTCTTTCGGACCCTCATGACCATCATGGATCACCATCTTTTTTATGCCGCCAAAAAATCCGCTATCATTTGCCAGCTGATAAGATTTTTCAGTTGAAGGATACCAAGAGGTTTCGTAATTGGTCAATAACTGAATTTTATATTGATCAGCCAATGTTTTCATTTTGTTGGCATGATCTAAACTTACTGCCAATGGTTTTTCAACCATTACATGAATACCGCGTGGGGCACAGGCTTCTACTGCAGCAAGGTGAGCATGAATCGAGCCAAATGCGACAACGGCTTCAGGTTTAACAGCGTCGAGCATTTTTTCGAGGTCAGTGTAAAATAATTTTGGGTTGAGCTTATAACGGGATATGAATTGTTGTGCAAGTTGCGTATCCGGTTCGTATATGCCCACTACATTTAATGGGATTTTATTATTTCTCTCAAATATCCAACCCGAATGACCGTGAGAAATACCGGCTACACCCAGGCGAAGGGGAGTGGTATTTTGTGCGCAGGCTTTTTCAGCTGTATTGCACAATATTGAAACCAGGAACAAAATCAATACTGAAACTCTTTTTTTCATAATCTATAAATTAAAATGGCTGTAGCTGTTGATAAAGATTGAGCATTACGTTTTTAATCGTTCCGGTAAGTTCGATAAATTATCTCAAATTTCTTACTCAATAAAGGGCATAAAAAAACCGTCTCGCCTAAGGCGAGACGGTTTTGAAATTTATCCAATCATTTATGCTACGGCTTTCTTCACCAATTCAGCAGCTTCACTCAGCTGTATGGCACTCTGCACTTTCAGGCCGCTTTCGTCTATCAGTTTTTTCGCTTCTACGGCGTTGGTT